>NZ_JBPNXF010000008.1:0-361565 GCF_051207495.1 Klebsiella sp. K-3 | reverse complement strand
GCCGTTGGACAGCACGAAACGGTCGCGGTCGGCCCAGGACGGGTTCTGCGGGTTATGGTTCAGGAAATCACGCCACAGGACTTCGGCAATGTCAGCCATGCCCATCGGGGCGCCAGGGTGGCCGGATTTGGCTTTCTGTACAGCGTCCATGCTCAGCGCACGAATAGCGTTGGCAAGCTCTTTACGTGAGGACATTTTGACTCCAGTTCGGATGTTATAAGGCCATGCCCTTAACGACTTGACGAGAGCGCGTTTTGGGCTACGCCGGAAAAAAGTGTGAACAATGTAACCCAAGCGACAAAGCATGTACATGGAGCATCCTTTTGCCCATTAAGAAATCTCTGGAACACGTTGTGCTGCCGCGGAATCCACTCGCCCGGATCATGAGATACTATTTATACTTTGCACAGGACGAGGCGGGTCCGTCGTCGCCCATTATTCAGATAAAAAACCATAAGATTGTGGAAGATAAAAATGAAAATTCGCTCAACCCTTCTTGCCTTCGGGATCGCAGCAACATTAACCGGATGTCAGAACATGGACTCCAACGCCCTGCTGAGCTCGGGCGCGGAAGCATTCCAGGCCTACTCTCTTAGCGACGAACAGGTAAAAACCTTAAGCGACCAGGCGTGTAAAGAGATGGACGCCAAAGCTACTATTTCTCCGGCCAACAGCGAGTACAGCAAACGCCTGAGCAAGATTGCCGCCGCGCTGGGCGATAACATCAACGGCCAGCCGGTCAACTATAAGGTTTATGAAACAAAAGACGTCAACGCCTTCGCGATGGCCAACGGCTGCATCCGCGTTTACAGCGGCCTGATGAACCTGATGAACGATAACGAAGTAGAAGCGGTTATCGGCCACGAAATGGGCCACGTTGCGTTGGGCCACGTGAAGAAAGGCATGCAGGTCGCGCTAGGCACTAACGCCGTGCGCGCGGCGGCGGCCTCCGCTGGCGGCATCGTCGGCAGCCTGTCGCAGTCGCAGCTGGGCGATCTCGGCGAAAAACTGGTGAACTCGCAGTTCTCCCAGCGCCAGGAGTCGGAAGCGGACGACTACTCTTACGACCTGCTGCGCAAACGCGGCATCAATCCATCGGGACTGGCCACCAGCTTCGAAAAACTGGCCAAGCTGGAAGCCGGCCGTCAGAGCTCCATGTTTGACGATCACCCGGCATCGGAAGCCCGCGCGCAGCATATTCGCGATCGCATGAAGGCCGACGGTATTAAATAAGCGACAGCGGGAGGCATTATTGCCTCCCTTTTTTATATACCCGTAAAAATATTTAGCCGCATCAATTGATAATTTAAGCGCACAAACCGTTAATTATTATCACAGCGCATCACAGCAAATTATTTTATGCCCGGCGATTCAGAAATATATTATTTGGTAAATTAAAAAGGCCGCACACTATCTGGCTTCCAGAATCGTCTTTGCCCGAATAATAAATAGTCCACCCCTTACTGCCTGGTACACGGCTCATGCGCCATACAGCCTGTTTCCGGCTGCAATAACTGCTCACACAATGATTGCTTTCGACATTATTTCAGGACAATATCTGACTGGCAGTGATTCCCATGAATATATCGACAGACAGAGAAGTGCCCTCAGTGAAAAAAGAATTACCATTACTCGCACTTGGCATTATTGCCGCCGCGCCGGCTTTCGCCAGCCAACAATCTACCAGTCAGGGCTTTATTGAAGACAGTCACCTGGATCTCTTTTTACGTAACGCTTATATCAAACGCGATTATCGCGATGGATTACCGGATAAAGCCGAATGGGGTCAGGGTATTATCGCTACCTTCGAATCCGGCTTTACTCAAGGGCCGGTCGGCTTCGGCGTTGACGGCATTGCGCAGTACGCCGTGCGCCTCGACGGCGGCCGCGGCCGCAGCGGCGCGGGCGGTATCGACTTTTTCGCCCAGGATGATGATGGCCGCGCGAAGTCCGATTTAGCCAAATTCGGCGCTACCGCTAAAATGCGCTTCTCGAATACCGTACTCAGCTACGGCAGCCAGCGCCCGATGCTGCCTATCGTCTACGCCGATGACTCGCGGCTGCTGTATGAGAGCTATACCGGTACCATGCTGACCTCAAGAGAAATCGACGGTCTGGAAATTAACGCCGGGTATCTCACCGATCAGCAGCGCAAAAGCGACGACAGCCACAACAGCGGCCTGAAAAGCCTGACCTTTGGCGGCGCCAGCTATCAATTCAACGACCAGCTCAGCGGCGCGCTATACGCTTCACACGTCGAGGACGTGCTGAATAAGCAGTATCTCGGCCTGAACTACAAGCAGCCGTTCGCCGCCGACCAGCAGTTAATTGTTGACTTCAATGGCTATAACTCGCGCTTAGATCAAGAATATGCCGACGCCAATGACACCGGGCGCAGCAACAGCATCTGGAGCCTGGCCGCCAGCTATATCTGGGATATTCACACTTTTAAGGTCGCTTACCAGCAAAGCAGCGGCAGCACCGGCTACCACTACGGTGGGTATCAGAATCAGGGCGGCGTCGGCGATGGCGGCAACACCATCTGGCTGGCTAACTCCTACTGGTCTGATTTTAACGGCGAGGATGAGCGTTCCTGGCAGGCCTCCTATGGCCTGGATTTTGCCGGACTGGGCGTACCGGGCCTGAGCTGGACCACCGCCTACGTTCGCGGCGATAACATTAAAACCGCCGAGACCAGCAACGGTAAAGAACACGAATGGTTCAACCAGGTGCAGTACCAGGTGCAAAACGGCATGGCGAAAGATTTGAAATTGAGACTACGCTATTCGGTGCTGCGCGTTTCCAGCAACGCCAGCGACTATAACGTCAGCGGTAATGAGGTGCGGTTCTACGTCGAATATCCGTTTAACGTATTTTAACCGTGTAATGAACCCTCTCCTGCGGGCCGGCCCTCTCCCGGCGCGCAGGAGCAACCGTCCGGCGCCTTGATTAACCCCCTGTGCCGTGCGGTACCCTCTCCCCGGAAGGGAGAGGGTTGGGGTCACTGGATTATCATTAATACAGCGTCTTCTGCGGCGGGCCGGCAAAGCGCAGCGCGCCAATCTGGCCCATTTTCACTTCCACCACCGATGGACCCGGCATCGCCAGCGCTTCGGTCATCACCGCCTGGAAATCCTCCGCCCGTTCCACGCTCCACGCCTGCAGGCCAATCGCCTGCGCCAACAGGGTAAAGTCCGGCGTGTGCAGCTCGTTGTAATACTGGCGGCCGCCGAAGTACTTATCCTGAATACCGCGCATCACGCCGTAGCCGCCGTCGTTCATAATCAACAGCGTTACGTTGGCCTTCTCCTGCGCCAGAGTCGCCAGTTCGCCAAGGTTGAGGCTCAGGCCGCCGTCGCCGACCAGGCCGACCACTTTCCGTTGCGGATTGGCAATCGCGGTGCCCACCGCCATCGGTAGCCCCATACCGATGGCTCCGGCCAGAGAATGGATATTCATCAGCGGGCCGTGAGCGCGGAACAGGCGGCTGCCCCACAGGCTGCCGGAAACGGTAATATCGCGCACCAGAATGCCGTCATCGGGCAGCGCCTGCGCAATCGCGTCATTCAATTTAGCGTAAGCGCCGCACTGGTCGCGCAGCCCCTGCTCCGCCGCCTCTACCGCCGCTTTAAGCTGGCTATCCCAACGCGCATCGCCCCACATCCGGCCCTGCACCCGCGCTGCCAGCGCCGCTAATAGCGCCCGGCAATCCGCCACCAGGGTATTGTCCATCAAGTAGTTACGGCTGGCCGCCGCCGGGTCGATATCAATCTGCACCCGCGGCGTGGGCAGTTCCAGCGTCCACGAGCGCGTTTCGTTGCTGCGCAGCCGGGAACCGGCCACAAGTGTGAAATCACATTGTGAAATCAGCGCTTCAACCGAGGGAGAATTATGAAACGCGCGCAGACTGGCGCGATGGCTGTCCGCCAGAATGCCGCGGCCGTGGGTACTGGAAATCACCGTCACCCCCGCATCCGCCAGCGTCTTCACCGCCTCGCCGCTCTCTAACGCGCCGCCGCCAAGCCACAGCAGCGGCTGCTTCGCCTGCTTAAGCTGCGCCCACAGCGTATCGACCAGCGACGCTTCCGGCTCAACCGCCGGAGCGCGTTTCAACGGCGCGGTCAGCAGTGAAAGCGGAATTTTGGCGCTCTGAATATCGATGGGGATTTCCACCGATACCGGGCCGCACGGCGGCGTCTGCGCCTCCTGAATCGCCTTATGCAGGATAGCCACCGCCTGGTTGGCGTTGCTAATGCGGTAAGCGCGCTTCGAACTGGCTTTCAGGAAGGTCAACTGATCGCGGGTTTCATGAATAAAACCGGTGTCGGCGTCCAGCCAGGCTTTTTCGACCTGTCCGGTCAGGTGTAGCAGCGGCGTACCGGCGTTCATCGCCTCAACCAGCGCGCCGACCGCATTACCCGCGCCCGCGCCGGTACTGGTCAGCGCCACGCCGAGCCCTGAAAAACGGCCGTGGGCGTCAGCCATGGTCACCGAGCCCGCTTCGCCGCGCGCCGGAACAAAGCGGATTTTTTCCCGCTGGCCGACGGCATCAGCGATCGGCAGGTTATGGATAGAAATGACGCCATAAATGGCTTCAACGTGATACTGCTCCAGCGTTCTGGCGATGGCATCGCCGACGGTTATCATTTCGCTCATTGCTCACCCTTTCTCAGTCGCACCAGTGGTTGACGCTATTACCCGTCGCCAGATAAATGCTCTTTTGTTGCATCCAGGCTTTCAGCCCCTGGATCCCTTTTTCGCGGCCCAGACCGCTCTCTTTAAAGCCCCCAAACGGGGTCGAAATGGAGAAAACTTTGTAGGTATTGATCCACACCGTACCGGCTTCCAGTTGCTCGCTCAGACGCAGCGCGCGGCCGGTATCGCGCGTCCAGATCCCCGCCGCCAGCCCGAAGACCGAATCATTGGCCTCACGGATCAACGCCGCTTCATCGTGAAAACGCATCGCCACCAGCACCGGCCCGAAGATCTCTTCCTGGCAAACGCGGGCCTGGTTGTTCAGCCCTTCAATGATGGTCGGCAGGAAGTAGCTCCCCGCCGCCAGCGCCGGATCCGCCGGGATCTCGCCGCCGCATAGCACGCTGCCACCTTCGCGTTTCGCCAGCTCGACGTACTCCAGCACGCTCTGACGGTGTTTATCGTTGATCAGCGGCCCGACGTGGGTGCCAGCGCTGAACGGATGACCAACCCGCAGTCCTTGGGTTAACTCCAGCAGGCGGGCCATTAATTGTGGATACACTTTGTCATGGACAAACAGACGCGAGCCGGCAATGCAGGCCTGACCGCCGGAGCTGAAAATGCCGTAGCAGATGCCCCGCGCCGCCTGTTCGATATCGGCATCTTCCAGCACGATGGTCGGCGATTTGCCGCCCAGCTCCAGCGACGCCGGGATCAGCTTTTCCGCCGCCACGTGCGCCAGGTGACGCCCGGTGGTAGTGCCGCCGGTAAAGGAAATTTTGCGCACCTTAGGATGGCGGGCTAGCGCATCGCCGATAATCGATCCTTTACCCGGCAGCACGCTCAGCAGTCCGGCGGGTAAACCGGCCTGCTCAAAGATCTTCGCCAGTTCCAGCGCCATGAGCGGCGTGGCTTCCGCCGGTTTGAGGATCACCGCATTTCCGGCGGCGATCGCCGGGGCCACCTTCTGCATTTCACTGGCGATCGGCGAGTTCCACGGCGTGATCGCCGCCACCACGCCCAGCGGCTCATAGCGGCTCAGGGTCAATAGATCCGCCTGCCGCGGCGTCGGCAGCTCGCCTTCAAGCAGTTCGCAGGCGGCGGCAAAATAGCGTGCTGTGCCCGCCGCGCTCATCACCAGCCCTCGCGCTTCCGCCAGTGGTTTACCGTTATCGCGGCTCTGCTTTTGGGTGAGCGCATCAAGCTGTGCTTCAATCAGATCGGCAACCTTATGCAGGATCTTCGCCCGCTGATGCGGCAGCATCGTCCACCACGTTGGCTCCCGCCAGGCGCGGTCGGCGCAGTCGACCGCCTCCTGTAAATCATCGAGGCTTGCCGCATGCAGCGCCGCGTTAATAGCGCCATCCGCCGGAAACTGGCTGTGCATCAAATTGCCGCCGCCGCGACGCCACTGGCCGCCGATAAAAATGTCTAATTCGTCCATCTCAGCCTCTCTGCGTTATGCCAGTTCACGGCAGGCGCGTACCGCGCTCAGTGCCGCGAGGGTCGATGTTTTCGGATTGCTGGCGAGCGGCAGGCCGCTCAGCTCCAGGTGAAACTCGCCGAACAGTCCTTCGGCGTGTAGCGTATGGGTGTTGCGTTGCGTCGCCGGATCGACCATCAGCTGTACCCGGGTCGCGTCAAGGCCGATACCGCCCAGCGCGATGGTTGCCGCCACGTTGGCATTTGCCGGGAATAGCCGCGCCGCCTCGCGGGCGCTGCCTTCAAAGAAAATTTGCGCTTCATTGACCGCGCTGAGGTCGATAAGCTGTTCGGCATAGCTGCCGCGCCAGCTGGCCGGGCTTTTACGCGACTGATAGGTCACTCGTTCAAGCCCCCCCTCTTTCGCCGCCGCCAGGCCGTCAATCCCGGCGACTGCGCCGGCCAGCAGCGTCAGCCTGCCGCCCGCCTGGCGTAAACGCTGTTCCAGTTCGCTGTCCGCCAGCGCGCCGGTGGAGATCACCGCCAGATGCCAGCCGCGCGCCAGCACCGCTTCGCCGTACTGCGCGACCGCCTGCTGGCTGGCGCATTCCAGCACCAGATCCGGCGTCTCTTCGCACTGCAGCGGATCGGTAAGCGGCGTCACCGTGTGGCCGAACTGCTGGCGGATCGCCGCATGATGCGATTCGCGGGCGACGATCCAACCCAACGTCACCTGCGGCGGCAGGCGTTCAATCACCGCCTGGGCCATCGCGCCATAGCCGATTAACATGACCTTTTTCATCATCTTTCCTTACAGATGGCGGCAGAAACCGCCGGAAACGTCCAGCGCCGCGCCAGTGGTAAAGGAGGCCAGCGGCGAAGCGAGGAACAGCAACGCCTGCGCCGGCTCCTGCGGCTTACCAAGACGCGCCATCGGGATCCCACGCTTACGGGCAATATCCGCGGTCCACTGCGGCCAACTCTGGCTCTTATCGCTGCGGTTTTCAAAACGGCGCTGCCACTGCCCGGATTCGACCATTCCCAGCAGGATGGAATTCACGCGGATGCCTTTCTCCATCAGCTCTTTCGACAGGGTCAGCGTCATATTGAGCAGCGCGGCACGGGCAGCAGAGGTGGCAATCATGTGCTCTTCCGGCTGCAGCGCCAGCAGAGAGTTCACGCAGGTAATCGAGGCGATATCCGACTGCTCAAGCTGCGGCTGGAAAGCCTTTACCGGGTTAATCACGCCGAACAGTTTCAGTTCGGCTTCGTGCAGCCAGGCCTCGCGCGGCGTATCGGCGAAGTGGGCGACATAACCCTGCCCGGCGTTATTAATCAGCATGTCGGCGCCGCCGAAACGCGCGGCGACCGCGTCAGCGAAGGCCTGAACTTCCGCTTCATTCAGTACGTCGCAGCGCCAGGAGAACACCTCGCCTTCGGGATATTCGTTTTGCAACGCCGCATGGGCGCTGGCCAGCCGATCCGGGTTGCGGCCGCAAAAGGCGACCTTCGCCCCTTCGCCCAGCAGCAGGCGCAGCGTTTCAAAGCCGATCCCTGACGAGCCGCCGGTGACTACCGCGACGCGTCCTTCAATTTGTGCATTCATCGCGCACCTCTTCCCCTATGCGTAAAAGCTGTTGATTAAAAAAGGTTTCGTTATCGAGATAGCTGGCATGTCCAGCCTGCGGGATGGCGATGTAAGGGGCGCCGTAACGCAGCGCCACTCCTTGCACCAGCTCCGGTTGGGTAATGGCATCCTGCTCGCCGCACCACACAGAGAGACGACCGCGATAGTCGGCGAGCCAGCGGTGGATGTCGTCATGCGCCAGCATCCAGGCGGCGGCGAGGTAACCTTCGCTACGCAGCCTGCGCATGCCTGCCGCCACCGTCGCCACATCGGCTTCGCGCGCGCCGGGGCGCAGCAGTTTTGCCGCCCGCCCCTGCGCCATCGCCTCACCGCCCAGCGCCATCTGCTGTTGACGTCCATGCCAGACTTTTTCCCGCTGCGCCGCCTCCGCCTGGCCGTATCCCTGCGCGACGTCGGCGAGTACCAGATAAAGCACCCGCTGCGGGTATTTCGCGGCGAAGGCGGCCGCCACCAGTGCGCCCAGCGAATGGCCGACCAGTATGGTTTGCTCTACTCCAGCGCGATCCAGCATTCGCGCCAGCGCGTCGGCGTAATCACCAGCATCCGCCGGCGTTGCCGCCAGCATCGGGCTCTCGCCATAACCGGGCATATCCCAGGCCAGCACACGGTAGCCGGGAAGCGCCATCTGTTTATGCCAGGAGGCCGCGCCGGAACTGATGCCGTGCAGCAGCGTCAGCGGAATGCCGCTTCCTTGTTCACGAAAACCCGTCATCATCGCCCCTTAGTTACGTTTTACTTTTGCCAGCGGATGATCTTCCGGGTAGGTCGGAATATGCGGCTTATGGGTGCCGAGCATCACGCACATCAGCGCCTCTTCTTCGCCGTGGTTAAACAAACCGCGGTAAATTCCAGGCGGCACCGAGATCAGATCGCGTTCTCGCAGCACGGTTTCGGTATAGTTGTCGCCGTCCTGAATCATCAGGGTGATCTGCCCTTTGAGCATGAAGAACACCTCTTCTACGTCATCATGCAGGTGCAGCGGGCCTTCACATTTGGACGGCAACACCATGGTGGAGAAGGTGAAGTGCTCGGCCGGAACGGTGTTGGTATCACTGGCGACGCCGGTGGCGCCGGTGCCGATGTAGCGCATCTGCGCGCGGCGATATTTCGGATCAAAATCTGCCTGGAATTTCAGCGCATTCCAGTCGTATTTACGGCCTTCAAAGCGCGCGATACGCGACTCCACCCACTCTTCCATCGTCAGATGGTCAGGTTTCAGACTCTGTTTTGCAGTTACGGTTGAATCAGTCATCGTTTTATCCTCAGTAACGTCTCAGCAGCGGCAGTAACAGGGCGCAGCCCACCGCCGCCATCACCGCCAGAAAAATCAGCCCGGAATCCATGCTATGGGTGAAGGCGATAAGCGCGCCCATCACCGCCGGCGATAAGGCCCCGGCAAAGTTTCCCAGCCCGTTGAAAATCCCGCCCGCCGTGGCGCTGACCCGTGGATGGGTCGCTTTAGCCAGCAGCGCGAAAATGTTTGGCGCGCCGGTGCCCCACATAAAGGTGCTAAAGCTCATCGCCGCGATCACCGGCAACGGCGCGCTAAAATGCATCACCGCCGCCAGCCCGATTCCGGCGCCCGCCAGGGAAATAAAGCAGGCGGCGGCGCGCTTATCGACGCGGTCAGAGAGCCAGGCGCCAATAATTTCGCCTAGCAGCATGGCGATAAACGGCATCGACGACAGCCAGCCGGCGTGTTCCAGATGAATGCCTTTGCCTTTAATCAGGTAGCCCGGCAGCCAGCCGTTGATCCCCCACAGATAGGCGAGAAAGGCGATATTGAAGATGCAGATCATCCAGAAATGCGGACTCACGAAGAGCTCGCGCCGCGCGCTGCGGCGCACTTCCTGCGACGTTTTATCGCTGCCGACTTTCGCCTCCAGCTGCACGCCGCGCAGCCCGATGCGCACAAAAATCAGCACCGGTACCGTCAGCATCGCCATCACGAAAAAGGTGCTCTGCCAGCCGAAGGTATTGAGTAGCCAAATTGACAGCGGGAAACCCAGCGCCGCGCCAACCGGCGTGCCGAGCAGCCACAGCATGGTGGCGCGCGCCTGTAGCCGCTGTGGGAAGGTGTGGCGCACCACGGCGAACGCCAGCGGGAACAGCGGCCCTTCAGCGATGCCCAACAGGATGCGCAGCGTCACCATCAGCACGTAGTTGTGGGTGAAGCCCATGATCACCATCAGGATGCACCACACCACCATCATTCCAGTTAGCAAGCGCAGCGGCGCAATCCGGTCGCCAAGGCCGCTTAATAACACTGACGAGAAGCCGTAGCTCAGCAAAAAGGCGCTCATCAGAATACCCAGCCGGGTGGTATCGAAATCGATCCCCATCGCCTGCTGGAAGTGGCTATCGGAAAACAGCGCGGCGATACTGATTTTGTCGAAAAACGCCAGCAGTACGCAGGCCAGCAGCGACAGCGGAATGGCCCAACGCACCGCTTTTTCAGGCGTGCGGACGCCCTCGCCGCTCGCCTCAGCAGGCGCGGCGTTAGTCTCTAATGTGGTCATTTCTCCCCCTTAAGGGTTCGCGTTAATTATCGCAATGACATCAGCGAGAAAGTCGGGTCAGCGAGCGGGACGTCAGAGAGATCCCTCCCCGCCGCCATCCAGCGCTTCGCCAGCTTCACGGTACGTGCATTATTGAAGGCCACCAGCTGCGTTAAACGTCCATCGGCGTTCAGCGAGAAGTAGAGCGCGCCCTGCGGCTCGTCACGCACGATGGTGCGGCTGCCCACCTGCGGGATCCCCAGGATCTGAATATTGCGATCGTATTGATCTGACCACAGCCACGGCGCCTCGTCGTAGCCGCTGGCCTGCGGATCGAGCATCGCTTTCGCCGTCGCGATCGCCTGATTTTGCGCAAAGGCCCACGACTGAATGCACAGGCCGTACTGATGGTGCTGGGCGACATCGCCGGCGGCGAAAATCGCCGGATCGCTGCTGCGCCCCTGGGCATCGACGACAATTCCGCGCTCGACAGCGAGCCCGGCATCGCGCGCCAGTTCGAGATTCAGATCGACGCCGATCCCCACCACCACCGCGTCGAAGGTTTCCCTCTGGCCGTCGCAGTGCAGCGTCGGCAGGCCGTTATCATCTTCCAGCTCCAGCGCGCCGCAGCCGCGGCGAATATCAACGCCCTGCCCGCGATGCAACTCATCCAGCGCCAGCGAGACCTCCGTACTGACCGAGCGCATGCACAGCGCCGGCTGTTGTTCATAAAGGGTCACGGCTACGCCGCTTTTGCGCGCCGAGGCGGCGATTTCGAGGCCAATCCAGCCGCCGCCGACGATCGCCAGCCGCGTTGCCGATGCCAGCCGCTGCTTCAGACGCTGCGCGTCCTGCCAGTGGCGCAGGGTATAGACCTGCGGATGCTGCGCCCAGACCTCGGACGGCAGCCGCGCGCGGCCGCCGGTGGCGATCAGCAGTTGGTCGTACGCCAGCGTTTCGCCGTTGCTCAGCGCCAGGGTTTTATTTTGCCGATCGATCGATTCCGCCCGCAGCGGGCGGTACCAGCGCAGATCCAGCGCCTGCTGCGCCTCGGCGCTGAATAACCGCGGCAGCGCCGGTTCGGCCTCCAGCAATGCCGCTTTCGACAGCGGCGGGCGCTCGTAAAAATCCCATTGCTCTTCGGCAACCACGCAAATCTCGCCGCTAAACCCTTCATCACGCAGCGTTTTCGCTGCCCAGCCGCCAGCCTGGCCGCCGCCGATAATGACTATCCGCGCCGTCATACCGCCTCCGGTTTTTTCTGCTGGCGACGGGTATCGTGATCGATACCGCCTTCCACCGCCCATTCGGTAAAGGACACGAGTGAATGCTCAAGTTCGCGCGGCTGCCAGTTTTCCGTCAGATAGTCATCGTTGGTGTAGTACTCAAAAGCGCCGCCGGTCGGGCTGTTGACATACCAGAAGTAGGCCGAGGAGACCGGATGGCGGCCGGGGCCGATAAACGTGCTCCAGGCGTTTTTATTCATCGCAATGCCGCCGCCGATCACTTCATGAATATCCCGCACGGTAAACGCGACGTGGTTAAGTCCACGTTTGCGGTTGGGCAACTGCAATAAGAAGAGGTTATGGTGGCCGCCGCGTACGCCGCAGCGCAGGAACACCGCGCGATTGATATAGCGGTCTGAAACCTGGAAGCCGAGCACTTCGCGATAGAAACTTTCCACCGCCGCCAGTTCTTCCACGAAGAACACCACGTGGCCGACGTTAATCGGCTGCGCGCGGTCGTACACCGGGCTCGGGGTGTCGATGCGACGCACATCGCCCCACTGGTTGATCGGTTCAACGTTCAGTTCAACCGCCGTTTGCTGGCTAACCTGCACCCGCAGCGTCATACCGTTAGGGTCGCGGCACTCCAGCGCGCCGTCGATTTCACGGAAGCCGGGCTGGCGTTCCAGCTTCGGGCGCAGCGCATCCAGCGCCGCCCGATCCGCCACGCCCCAGGTCATGCGACGCAGAGTGTTGCCCGCCTCAAAGGCTGGCGGGAGATCGGCGGCATCGGTCGGGTTAAGTTCGACCCGCGCGCCGCTGAGGGTGGTAAACGCGCGGCCGCTGGCGTCGCCGGTCAGGCCAAAATCGCGCATAAATTTGGCGCTGTTGTTCAGGTCGTCTACGCCAAATTCCAGCTTTTCAATTCCGGTAATACTCATTATTCGTCGCCTCTTTACCGTTCAGTCGCCCGAATTTGGGCGTAAAACATGCCCGACGCAATCAAGCGCCTGCTGTTAAGTTGTTGATTTAACTTGCCTGTGACAAATATCCGAGGAAGCCGGAAATTTTGTCCGCCGCCATACTGACCTCGTTCTGTAACCGCTCGCGATCGCTTTGCGGGATCTCGTCCGACGGCACCAGAATGCTGACGACCGCCGCCACCCGCCCGCTGCGGTCAAAGACCGGATAGACAATCGATGAGATACCGTGGCGATAGAACGATTCGCCAATCACGTAGCCGCGAGCTTTATCCTGCTGCACCATCTGCCACAGCGCTTCGCGGTCGTACAGCTGGCCCGGCGTATTGCCCGGCAGACGTGCATCCGGGAACAATTGTTCAAACTCGCTGCGGGAAACATCGGTCAGCAGCATGCGGCCAAGCGAGGTGCAGTGCACCGGTAGCCGCGTTCCGACGCTGACCTGGTTGATACGTGAACCGGCTGCGCTGACGCGGGCAATGTAGATGATGTCGCGGCCATCGCGGATCGCCAGATGGCTGCTGCACTGGCTGATATCGCGCAGTTGCTCGATGACCGGCTGACCCACCTGAGCGACATCCAGTGAGGCGATATATTCAAAGCCCAGACGCAGTACGTTCATGCCCAGCGAAAAGGTATTGGTGCGGGCGTTGCGCTCGAGAAAACCCATATATTCCAGCGTCTGCACCACGCGATAGGCGGTCGCTTTCGGCATATCCACCAGCCGATGCAGCTCGGCAAAGGTCAGATCGCGATGCTGTTCGCCAAACGCCAGCAGCAGTTGTAAACCGCGCTCCAGACCCGGTACCAGGTACTTCACTTCCTGATCGTTCGCCATACCGCCTCACTTATTAGTTAAAGACAAAACCGCCGTTGACCGGGATCAGCTGGCCGGTGATAAAGCGCGAAAGATCGCTCAGCAGCCAGACCACGCTGCCGGTGACATCTTCCGGCTGCTGAGCGCCGCTGAGCGCGCGGCCGTTCTCATACAACTGATGACGCTCGGCGGGAACGTATTCCGTGGCCTCAACGCGAGTCAGCCCCGGCGCGATGGCGTTGATACGGATCCGCTTTTCACCCAGCTCGCGGGCCATGGAACGGGTCATCGCAATCACCGCGCCCTTACTGGCGACGTAGGCCATCAGCCGCGGCGCGCCCCACAGCGCGGTATCCGAAGCGACGTTGACGATTGCCGACCCTTCGCGCAGCAGCGGTACCGCCTCGCGGGTCACCAGCCAGGTACCTTTGACATTGACCGTCATCACCCGATCCCACAGGTCCGGATCGTAATCGATCATGTTTTTACCGCCGACGCCGGTGGCCATTGCCGCGTTATTGACTAAGCCATCGATAGGCCCCTGCGCGCCGATGGCGCTGAAGACCTGCTCGATCGACGCTTGACTGGCAAGATCGATGGCGTGGGATTCGATCTGATAGCCCTTCTGCTGCAGGCGATGAGCGCTTTCCGCCAGCTCCCCCTGCAGGATGTCGCACATCACCACCGTCGCGCCCTGCGCGGCGCAGGATTCGGCAAAGTGGTAACCGAGGCCGCGCGCCGCGCCGGTGACGACAATACGTTTACCGTTCAGCAGGCCGTTCATCAGGCGGCACCCTGCTGCGCTTCGCGAAGCGCTAACTGCTCTTTCGCCGCTTTCTGCATCATGCGGCGCAGGCGGGACAAACCGACGTCATGTTGATAGAGATATTCATGATCGCGGGCGTTCGGCGCCAGGCTTTCCAGCACCACGCGATCCTGTTCCAGTACTTCCCAGTGCAGTTTTTCCAGACGGTTGCGGTACATAAAGCGCCACAGATCGCGCTGCCAGCCTTGAACGCCGCGGATGCGCCAGAAGAAGACGCGGCAGTTGTCGTTATCTTCCGGAACCACCATGCCGACGATCCAGAAGTGGCCGCCCGGCCCGAAACGCTTTTTGTACGGAATAGACAGGCGCATCCAGTAGGCGCCGCTGTTGCCCAGTTCAACCCAGTCAAAGTTGACGCCGCTCTGCCCTTTTTTCTCGAAGATAAAGCCGGTTTTCGTCGGCTGCAGCACCATATCGGCTTTGCGATCGCCTTCCGCCATCGAGTGCGATGATGAGTGCAGATAGGTACCGTGCATCGGGTCCATCACGTTTTCCAGCGCGTACTGGTAGTTGCATTTCCACGCCGCGGTGCACAGGAAGTTACTGTATTTTTCGTGGTCGGCCAGTTCCTCCGGGAAGCTCAGTTCATCAGGCTGCTGGTCGGCGGTGACGCCGAACCACAGGAAGATTGCCCCGTGCGCTTCCTGCACGCTGTAGCTGCGCACGCACTGCTGGCCGACCAGCGGGCAGCGGTCAACCGCCGGGACGTCTTTGACTTCGCCGTTGCCGGCGACTTCCACGCCGTGATACCAGCAGGCGATACGATCGCCTAAGTTCCAGCCCATTGACAGGCGCGCGCCGCGATGCGGGCAGCGGTCTTCCAGCGCCTGCACCTGGCCGTCTTTATTTCGCCAGACCACGATCTGCTCGCCGAGACGGGTAATGCCTACCGGCGCAGACTGCACTTCCCAGCTCGCCAGCACCGGATACCACAGGCCGCGCAATCCTTTATCAAGATAGTTTTGTACCGTTGTCGTCATCGCTGTGTCCTCAGTAGCCGTTAACCTGTAAAAATGCCTGGAAGCTGCTTTCGCTCCACGGTTCGCCCTGCTGGTCATGCATCCTGACGCCATTGAGGCCGCTCACCAGTTCACCGAGACCTTCCGCGCCCTGCTCGAACAGCGTTTCCAGGGTGGCGATAAGTTGCAGTTCCCAGTTTTCCGGCACCCGGCTGCGGGTTTGCCAAATCAGATTGTGATAGTCGCCAGGCTTATGGATATTGCCGTTTCCGCCTTCCGCCGGTGGCGTAAACTGGCGGCTTTCCGGTAGCGCCGGGTTGAAGTCCAGGGATTCGCTCATGCCACGTTCTCCTCGATAAAGGTAATCTGGATCTGATTGTCGTATACCCGCACCGGGTAACGATTAAGGTTGCGACCGCCGGGGCCATGCAGGCACTGGCCGGTTTTGACGTCGAATACCGCCTCATGCAGCGGGCATTCCACCTTGCCATCTTCGACAAAGCCCTGGCTCAGGAGCGCATAGGCATGAGGGCAAACGTCTTCCAGCGCGTAATATTCGCCATCAATCAGATAAATACCGATTTCCTTACCGTCGATATTGCCGCTATATGGAAAATCTTCCTGTACTTGCTCCGCGTCACATACGCCTATCCAGCTCATCGCAATCCTCCAGGCTTTTGTTTCATATATGAAACTCTGTTTCTTATTTAATACGGTCAATATAAAAGCGGTGAATGTTTCGTCAAGCGTTAATGTGACAAATTTGTTAATGAATGACTTTTAAATTAGCTAAGTGTGCAATTGATCACGAAAAACTGCATTCAGATGAAATGATGATATTTAAAGTGGTGATCCATTATAAATAAAAATGCCGATTTAAATTTCACACGCGACTATTGACTTCTTTTGCAGACGATCATTAAAAATGTGCAACGGCGGAAGCCATGGTGTTTCACCCATGAAACAATCATTTATTTAATCTTTTAAAAACAATGAGTTTCACTGGTGAATCATTTTACTTATGTAACTATTTCTGGCGTTAAAAAAATAATAACCGGCAATCATTAAATTAAGCGTGGAGACAACAAATGGCGGCAAGATGGCAAGGGGTAATAGCATTACTTTTGTTAATAATTATTTCCTACGTCGATCGGGTAAATATCTCGGTGATGATCCTTAACCCGGAATTTGCTGCCCATTTTCAATTAAATGAAAACAGAATGTTACAAGGCATGCTAATGACATGCTTTCTTCTGGGTTATGGATTTTCGGCATTATTATTAACCCCAGTTATAGAAAGTAAATGGCATTACCGCCAGGGACTCTTAAGCAGCATTGCTATATGGGCGCTGGTTTGCGCAGTTTCACCGCTGCTGGGCTCGCTCTTCGGGATGTTAATCGCGCGCATTGTTCTTGGCGTGGCGGAGGGACCGCTATTCTCACTGAAGACACGTTTTATCAACGACAACTTCGCCGCCGATGAAATAGGTAAACCGAATGCGGTGACCGCCCTCGGCGTATCGCTTGGGCTGGCGGTAGGCTTCCCGCTAGTCACCTGGTTGATGGCGCATGTTGGCTGGATCGGCTCCTTCTACGCGCTGGCGCTGCTTAACCTCCTGCTCGGCGGCGGATTAATCTGGCGGTTTCTTCCCGCGCCAAAAGTGACCGCACAGCGCGCGAAGCCGGGCTTCAGTCAGACTTTTGCCCTCGCCTGGCGTACGCCGCTGCTTGGCTGGATCCTACTGGTGGAAATCGCCACGCTCAGCTATCTATGGGGAAGTAGCGCCTGGCTGCCCGCCTGGCTACGCGACGAGCACCACTTCTCGCTGCAGGCCACCGGCCTGCTGGCGGCAGTACCCTTTTTGTTAAGCCTGGGCTCAAAGTTTGTTGGCGGCGTGCTCCTCGACAAAATGCGCCCGGAGCAGGCGCCGCTGCTGTTTATTATCGGCGGCCTACTCACCGCCGGTTCCGTGCTGGCGCTGATGCTCAGCCAGCAGCCGGCGATGCTGGCGCTGTTTATGCTGGCGGCGAACGTTTTCTGGGGATTACAGGGGGCGGCGATCCCGGCGGTGGTGCAGCATCACGCCCCGCGCGAAGCGGTGGGCAGCGCCTATGGGATCATTAACGGCATTGGCAATATCTGCGCGGCGTTTATTCCGCTGCTGATGGGAGTGGTGATGAAATCGGTGGGATCGGTAAGTTCAGGTTTTTCCGTTCTGGTGGCATCACAGCTGATCACGCTGTGCGCCGGCGGCGTACTGCTGCTGCGCATGCGTCGCGCAGCAGCAGTAAACGCTTAGCCTTTCTTCGCTGCCTGAATGTATAGCATCTCCAGCGCCAGAGTCGCCGCCGCCAGGGCGGTGATTTCAGACTGGTCATAAGCCGGGGCGACTTCAACCACGTCCATTCCGACGATGTTCAGATCCTTCAGGCCGCGCACCAGTTTGATCGCACGGTCAGAGGTCAACCCACCGATCACCGGCGTACCGGTACCTGGCGCAAATGCCGGATCCAGACAGTCGATATCGAAAGTCAGGTACACCGGCATATCACCGACGATCTGCTTCACCTGAGCGATGATGTCGTCGACGCTGCGGTCGTTAACCTGGCCCGCATCAAGCACGGTAAAGCCGTTATCTTTATCGAATTCGGTACGAATACCGATCTGCACGGAGTGGTTCGGATCGATAAGCCCTTCGTTCGGCGCGGTGTAGAACATGGTGCCGTGGTCGAATTCACAGCCGTTGGCGTAGGTATCGGTGTGGGCATCGAAGTGTACCAGCGCCATTTTACCGAAATGCTTGGCATGGGCGCGCAGCAACGGCAGGGTGACAAAATGGTCACCGCCGAAGGAGAGCATGCGTTTACCGGCCGCCAGCAGTTTCTCCGCGTGCGCCTGCAGTTTCTCGCTCATTTCGCGAGCGTCGCCGAAGGCATAGACCAGATCGCCGCAGTCCACGACGTTCAGGCGTTCACGCATGTCGAAGTTCCATGGGAAACGGTTGTGCTCCCAGGCGAGGTTGGTTGACACCTGACGGATCGCCGCCGGGCCATGACGGCCGCCCGCGCGCCCGGAGGTCGCCATATCAAACGGCACGCCGGTGATGACCCAATCCGCATCGCTTTCATACGGCATAAAGTTCATCGGCAGACGCAGGAAACCAAAAGCGTTGGATACCAGGGAGTTATCGTATTGATGACCTAAAGTGCTCATGGGTATGACCTCTTTTCACAGTCGTGGAACGTAAAAAATAAGTATAAAAAAACCCCTCCGCGTCGTTAGGCCCGACGAGGAAGGGTTTGAATTAGGTAACTGCTTATAAGAACAAATTATCGCCTGAAAACCGCCCGGCGGCAAGCGGGACGTTTATTTTTGACAAGGCGCCGGGGCGAAACCGTTCGCCGGGAAGGCCTGAGCCGAACACGGTGGAAGCGGCGCCGGCTTTTCTCCGCGTAAGGCGAAGGCGGCAAAGCCGATGATACCGGCGTTGCGCGTGTCCCCCTGAGCGGAATGGGCGGCATAAGATTGCGCAACATCAGAAAACTCAAACGCCGCTACGGTACGGTTATTTTTACGGAATCCTTTGATCGCCAGCGAGTCGCCGGCACGGATAATATAACCATTATTCTGGAGCGAACCGGCCTTGCCGCTCAGGACATCGAGACCATCCACGGTGGCAATAATTTCGTAATCCACGCGATGGCTATAATTACGAACATATAATTGATATTGTGTGCCAACGCGGGCCACAACAGCGTATTGCCATTTTCCGGTAGAATTATTATAGCTGCGAGTAATAGGGAGAGAGTTAAAATTAGCATCGCGTACCGCATATTCCAGATCGCTAATTCGAATGCTATACAGCTGGTCGAAACCGGTATGATATTGACCGGAATAATTAATCAATACGATTTCGTCAGGATGGGAATCCTGGCGTTCTGCGGACACGCCTTTAACCGTTGAGTGAACGTCGCTGCCCCAGCGGGTGGCGACATCGGTGGTAGACGCCGCACGGTCATGGTACACAGCCTGGCTCGAACAACCGCCTAATAATAATAAACCGATAATAAGACCGTACCGCGATATACTTTTCATATTCTGTCCCTGTTCCACTAAGTATTAATTCCTCGCGGCAGTGTACAGGCTATTATCGCTTTAAAAAGCATCCACTATATTTTTTCAGATTTCATTTATAAAAAAGGGTCGGTTTATTAACATAAACCGACCCACCAGCGGATTAGTCTTAGTTACTCATCTTCAAGATAAGTATATCCGTACAGCCCCGCTTCGAACTCTTCAAGGAACTGCTGCTGCAGCTCGGCGTCGAGACCGGTATTTTTCACCTGATCGCGGAACTGGGTCAGCAACGTATTCGGATCCAGCTGAACATACTGCAGCATATCCGCCACCGTATCACCCTCATCGGAGAGCTCAACCTCAACGCTACCGTCCGGGAAGACGAAAACGTCTACCGCTTCGGTATCGCCGAACAGGTTGTGCATGTTGCCGAGGATCTCCTGATAAGCCCCGACCATAAAGAAGCCCAGCATTGGCGGGTTCTCCGGGTCGTATTCCGGCATCGGCATGGTGGTGGCGATCCCGTCGCCGTCAACATAGTGATCGATGGCGCCATCGGAGTCGCAGGTAATATCCAGCAGCACCGCGCGGCGTTCCGGCGACTTGTTCAGCCCTTCCAGCGGCATCACCGGGAATAGCTGATCGATGCCCCAGGCATCCGGCATCGACTGGAACAGCGAGAAGTTGACGTAGATTTTATCCGCCATACGTTCCTGCAGCTCATCGATGATCGGACGATGGGCGCGGTTGCTCGGATCGAGCTGTTTTTGTACTTCATGGCACATGTTCAGATACAGCTGTTCCGCCCACGCGCGCTCCTGCAGGTTGAAGGTGCCGGAGGAGTAGCCGATGTGGATATCGTGCAGATCCATCTGACTGTCGTGCAGCCATTCGCGTAGCGAGCGGCGGTTGCCGGTTTCGTGCATCTCCAGCCAGGTTTCCCACATGCTCTGCAGCGGACGCGCGGCGTCTTCCGCCGGCGGGGTCGCCTCGGTGTATTCGTTGCGCTCGACGCCGATAATGTTGGAAACCAGTACGGTGTGGTGCGCGGTCACCGCACGGCCGGACTCTGTAATCACCGTCGGGTGCGGCAGGCCGTTCTCTTCACAGGCGTCGCCGATCGCCCAGATGATATTGTTGGCGTACTCATTCAGGCCGTAGTTCACCGAACAGTCGGACTGCGAGCGGGTCCCTTCGTAATCGACACCCAGACCGCCGCCGACATCGAAGCACTGAATATTAACGCCCAGCTTATGCAGCTCGACGTAGAAACGCGCCGATTCGCGCACGCCGGTGGCGATATCGCGAATGTTGGCCATCTGCGAGCCGAGGTGGAAGTGCAGCAGTTGCAGGCTCTCAAGATGGCCTGCCTCGCGCAGAATTTCGACCAGTTGCAGCACCTGCGTCGCCGCGAGGCCGAATTTAGATTTCTCGCCGCCGGAGGACTGCCATTTACCGGAACCCTGCGAGGCCAGACGCGCACGCACGCCAAGGCGCGGCACCACGTTCAGACGGGCGGCCTCTTCCAGCACGATGGCGATTTCCGACATCTTCTCGATGACCAGATAGACCTTATGGCCCATCTTCTCGCCCACCAGCGCCAGACGGATGTATTCACGATCTTTATAACCGTTACAGACGATCACGCTACGGGTCATCCCCGCGTGCGCCAGCACCGCCATCAGCTCAGCCTTCGAACCAGCCTCCAGCCCCAGCGGTTCGCCGGAGTGGATCAAGGATTCAATCACGCGACGGTGCTGGTTGACCTTGATCGGGTAGACAAGGAAATAGTCGCCGTTATAACCGTAGGATTCACGCGCGCGCTTGAAGGCGGCGTTAATCGAGCGCAGACGATGTTGCAGGATCTGCGGGAAGCAGAACAGCGCCGGCAGGCGTTGTCCCTGGGCTTCGCGCGCTTTGACCAGCTCGGCCAGGTCGACGCGCGCTTCCGGGACGTCAGGATCCGGGCAAACGCTGATATGGCCCAGTTCGTTAACGTCGTAATAGTTATTACCCCACCAGGCAATATTGTAGGTACGTAGCATTTTGCTGGCTTCCTGGGAGCTCATCGCAACCTCCTGCATGGAACGTAGTACACCGTGTTCGCCTGCTGACGAAAGCGAACCCAAAGACATGTCGTCAGACATAGCGAACCTCAACTTGTAATATTAACTACTATCGCAGTCGACAGACGCGATAACAACCCATGAACAGCCTTTAATCCCAGCAGATAGTGCTGGCACTGCAGCTGCGCGACCGGTTTCTTATTCATATATAGTAAAACACGTACCCGAAGCTGGTATGACAGCCCGGAGAAACCACGAGAAAACCCTTGCTCACGCAAGAGCGCCCTTGTTCAGTTTTCAAAAAGCCTGGAGGCCCTGGAATCCTGAGAAGCGCCGAGATGGGTAGAACATCGGCAGGTTTGCACGAAAGAGATGCAGATTGCGGGATAGAATTGCGCGACAGAACGACGCGGCGAATCAGGCGAAAAACGTTGGTTCATTATCTGGTATCACCTCCACACTGCCCCGAAAAAGGCCAGCGACAAGCCAAAGCTATACATATCGAACAGCTGGCGAAACCGCCGCTGTGTAACAGAGTGCTTAACCCGGCTGGAAGTGGCGTCACGAGATGGGCTTCGTGCGCTTTTTTAATGAGCCGCGCGCGGCGTTTTATACCGAGAAGCGGGGTAAAATGCAAAATAAAAATACGCGTCTTGCCGGAGTTGTCAGGAAAAATTTCCACCACGCTTTTTCCATTAATGCGGGCGATGTCAAAAAAATGTGGAAATGCGATGAAGTTCTGACCTAAAATAGCCATCCAGAAGTTAATCCATCTATACTGATTAACACTCAGACTGCTCGTGTCACTACCTGCAAGCCTTGGTAGGGTCATCTATCAAAGCCTCTCTACACAACAGTATGAGCTACACGAATACTCACAGGTAAAATAAAACATGGCAAAACACCTCTTTACGTCCGAGTCTGTATCAGAAGGGCATCCAGACAAAATTGCTGACCAAATCTCCGATGCCGTGCTGGACGCGATCCTCGAACAGGATCCGAAAGCGCGCGTAGCCTGCGAAACCTATGTCAAAACCGGCATGGTTCTGGTTGGCGGTGAAATCACCACCAGCGCATGGGTTGATATCGAAGAGATCACCCGTAACACGGTGCGTGAAATTGGCTACGTGCATTCCGATATGGGCTTTGACGCCAACTCTTGCGCGGTCCTGAGCGCCATTGGTAAGCAGTCCCCGGATATCAACCAGGGCGTTGACCGCGCCGACCCGCTGGAACAGGGCGCGGGCGACCAGGGCCTGATGTTTGGCTATGCCACTAACGAAACTGACGTGCTGATGCCGGCGCCGGTGACTTACGCGCACCGTCTGGTACAGCGCCAGGCTGAAGTCCGCAAAAACGGCACCCTGCCGTGGCTGCGTCCGGACGCGAAAAGCCAGGTCACTTTCCAGTATGACGACGGCAAAATCGTCGGCATCGATGCGGTTGTGCTTTCCACTCAGCACGCTGAAGATATCGATCAGAAATCCCTGCAGGAAGCAGTGATGGAAGAGATCATCAAGCCGATTCTGCCGACCGAATGGCTGAACGCTTCCACCAAGTTCTTCATCAACCCGACCGGACGTTTCGTCATCGGCGGCCCGATGGGCGACTGCGGTCTGACCGGTCGTAAGATCATCGTTGATACCTACGGCGGCATGGCTCGTCACGGCGGCGGTGCGTTCTCCGGTAAAGATCCATCTAAAGTTGACCGTTCCGCAGCCTACGCGGCGCGCTATGTGGCGAAAAACATCGTTGCCGCAGGTCTTGCCGATCGTTGTGAGATTCAGGTTTCCTACGCCATCGGCGTCGCTGAACCGACTTCAATCATGGTCGAAACCTTCGGCACCGAAAAAGTGCCTTCTGAACAGCTGACCCTGCTGGTACGCGAGTTCTTCGACCTGCGTCCGTACGGCCTGATTCAGATGCTGGATCTGCTGCACCCGATCTACAAAGAGACCGCCGCTTACGGTCACTTTGGTCGCGAACATTTCCCATGGGAAAAAACCGACAAAGCAGCCCTGCTGCGCGAAGCGGCTGGCCTGAAATAAGCCACCCCGCTTGACTGCTTAAGGCCAGCCCCGCGCTGGCCTTTTTGTTGCCCTGAATCTCTCCCCCGACGTTTGACCGTCTTTGATCCATTTCCTTTCCCCACTTGATGAAAGCGATTACATATCTGCCGCAAGGGCGGGATCGTTCTAGCTACCCGCAGGCGCGAACTCTTTTCACAATGTTACATAACATGTCAAAAATCGCCGTTTCAGCCCATTCTTATTGGCGATATTTGCCTTTTATATCTATGATTTGAATATGTTTTTACTGATTACATATCTTTACCTTAGTGTAACCGATTACACAGTCGTGATTGTAATCACGTTTTTTTGTCCTGCACTCCCCTACTCTAAGCATCGACAGAATCAATAACTCAACTGGAGGGCGTTATGCCTGACAACAAAAAACAAGGGCGTTCAAACAAGACGATGACGTTCTTTGTCTGTTTCCTCGCCGCGCTGGCCGGCTTACTGTTCGGCCTTGATATCGGCGTTATTGCCGGCGCCTTACCGTTCATTGCCAATGAATTCCAAATCAGCGCGCATACCCAGGAGTGGGTGGTCAGCTCCATGATGTTCGGCGCCGCCGTCGGCGCAGTGGGCAGCGGCTGGCTCTCTTTCAAACTTGGGCGTAAAAAAAGCCTGATGATCGGCGCGATCCTGTTCGTGGCCGGTTCGCTATTTTCCGCCGCCGCGCCGAACGTCGAAATCCTGCTGATCTCTCGCGTCCTGCTGGGGCTGGCGGTTGGCGTCGCCTCTTACACCGCGCCGCTGTACTTGTCGGAAATCGCGCCGGAGAAAATCCGCGGCAGTATGATTTCGATGTACCAGTTGATGATTACCATCGGTATTCTCGGCGCCTACCTCTCTGACACCGCCTTCAGCTACAGCGGCGCGTGGCGCTGGATGCTCGGCGTGATTATCATCCCGGCAATCCTGCTGCTGATCGGCGTAATCTTCCTGCCGGATAGCCCGCGCTGGTTTGCCGCTAAACGCCGTTTCGTCGATGCCGAACGCGTCCTGCTGCGCCTGCGCGATACCAGCGCCGAAGCCAAACGCGAGCTCGATGAAATCCGCGAAAGCTTGAAAGTCAAACAGTCCGGCTGGGCGCTGTTCAAAGAGAACAGCAACTTCCGCCGCGCGGTGTTCCTTGGCGTCCTGCTGCAGATCATGCAACAGTTCACCGGGATGAACGTCATCATGTACTATGCGCCGAAGATTTTTGAACTGGCGGGCTATGCCAATACCACTGAGCAAATGTGGGGCACAGTGATCGTCGGCCTGACCAACGTACTGGCCACCTTTATCGCTATCGGCCTGGTCGACCGCTGGGGCCGTAAACCGACGCTGATCCTCGGCTTTATCGTGATGGCCGCCGGTATGGGCGTACTGGGCAGCATGATGCATATCGGTATTCACTCTGCTACCGCGCAGTACTTTGCAGTACTGATGCTGCTGATGTTTATCGTCGGCTTCGCGATGAGCGCCGGCCCGCTGATTTGGGTACTGTGTTCTGAAATACAGCCGCTGAAAGGCCGCGATTTCGGTATCACCTGCTCCACCGCGACCAACTGGATTGCCAATATGATCGTCGGCGCCACCTTCCTGACCATGCTGAACTCTCTCGGCAGCGCCAACACCTTCTGGGTCTACGGCGGTCTGAACGTGCTGTTTATCCTGCTGACTATCTGGCTGATTCCAGAAACCAAAAACGTCTCGCTGGAACATATTGAACGCAACCTGATGCAGGGACGCCCGCTGCGCGAAATCGGCGCTCGCGATTAATCCCCTCTGTGCTTCCTCCCCTCCGGGAGGAAGCTTCTTCTTGCTCTCCCCCGCGCGGCGCACTATCCTCTGGCGCTATGAAAACACCCCGAATTCCCATCGCTATCCAGCAGGCCGTCATGCGTAGCCTGCGGGAGCATCTCGCCACCGCCAATCTCAAGCTGGAACGCCGCTATGCGGAACCGACGCTGGTTTATCAGCAGCGCGGCACCTCCGCAGGCACCGCGTGGCTGGAGAAAAACGAGATCCGCCTCAATCCAGTGCTATTGCTGGAAAATCAGCAGGCGTTTATCGATGAAGTGGTGCCGCACGAACTGGCGCATCTGCTGGTGTGGAAACACTTTGGCCGCGTCGCGCCGCACGGTAAAGAGTGGAAATGGATGATGGAGGCCGTGCTGGGCGTCCCCGCCCGCCGCACCCACCGCTTTGAGCTCGATTCAGTACGCCAGAACACCTTCCCCTATCGCTGCCAGTGCCAGCAGCATCAGCTAACCGTCCGTCGCCATAACCGCGTGGTGCGCGGTGAAGCCACTTACCGCTGCGTTCGCTGCGGCGATCTGCTGGTGGCGAAAAAGTAACCACCGGAATTAATTAGAAACTTTCTGATCTGACTGATTGCATCTGACACCCTCATTCGCTACGTTGCGGGCTCGTTTTGACACGGAGTTTACGATGTCCCGTATGTATGTTTTTGCCGTCGCGTTGTTCAGCGTGGCAGCCAGCGGCCCGCTTGCGGCAGCTGGTATTCATAGTTTTTCCCAGGCGAAAGCCGCAGGCGTAAAAGTGAATGCCGACGTCCCCGGCGACTTTTATTGCGGTTGTAAAATCGACTGGCAGGGTAAAAAAGGCGTTATCGATCTGGAATCTTGCGGCTACAAAGTGCGTAAAAACGAGAACCGCGCCAGCCGGGTCGAATGGGAACACGTGGTTCCGGCGTGGCAGTTCGGCCACCAGCGCCAGTGCTGGCAGGATGGTGGACGTAAAAACTGCGCCAAAGATCCGGAATATCGCAAGATGGAAAGCGATATGCATAACCTGCAGCCTGCGGTCGGCGAGGTCAATGGCGATCGCGGCAACTTTATGTACAGCCAGTGGAACGGCGGCGATGGACAGTATGGTCAATGCGCCATGAAGGTGGATTTCAAAGATAAAGTCGCCGAACCGCCGGTACGCGCCCGCGGCTCGATCGCCCGCACCTACTTCTATATGCGCGACCGCTATCAGCTGACTCTTTCCCGCCAGCAAACCCAGCTGTTTACCGCCTGGGATAAGCAGTATCCGGTGACCTCCTGGGAGTGCGAACGCGATGAGCGAATCGCCAAAGTTCAGGGCAACCATAATCCTTACGTCCAGCAGGCTTGCCAGGCGCAAAAGAGCTAACCTACACTAGCGGCAATTGTTAATTTGCAGCCGCCGTCTTCCCCGCTATGGGGAAGACGCTATCTGCGCGAAGAACGGAATATCAAGCATGCGCATTCCTCGCATCCACCACCCGGAACGCATTACCCCCGGCAGCCACATCGCCCTGAGCGACGACGCGGCAAACCACGTTGGCCGCGTCCTGCGCATGAGCAAAGGCCAGGAAATACAGCTGTTTGACGGCAGCAATCAGGTTTTCGATGCGGTCATCACCGAAGCGGGTAAGAAAAACGTCATGGTCGAGGTTATCCGCGGCCAGCTCGACGATCGTGAATCTCCGCTGCACATCCATCTCGGCCAGGTGATGTCACGCGGCGAAAAAATGGAATTCACCATCCAGAAATCGATCGAACTTGGCGTAAGCCTCATAACGCCACTGTTTTCCGAGCGCTGCGGCGTTAAACTGGATGCCGAACGCTTGCAGAAGAAGATTCAGCAGTGGCAGAAAATCGCCATTGCCGCCTGCGAACAGAGCGGCCGTAACGTCGTGCCGGAAATACGCCCGGCGATGCAGCTGGAAGCCTGGTGCGCCGAGGAAGAAAACGGCCTCAAGCTCAACCTGCACCCGCGCGCCAGCGCCAGTATCAATACGCTGCCGCTGCCGGTTGAACGTGTTCGCCTGCTGATTGGCCCGGAAGGCGGCCTGTCGGCGGAAGAGATAGCGATGACCGCTCGCTACCAGTTTACTGATATCCTGTTGGGACCGCGCGTTCTGCGTACTGAGACTACCGCGCTCACCGCCATCACCGCGCTGCAGGTGCGTTTTGGCGATCTGGGCTAAAATCTGGCGCAACAATCCGCAAACACGACAGCGCTAATGGAGAGAACAATGATCAAGCTCGGCATCGTGATGGACCCTATCGCATCCATCAACATTAAAAAAGACACCAGCTTCGCGATGTTGCTGGAAGCGCAGCGTCGCGGCTATGAACTGCATTATATGGAGATGAACGACCTGTACCTCATCAACGGCGAATCCCGCGCCCGTACGCGCACGCTGAGCGTCGAGCAGAATTACGACAAATGGTACGCGTTCACCGGCGAACAGGATCTGCCGCTGGCGGATCTCGACGTCATCCTGATGCGTAAAGACCCGCCGTTCGATACCGAGTTTATCTACGCCACCTACATTCTCGAACGCGCGGAAGAGAAAGGCACGCTTATCGTCAACAAGCCGCAGAGCCTGCGCGACTGTAACGAAAAGCTGTTCACCGCCTGGTTCTCCGAGCTAACTCCGGAAACGCTGGTCACCCGTAATAAAGCCCAGTTGAAAGCGTTCTGGGAAAAACACGGCGATATCATTCTCAAACCGCTGGACGGCATGGGCGGCGCTTCAATATTCCGCGTGAAAGCAGGCGATCCGAACCTCGGCGTCATTTCCGAAACCCTGACCGAACTGGGTAGCCGCTACTGCATGGCGCAGAATTATCTGCCGGCCATCAAAGACGGCGACAAACGTGTGCTGGTGGTAGACGGCGAGCCGGTGCCATACTGCCTCGCACGCATCCCGCAGGGCGGTGAAACGCGCGGCAACCTGGCCGCTGGCGGCCGTGGCGAAGCGCGTCCGCTGACCGAAAGCGACTGGGAAATCGCCCGCCGCGTCGGCCCGACGCTAAAAGCCAAAGGCCTTATTTTCGTCGGCCTGGATATCATCGGCGATCGCCTGACCGAAATTAACGTCACCAGCCCGACCTGCGTGCGCGAAATCGAAGCCGCTTTCCCGGACGTGTCGATTACCGGCATGCTGATGGACGCTATCGAAAAACGTATCAACAAATAAGCACTGGGAAGGGCAAACGCCCGCCCGTCAGGCGCCTCTCTGGCGCCTGTAAAACAAAGTGCATCGACACGTTTCTACTTTACCCGCATACTGGGTGTTGTTTTTTTAAACCAGGAACAGAACCTCTGACAATGAATTTACAGCATCACTTTCTGATTGCCATGCCTGCGCTACAGGACCCTCTTTTCCGTCGCTCCGTCGTCTATATCTGCGAGTACAACGACGATGGCGCCATGGGCATTATCATCAATAAGCCGCTGGAAAATTTGCAGGTGGAAGGGATCCTGGAAAAACTGAAAATCGCGCCGGTGGCGCGCAACCCGGAAATTCGCCTGGATAAACCGGTGATGGTCGGCGGCCCGCTGGCGGAGGATCGCGGTTTTATCCTGCACACGCCGCCGTCTGATTTTTCCTCCAGCATCCGTATCTCCGACAACACGGTGATCACCACCTCACGCGACGTGCTGGAAACCCTCGGTACCGATAAACAACCGAGCAACGTGCTGGTGGCGTTGGGCTACGCGTCGTGGGAAAAAGGGCAACTGGAGCAGGAAATTCTCGATAACGCCTGGCTTACCGCACCGGCCGATCAGAATATTTTGTTTAAAACGCCGATTGCCGATCGCTGGCGCGAAGCGGCCAAACTTATCGGTATCGATATCGTGACGATGCCTGCCGACGCGGGGCATGCATAATGAGCGGTACCTTTTTGAGTTTTGATTTTGGCACCAAAAGCATTGGCGTCGCCGTTGGGCAGCGCATTACCGGCACGGCGCGTCCGCTCCCGGCGCTGAAGGCGCAGGACGGCAAGCCGGACTGGAACATCATCGAAAAGCTGTTGAAAGAGTGGCAGCCGGAAGCGGTGATTGTCGGTCTGCCGCTGAACATGGACGGCACCGAACAGCCGCTAACCGCGCGCGCACGTAATTTCGCCAATAAAATTCATGGCCGCTTCGGCGTGAAAATCACCCTCCACGACGAGCGTTTAAGCACCGTCGAAGCTCGCGCCGGCCTGTTTGAACACGGTGGTTTTCGCGCGCTCAATAAAGGCAGCGTTGATTCCGCCTCTGCCGTGGTTATCCTCGAAAGCTATTTCGAACAGGGATACTGATCGGTAGCTCTGGGATGAAAGCGAAGCATGGATTCGCTTTTGCGCCGGGTGGCGGCTTCGCCTTACCCGGCCTACAAAACCCCCGCTGGAGTAACCCGTAGGCCCGCGCAAGCGTAGCGCCGCCGGGCAATCATGGCAGCGGACGCGGAGCCGCTTTTGCGCCGGGTGGCGGCTTCGCCTTACCCGGCCTACAAAACCCCCGCTGGCATCACCCGTAGGCCCGCGCAAGCGTAGCGCCGCCGGGCAATCATGGCAGCGGACGCGGAACCGCTTTCGCGCCGGGTGGCGGCTTCGCCTTACCCGGCCTACAAAACCCCCGCTGGAGTAACCCGTAGGCCCGCGCAAGCGTAGCGCCGCCGGGCAATCATGGCAGCGGACGCGGAGCCGCTTTTGCGCCGGGTGGCGGCTTCGCCTTACCCGGCCTACAAAACCCCCGCTGGCATAACCCGTAGGCCCGCGCAAGCGTAGCGCCGCCGGGCAATCAGTGACGCAGATGTTCATTCGCCCAGCTTACCGCCTGGGTTCGGTTCTTCACGCTCAGCTTGCGGAACACATTGTACAGATGGGTACGTACGGTGTTTTCGCTGATGAATAACGCGCGTGCGATATCCATATTTGTTGCGCCGCAGCGCAGCTCGTTGAGGATCTCACATTCACGCTCGGTCAACGGTGAGTTCTCCGTCGGCGCCGTGACCTGATCTGCAGAATACAGCGCCGGGTGCATCACGCTCAATTCAGCCGTCTGTTCACCATTCAATACGGCTTTGACGCCCTCAATTAAGCGCGATTGGTCGTCGTCATGACGGAATACGCCATATAACGCAGGCCATTGCGCCATTTCGTACAACTCATACTTTTGCGCGCTATTGATAATCAACAAACGCGGATTATCTGCCTGTACGCGAATAATATCTCGCCACACGCTATTCAATTTCTTATTGGAAACAGCAATATCAAACAATATTACGGAATCTTTTGCCAGGCGTTGAGTTAGCGGTTTGTTGATATTATGCAGAGTTACGTTTACGGATAGCTTCTCAGTCAACCACGCCGCAAATGCATTACTCTGAATGGATGGATGAGTAATGAAAGTCACCTGACGCGAATGCAGTAAATTCTCCGATAAATTAATCACTTGAAACTCTCCTTAGCAGTACCCCGCCATCTTAGCGGTTAAATTAACTGAAAATTAAACGTTCAATAATGTATTTATATTTTCAAATACAGTTTGGTTATTGAAACATCATTTCATGAGAATCTTCCTATTCCCGTAAACAGCATAAATCGAACCCCGCAAAAGTGTCAAAAGGTAATCCTACTTTTTTCCTGGTGAAGCGAGGTAAATGTAAGCCTGCTGTCATAACATTCATTATTTAGGCTTAGGTCGTACCACTTATTTGTATTATAAAAACATTTATCAAAACATTAATTGAACACTGAATTAACAATTTAATGAATACCAACTTGGTTTCATCTCTACGAGGGCAATAACTCACCTGCCGCTGCACGTTGTTGAAAACTCTGCGCAAAGGTTTGCATTCCTGCCTGCTGACCGGTTTGCATCACGCCGGGTAGCTGATGCGTTTTCCCTTCGCGGATCAAATTTGCCACCGCTGGCGTGTTCACTAAAAGTTCGTATAGCGCAACCCGACTGCCGGAAGCATTTGGCAACAATTTTTGCGCCGCCACAGCGCATAAGCTCCCTGCCAGCTGGCTGCGAACCGGCTCTTTTTCTTCCGCCGGAAACACATCCACCAGCCGCTCGATGGCCTGCGCCGCGCTGCGGGTATGCAGCGTCGCCAGCACCAGGTGCCCGGTTTCGGCTGCGGTCAGCGCCAGGCGGATAGTTTCGCTATCGCGCAGCTCACCTAATAAGATGACGTCCGGGTCCTGACGCAGCGCTACGCGTAGCGCCGCCGCGAAGGAGGAGCAATGGCGGCCGATTTCGCGCTGCTGGATCAGGCAGTTCCTGCTGGCGTGAATAAACTCCACGGGATCCTCAAGGGTTAAAATATGACCATGGCGATGTTGATTGAGGTAGTCCACCATCGCCGCCAGGGTGGTCGACTTGCCGCTACCGGTAGCGCCGGTAACCAGGATCAAACCACTCTCTTCATTTAGCAATTCGCTAAGCGCGGCGGGCGCGCCCAAATCAACCAACTGTGGACATTGCTGCGGCAACAGACGCAAAGCCAGCGACAGGCCACGCGTGTGGGCAAAAGCGCTGGCGCGCAGCCGAGGCCCGTTCGGGAGAGCCAAAGCGAAGTCAACCTGACCATCGGCACACCACTGCGCCAGCTGTGGGTCGTTAAGCCAGCGAGTGAGGATTTTCTCAACATCCGGCGCAGTAAACGGCGCAGGCTCAAGCTTTCCCAAACGACGCCAGCGCGGCGGATACGCGCTGCACAGGTGTAGATCGGAGACGTTATGCTTTACACTAAGGGCCACGATTTCTTCCAGCTCCATAACTGATCCTCGGAATATGAACGATATTGCGCATAACCTGGCACAGGTCCGGGATAAAATCTCAGGCGCTGCCGCCCGCTGCGGCCGCGCTCCAGAAGAAGTTACGTTGCTTGCAGTGAGTAAAACCAAACCTGCGAGCGCTATCGAAGAAGCAATGGCCGCAGGACAGCGGGCATTCGGCGAAAACTACGTCCAGGAAGGGGTGGATAAAATCCGCTATTTCCAGCAGGCGGGCGCTAGCGGTCTGCAGTGGCACTTCATCGGCCCGCTGCAGTCCAACAAAAGCCGGCTGGTGGCCGAACATTTTGACTGGTGCCACACCGTCGACCGGTTGAAAATCGCCACCCGCCTGAGCGAGCAACGTCCAGCGGATTTACCACCGCTGAACGTGCTGATTCAAATCAACATCAGCGATGAACAGAGTAAATCCGGGATCCCGCTGGCGGAGCTTGACGCTTTAGCCGCCGGTGTCGCCGCCTTACCGAACCTCCAGCTTCGCGGGTTAATGGCCATTCCGGCGCCAGAGTCAGAGTATGAAAGGCAGTTTGCCGTCGCCCAACAAATGGCGGTAGCATTCGCGCAACTGAAAACGCTCTACCCTTCGGTTGATACGCTCTCTCTGGGCATGTCGGATGACATGGAAGCCGCTATCGCGGCGGGAAGCACTATGGTGCGCATCGGGACCGCAATCTTCGGCGCGCGCGACTACAGCAAAAAATAAGGAATCTGAGGAACGCCATGAAGACGTTGACCTTCCTGCTCTCAACGGTCATTGAGCTCTACACAATGGTCATGTTGTTACGCGTCTGGATGCAGTGGGCGCGCTGCGACTTTTACAATCCGTTTTCGCAATTCGTCGTGAAAGCGACCCAGCCTATCGTCGGGCCGCTGCGCCGGATTATCCCGGCAATGGGGCCGCTGGATAGCGCCTCCCTGCTGGTCGCCTTCGTGCTCTGCGTTATCAAGGCGATCGTACTGTTTATGGTGGTCACCTTCCAGCCGATTATCTGGATTGCCGCGGTGCTGATCCTACTGAAAACCATCGGTTCGCTGATTTTCTGGGTGCTGCTGCTGATGGCTATTATGAGCTGGGTAAGCCAGGGCCGCAGCCCGGTAGAATACGTGCTGATGCAGTTGGCCGACCCGCTGCTGCGCCCAATCCGCAACCTGCTGCCATCCATGGGCGGCATCGACTTTTCGCCGATGGTGCTGGTGCTGCTGCTGTACGTGATTAACATGGGTATCGCCGAGCTGCTGCAAGCTACCGGCAATGTCCTGCTTCCGGGGCTGTGGATGGCGCTATGAGTGCCGTTGAAGTCTGTGCTGATGGGCTGGTGCTCAGGCTGTATATTCAGCCAAAGGCCAGCCGCGACAGCCTTGTTGGTCTGCATGGCGACGAGCTCAAAGTCGCCATCACCGCCCCACCCGTCGACGGCCAGGCAAATGCCCATCTGGTAAAATATCTCGCTAAACAGTTCCGCGTCGCGAAAAGCCAGGTGCTTATCGAAAAAGGCGAACTGGGCCGTCATAAACAGATAAAAATCATTCACCCGCAGCAGATCCCGCCCGCCGTCGCGGCGCTGGCTGACTAAACAGGATTGAATATGCAAAAAGTTGTACTCGCTACCGGCAACGCCGGTAAAGTTCGCGAGCTGGCCTCGCTGCTGGAAGATTTTGGCCTCGACGTCGTCGCCCAGACTGAGCTTGGGGTCGATTCCGCCGAAGAAACCGGCCTGACCTTTATCGAAAACGCGATCCTCAAAGCGCGTCACGCCGCGCAGGTCACCGGCCTGCCGGCCATTGCCGACGATTCGGGTCTGGCGGTGGATGCGCTGGGCGGCGCGCCGGGAATTTACTCCGCTCGCTACTCGGGTGAAAACGCCAGCGACCAGCAGAATCTGGAAAAGCTGCTGGATGCTCTACAGGATGTGCCCGATGAGCAACGCCAGGCCCAGTTCCACTGCGTGCTGGTGTATCTGCGTCATGCCGAAGACCCGACGCCGCTGGTATGCCATGGCAGCTGGCCGGGCGTGATTACTCGTCAGGCGGCGGGTAACGGCGGCTTTGGCTATGACCCGATTTTCTTTGTTCCGTCCGAGGGTAAAACCGCAGCGGAGCTGAGCCGTGAAGAGAAAAGCGCCATTTCCCACCGCGGGCAGGCGCTGAAACTGTTACTGGAAGCATTACGTAATGGCTAATTTGCCGCCTCTGAGTCTTTATATTCATATCCCGTGGTGCGTGCAGAAATGCCCGTACTGCGATTTCAATTCGCATGCGTTAAAGGGCGAAGTGCCGCACGACGACTACGTCCAGCACCTGCTTGCCGATCTGCGCCACGATGCGCCATACGCACAGGGACGTGAAATTAAGACTATTTTTATCGGCGGCGGTACGCCAAGCCTGCTTTCCGGCCCGGCGATGCAAACCCTGCTTGATGGCGTGCGCGCCTGCCTGCCGCTGGCGGCGGATGCGGAGATCACCATGGAAGCCAATCCGGGGACCGTGGAGGCCGATCGCTTCGTTGAGTATCAGCGTGCCGGGGTCAACCGTATCTCCATTGGCGTGCAGAGCTTTAGCGAGCCCAAATTGCAGCGTCTGGGGCGTATTCACGGTCCGGAAGAGGCAAAGCGCGCGGCGCGGCTGGCGAGCGGCCTGGGGCTGCGTAGCTTTAACCTCGATTTAATGCATGGCCTGCCGGACCAGTCGCTGGAAGAAGCGCTGGATGACTTACGCCAGGCGATCGCGCTGAATCCGCCGCATCTGTCGTGGTATCAGTTGACTATTGAGCCGAACACGCTGTTTGGTTCGCGCCCGCCGGTGTTACCGGATGACGACGCGCTGTGGGATATTTTCGAGCAGGGGCATCAATTGCTAAGCGCCGCAGGTTATCAGCAGTACGAGACCTCCGCTTACGCCAAACCAGGCTATCAGTGCCAGCACAATCTCAACTACTGGCGCTTTGGCGACTACCTCGGTATCGGCTGCGGCGCACACGGCAAAGTGACCTTCCCTGATGGCCGCATTCTGCGTACGGCAAAAACCCGTCACCCGCGCGGCTACATGGAAGGCCGTTACCTGGAGCGCCAGCACGACGTGGAGGCGGCGGATAAACCGTTCGAGTTCTTTATGAACCGCTTCCGCCTGCTGGAGGCCGCGCCGCGCGCGGAGTTCAGCTTGTATACCGGCCTTGATGAGCAGGTTATCCGTCCGCAAATCGATGCCGCCATCGCCGAAGGCTATCTGCTGGAAGATGCGCAAAACTGGCAGATTACCGAGCACGGTAAGCTGTTTTTAAATTCGCTGCTGGAGCTGTTCCTCAGCGAAGAGTAATCCCTGCGGGCGGCGCATCGTCGCCCGTATCTTCCCCCTATATCCTCTCCCGCTACGGTCAAATTGACTGGCGTTTTTTTGTTCGCTTATTTGCAGCGAATCACAAAATCAGATCGACTTTTTTCCTTTTCTTGACTCATTTTTTGCACAGTGGTAATCCTGCTTCATCGGTTGAGCAAATGTAAAACCGAAGTATCCTGCATGTGAATTATTGGTAACTCTGATTAAAAAAGTCTCTGTAACGTCGGCGCAACCCGGCGGGCTTAAGCCTATAAAAAAGAGGGTAACACAATGAATTACCGTAATATTTTTATCACACTCGCCGCACTATCCGGCACCATCACGGCTTCAGCCTGGTCTGCAGAGTCCGCCACCGTGGCCTTTTTAATGCCCGATCAGGCCTCTACCCGCTATGAGCAGCACGACTTCCCCGGTTTTAAGGCGGAAATGAGCAAGCTTTGCGCGGATTGTAAGGTCATTTATCAGAATGCCAACGCCAACGCGTCGCTTCAGCAGCAGCAGTTCAACTCGGTTATCGCCCAAGGGGCGAAAGTGATCGTCCTGGATCCGGTTGACTCTTCCGCCGCCGCCGCGCTGGTCGAAAACGCCCAGGCTCAAGGGGTTAAGGTCATCGCCTATGACCGCCCGGTGCCAAACAAACCGGCCGATTTTTATGTTTCGTTTGATAACGAGGGCATTGGCTACGCCATCGCGAAATCTCTCACCGACCATTTGAAAGCGAGCGGCGTGCCGCAGGATGCCGGTGTGCTGCAAATTAACGGTTCGCCAACCGATGCCGCCGCAGGGCTGATCCGCGACGGTATCCATCGCGGATTGAAAGAGTCCGGTTACAAAACGCTGGCCGAATTTGACACCCCGGAGTGGGCGCCGCCGAAAGCCCAGGAGTGGACCGCCGGGCAGGTTACCCGCTTTGGCGACAAAATTAAGGGCGTGGTCGCGGCGAACGACGGTACCGGCGGCGGCGCGATTGCCGCCTTTAAGGCTGCCGGCGTCCAGCCGCTGCCGCCGGTCACCGGCAATGACGCCACTATCGCCGCGCTGCAGCTGATCATCGCCGGCGACCAGTACAACACCATCTCCAAGCCATCGGAGATCGTCGCCGCGGCGGCGGCCAAAGTGGCGGTTGATTTTATTCAGGGCAAAAAACCGCAGGCCAGCACCACCCTGTACAACACCCCTTCCCAGCTATTTACCCCGGAAGTGGTGACGGCCAAAAACATCAAAGCGGAAATCTTCGATAAAAAAATCCAGACCTGGGATCAGGTGTGTAGCGGCGAGTACGCCGCCGCCTGCCAGAAGTTAGGCATCAGCAAGTAAGCTGTGCCCCTGCGCCCGCCACGGCGGGCGTGATTTCGCCATTATTGAGGTCGTTTTGTATGCCGCAACAACAACACAACTCCGCCGCCGGGCGGCCAATACTGCAACTGCGCAACGTCTCTAAGCATTTTGGCGCGGTGTCCGCGCTGACGGATATCGAATTAGAAGTCCACGCCGGCGAGGTGGTCGCGCTAGTCGGAGACAACGGCGCGGGCAAATCCACGCTGGTGAAGATCCTCGCCGGCGTCCACCAGCCGACCTCCGGCACCATTGAGTTTGACGGCAACCCCGTCACCCTCGATAGCCCCGGCAAAGCGCTGGAATACGGTATTGCTACGGTGTTTCAGGATCTGGCGCTGTGCGAAAACCTTGATGTAGTGGCAAACCTGTTTCTGGGCCATGAAATTTCGCCGTTCCAGCTCGATGAAGTAGCGATGGAAGTGAAGGCCTGGACGCTGCTGCAGGAGCTGGCGGCACGTATTCCGTCGGTACGCGAACCGGTGGCATCGCTTTCCGGCGGCCAGCGGCAGACCGTCGCCATCGCCCGTTCGCTGCTGCTGAACCCTAAAATCATTATGCTCGATGAGCCCACCGCGGCGCTGGGGGTCGCGCAGACCGCGGAAGTACTCAACCTGATTGAGCGCGTTCGCGAGCGCGGGCTTGGCGTCATCATCATCAGTCACAACATGGAAGACGTTCGCGCCGTCGCCGACCGTATCGTGGTGCTGCGTCTCGGGCGCAACAAAGGGATCTTCACGCCCGATGCTTCTAATCAGGATCTGGTCGCCGCGATCACCGGCGCGACGGAAAACGCCGTCTCACGCCGGGTTGAACGTAAATCACAGCCCACGACTTCCGGAGCGATGTAATTTTATGAACAGTAAGACCGCATCCCACACCGCGCTGGACCGCAGCGATGAGCGCGTTCGTCACGACGAGGGGCTGTTTGGCGCCCTGCGCGCGCAGATAACCCGCATCAAAACCGGCGACCTCGGCACCGCGCCGGTGATAGCCGGGCTGATTGTGATTTCCCTGGTATTCACCTTTCTCAATCCGGTCTATATCGCGCCGAATAACCTGGTGAACCTGCTGTTTGACTGCGCGACGGTCGGGTTTATCTCGCTCGGCGTCGTCTGCGTGCTGATGCTTGGCGAGATAGACCTGTCGGTTGGCTCCATGAGCGGCCTGGCATCGGCTATCGTCGGCGTGCTGTGGGTAAACGCAGGATGGCCGCTGGCGGGAGCCATCGCCGTGGCGCTGGCCTGCGGCGTGGCCGTCGGGCTGGTCTACGCGCTGCTGTATAACCGCGTCGGAATGCCGAGTTTCGTCGCCACCCTCGCCGGCCTGCTGGCGCTGCTGGGCATGCAGCTGTATATCCTCGGGCCGAGCGGCAGCATTAACCTGCCCTACACATCGCCGCTGGTACGCTTTGGCCAACTGCTGGTGATGCCCGGCTGGTTCTCACACCTGATGGCATTGCTGCCAGGGCTGGCGATTATTGTCTTTGGTCTGAAAAAACGCTCGCGGCGCCTGGCGGCCAATCTTTCCGCCGAGGGAGTCAGCTCGCTACTGGCGCGCGCGATCGCGCTGACGATTATCTTCGAGGCCGCGGTGCTTTACCTCAATCAGGGGCGCGGTATTCCGTGGATTTTCGGTCTCTTTGTCGCCTGCGTGATGATCCTCAACTACGCGCTGAAACGGACAAAATGGGGTCGCTCGATGTTCGCGGTTGGCGGCAACCGTGAAGCGGCGCGCCGTTCGGGGATTAACGTGCGGGTGATTTATGTGAGCGCTTTTGTACTGTGTACCACGCTTGCGACCTTCGGCGGCATTCTCGCGGCGTCGCGACTGGCTTCCGCCAGCCAGCAGGCCGGCACCGGCGACGTCAACCTCAACGCCATCGCCGCGGCGGTGATCGGCGGCACCAGCCTGTTCGGCGGACGCGGCAGCGCCTGGTCCGCGCTATTGGGGATCATCGTGATTCAGTCGATTTCAAATGGGCTGACGCTGTTGAACCTGCCGTCATCGCTGCGCTATATCATTACCGGCGCGGTATTGGCGATTGCGGTCATCATTGATTCTCTGGCTCGCCGTTCACGCGTGTCGCACGGCCGGGCCTGAGTGGAGAAGAGCGCGGCCCAAAGGAAAGCGGGCCGCGAAATCTTGATTATTTTAACGAGCCAACCAGCGCTTTGCGGCTCTCTTCCAGCGAGACCACCCGGCCGCAGACATCTTTGCCGAACTGCTGAAAATCCGCTTCCTGGTTTTTCCACTCATCCTGAATTGCGGTTTGCAGGCCGCCAAGACTGCCGAGAATGCCCTGCAGCGGATTGCCGCCGCCTTTGAGCACCGCTTTCGCGCCCATCTCGTTAATGCTGTCCTGCAGAATGCCGCCCATCGCCTGATTCACCAACTGTTGGCCATCGGCGCGAACCTGATCGATAGCTTTATAGTGGAAAGTCAGGCCATCGCTGCGACGTTCGATAATGCGGTTCATCTGTTCTTTCAGCTGCGCGTCCAGCTTGGTCAGGCGGCTATGCATACTGCTGCTGGCGCCGACCTGCTCGGTGATGATTTTATCCAGCGCCTTGCGGCCCTTTTCGACGCGCGAGCGCGCGCCGTCGTCAATCCACGGCAGGCTGCTGCGCAGACCGGCCTGATAATCTTGCGCCTGTTCGCGCTGGGCGGCGCTAAGGGCATAGGCTTTACCGTTAAAGGTCAGATTGCCGTCCGGCTTAATCACCAGATCGCCGTTTTCACCCTTCACCTGCACCTGCTGCGGGCTGAGGATCACATCGTCACGCGGCGTGACGCTACACTGGTAGTCCGCGTGGGCAGACAAAGCGGTGACGGAAAGCGCCACCGCCAGCAGCGTTTTGCGCATCTTTTTACTCCCTTAAGACAAATCGGGCCGGCAATTGCCGACCCTTGTCAAACTTAGTCCCACCAGACGTCAAAAAGTTCGCTGGTGCGCACATCCGCTAATTTACGATCTTCCAGCCACTTGCGAACGATGGCCTGATGCTCTTCGGTACATTTACCGATTTCCTGCATGCAGATGAGCCCTTCCCACGAGAGATAACCGCTGCCGTCAAAGGCCAGTTTGTTCGGCTCAATGACCTCTTCAATCAGATCGTTGACCGTCTGGTCGATCTGCTCTTCGCTGGTCCCTTCCGGGAAACGCCAGGCTACGGAGAAACCTAACTCCTGAAACTCGTCGATATGCATTTTTTTACGCAGACGACGGCTACGATTCTTGGCCATTATTTCACCCTCTCGAACATTAAGTCCCATACGCCGTGGCCAAGACGATGACCACGTTGTTCAAATTTGGTTACCGGGCGCGATTCCGGGCGCGGTACGTAATCGTTACTTTCCGACAGGTTACGATAGCCTTCCAGCGAAGACATCACTTCCAGCATATGCTCGGCATAGGCTTCCCAGTCGGTCGCCATATGGAAGACGCCGCCCAGCTTCAGCTTACTTTTCACCAGCTCGGCGAAAGGCGGCTGCACGATACGACGTTTATTATGACGCGCTTTATGCCACGGGTCAGGGAAAAACAGCTGCACCATATTCAGCGAGTTATCCGGGATCATAGTGTGCAGCACTTCGACCGCATCGTGACACATTACGCGCAGATTTTGTACGCCTTCTTCTTCCGCGGACGCCAGGCATGCGCCGACGCCCGGCGAGTGCACTTCAATACCGAGGAAGTTTTGCTCCGGTTTAGCTTTCGCCATCGCCACCAGCGAGGCGCCCATGCCGAAACCAATTTCTAAGGTGACCGGCGCTTCGCGGCCAAACAGGGCGGCGAAATCGAGCGGCGCATCGTTGAATTCAACGCCCATCACCGGCCAAATGTTATCCAGCGCATGCTGCTGCCCTTTCGTCAGGCGGCCCTGGCGACGGACGAAGCTACGAATACGGCGCAGCGGGCGACCGTTTTCATCGAATTCCGGAGAAATGACGTCGTTTTTCATAAAAGTTAAGTCTGCTTGTGAATGTGTTCGGAAAACGGGCATTATCCAAAGTTACCCGGCGGATGCAAGGGTTTACAGCCACTCGCCCTTGTGCTGCAATCTGCCACCCTGTAATCGCGATTCCGGAGCCGTAGCTTTGACTTTTCTCGCCGCGCAATTTTCAGCCCAGGTCCTGGACTGGTACGACAAATACGGCCGTAAAACCCTGCCCTGGCAAATCGCCAAGACGCCCTACAAAGTATGGCTCTCCGAAGTGATGTTGCAACAAACCCAGGTCACCACGGTTATTCCCTATTTTGAACGCTTTATGGCGCGTTTCCCAACGGTTGTTGATTTAGCCAACGCGCCGCTGGATGAAGTGCTGCATCTGTGGACCGGCCTTGGCTACTACGCGCGGGCGCGCAATTTACATAAAGCCGCGCAGCAGGTCGCCACGCAACACGGCGGCGAGTTCCCGCAAACCTTTGAAGAGGTGGCCGCGCTTCCCGGCGTCGGGCGCTCGACGGCGGGGGCGATTTTATCCCTTTCGCTCGGTCAGCATTATCCGATTCTCGACGGCAACGTGAAGCGGGTACTCGCCCGCTGCTATGCTGTGACCGGCTGGCCGGGGAAAAAAGAGGTGGAAAAACGGCTGTGGGAAATAAGCGAAGAGGTGACGCCGGCGCAGGGCGTAGAACGCTTCAACCAGGCGATGATGGATCTCGGCGCCATGGTTTGTACCCGCTCGAAGCCGAAGTGCGAACTGTGCCCGCTGAGTAACGGCTGCGTGGCCTACGCTAACCATTCATGGGCGGAATATCCGGGGAAAAAACCGAAGCAGACCATCCCGGAGCGCACCGGCTACTTCCTGCTGATGCAGCACGGCGACGAGGTGTTTCTTTCCCAACGTCCGCCGGTGGGTTTATGGGGCGGATTGTTCTGTTTTCCGCAGTTTGAGGATGAAGCCGGGCTGCGTGAGTGGCTGGCGCAACGTCAGATAAAGGCCGATAATCTGACGCAATTAACCGCCTTCCGCCACACTTTCAGCCATTTCCACCTGGATATTGTGCCGATGTGGCTTACAGTGCACTCATCTGGCGCATGCATGGATGAAGGTAACGCACTCTGGTATAACTTAGCGCAGCCGCCATCGGTCGGACTGGCGGCCCCCGTGGAGCGCTTGTTGCAACAGTTGAAAGCCGGAACGCCGGTCTAGTTTTTTCGGCTATAAAAGAGGATTGATTATGAGCAGAACGATTTTTTGTACTTTCTTGCAGCGTGAAGCGGATGGCCAGGATTTCCAGCTCTATCCGGGCGAGCTCGGTAAGCGCATTTACAACGAAATCTCCAAAGAGGCCTGGGCGCAGTGGCAGCATAAGCAGACCATGCTGATCAACGAGAAAAAACTCAGCATGATGAACCCGGAGCACCGCAAGCTGCTGGAACAGGAGATGGTGCAGTTCCTGTTTGAAGGGAAAGACGTTCACATCGAAGGCTACACGCCGCCGGAACAACAGTAAGGGCCTCACGGCCTTTACCAAACAAACACAACACGCACTCCCGGAATGATGAAAAAATACTTAGCGCTCGCGCTGATTGCGCCACTGCTCGTGTCCTGTTCCAGTTCCAATAAAAAAGGCGCCGAATATAACGAGGCCTGGGTCAAGGACACTAACGGATTCGATATCCTGATGGGCCAGTTTGCCCATAACATCGAGAACATTTGGGGGTATAACGAAGTTCTGCTCGCCGGGCCGAAGGACTACGTAAAATATACCGACCAGTATCAAACCCGCAGCCACATCAACTTTGATGCCGGTACGATTACCGTCGAGACCATCGCCGGGACCGATCCGCAAGGACGGTTACGCCAGGCGATTATCAAAACCCTGTTGATGGGCGATGACCCCAACTCTATCGACCTCTATTCCGATGTCGATGATATTCAGATTTCCAAAGAACCGTTCCTCTACGGCCAGGTCGTTGATAACACCGGTGAATCCATCCGCTGGGAGTGGCGCGCCGCGCGCTATGCCGATTATCTGCTGCAAACCCGCCTGAAGAGCCGCAGCAATGGCCTGCGCGTGGTCTATAGCATCACCATCAACCTGGTGCCGAACCACCTCGATAAACGTGCGCATAAATATCTCGGTATGGTGCGCCAGGCCTCGCGTAAATACGGCGTAGATGAGTCGCTGATCCTTGCGATAATGCAGACAGAGTCGTCGTTTAACCCCTATGCGGTAAGCCACGCGGATGCCATGGGGCTGATGCAGGTCGTCCAGCACAGCGCGGGGAAAGACGTCTTCCGCTCGCAGGGCAAATCCGGCCTGCCGAGCCGCAGCTATCTGTTTGACCCGGCGAATAACATCGATACCGGTACCGCCTATCTGGCGATGCTGAACAACGTTTATCTCGCCGGCATCGATAACCCCACCTCGCGTCGCTACGCGGTGATCACCGCCTATAACGGCGGCGCCGGCAGCGTACTGCGCGTCTTCTCCAGCGATAAAGTCCAAGCGGCGAACATCATTAACAGCATGGCCCCAGGCGACGTCTACCAGACGCTCACCACCCGCCATCCGTCGGCGGAATCGCGCCGTTATCTGTATAAAGTTAACACCGCGCAGAAAAGCTATCGCCGTAAGTAGCCCCTCTCCCGCAGGCCCGGACATCGCACCGGGCCTCTCTTTTTTACGACATACTTCGTAATATCTTTCGATTTTCTGCGGCAGTTAACAGAAGCTTGCAATCGCTGAATGATAGAATCGCATCAAAATAACGGTGGTTATGTTATTTAAAAAACATAACCAGCCCACATTCGTGAGGATAAATACATGAATCTTAAGCTGCAGTTAAAAATACTGTCGTTCCTGCAGTTCTGCCTTTGGGGGAGTTGGCTGACCACGCTCGGCTCGTACATGTTTGTTACGCTGAAGTTTGACGGCGCGGCCATCGGTGCGGTGTATAGCTCGCTCGGTATCGCCGCCGTCCTGATGCCAACGTTGCTCGGGATCGTCGCCGATAAATGGATCAGCGCCAAATGGGTGTATGCCATCTGCCACCTGGTCGGCGCATTAACGCTGTACCTCGCGGCGCAGGTCACCACGCCAGGCGAGATGTTCCTCGTGATCTTGCTTAACTCGCTGGCCTATATGCCGACGCTTGGCTTGATCAACACCATCTCCTACTACCGCCTGCAGTCGGCGGGGCTGGATATCGTGACCGATTTCCCGCCAATTCGTATCTGGGGCACCATCGGCTTTATCCTCGCCATGTGGGGCGTTAGCTTCTCGGGCTTCGAGCTTAGCCATATGCAGCTTTATATCGGCGCGACGCTGTCGGTCTTGCTGGCGCTGTTCACCCTGACGCTGCCGCATATTCCGGTCGCCAACGCCCAACGTAACCAGAGCTGGACCGAGATGCTCGGCCTGAACGCTTTTGCGCTGTTTAAAAACAAGCGTATGGCAATCTTCTTTATCTTTTCCATGATGCTCGGCGCCGAACTGCAAATCACTAATATGTTTGGCAACACCTTCCTGCACAGCTTCGATAAAGACCCGCTGTTCTCCGGTAGCTTTATCGTCGAGCACGCGTCGGTATTGATGTCGATTTCGCAGATCTCCGAAACGCTGTTTATCCTGACCATCCCGTTCTTCCTTAGCCGCTACGGCATTAAGAACGTGATGCTGATTAGTATCGTGGCGTGGATGCTGCGCTTCGGCCTGTTCGCCTTCGGCGACCCGACGCCGTTCGGTACCGTGCTGCTGGTACTGTCGATGATCGTCTACGGCTGCGCCTTCGATTTCTTCAACATCTCTGGTTCAGTGTTCGTTGAGAAAGAGGTACGTCCGGAAATCCGCGCCAGCGCCCAGGGAATGTTCCTGATGATGACCAACGGCTTCGGCTGTATCCTTGGTGGGATGGTGAGTGGCAAAGTTGTCGAGCACTTTACCGTTGAGGGGATCACTAACTGGCAAAGCGTGTGGCTGATTTTCGCCGCCTACTCGCTGGTGCTGGCCTTCGCTTTCGTGGCGCTGTTTAAGTATCAACACGTCAGACAACCTGCCGCCGCGCGCCATCACGCCTGATTGGCAAAAGCAAAACGCCCCGCCTGTTCGGCGGGGCGTTTTTTTTATTTCTTCAGCACATACCCATACAACCGCTTAATACCATCGGTATCCGTTTCGCTATAAACCCCCTGCAGCTCCGGCGAAAAGCCTGGCAGCATATTGACTCCCTCTTCCAGCGCGAGGAAGTAGCGCTGCACCGCGCCGCCCCAGATTTCGCCCGGCACCACGCACAGCACGCCCGGCGGATACGGTAGCGCCCCTTCCGCCGCGATGCGGCCTTCGGCCTCGCTCAGGCGCACCAACTCAACGTTACCGCGGATAAATTCACGGTTGGCGTCCTGCGGGTTCATCACCACCGGCGGGAAACTCTGCTTGCGGAACATCGCCTTTTGCAGGTCCTTAACATCAAAACTGACGTACAGATCGTGCATTTCCTGACACAGCTGGCGAATGGTGTAATCGCGGTAGCGAACCGGGTATTTGTGGTAAATAGTCGGCAGTACCTCGGCGAGCGGCGAATCCGCTTCGATATGCTGTTCGAACTGGGCCAGCATCGCCACCAGCCGCGCCAGTTTCTCCGCGCTTTCCGCCGGCGTCAGCAGGAACAAAATCGAGTTGAGATCGCACTTCTCCGGCACGATGCCGTTTTCGCGCAGGTAGTGCGCCAGGATGGTCGCCGGGATGCCAAACTCGGTATAGTCGCCGCTATCGGCATCGATGCCCGGCGTGGTCAGCAGCAGCTTACACGGATCGACAAAGTATTGATTGTCAGCATAACCGCTAAAGCCGTGCCAGCTCGCGCCCGGTTCGAAGCTAAAGAAGCGTCGTTCGCTGGCGATAGTCGCCGTCGAATGCTCCTGCCACGGTTTCCCGCCGACCAGCGGCGGTACAAACGGCCGCAACAATTTACACTGCGCTAGTATCGCTTTACGCGCTTCGATACCCAGCTCAACGCACTCCGCCCACAGCCGCCGACCGCTCTCTCCTTCGTGGATTTTGGCATTCACATCGAGCGAGGCGAACAACGGATAAAACGGACTGGTGGAAGCATGCAACATAAAGGCGTTATTCAGCCGCTTATGCGGGCAGAAACGCGCCTGGCCGCGCAGATGGTTATCTTTCTTGTGGATTTGTGAGGTCTGCGAAAAACCGGCCTGCTGCTTATGCACCGATTGCGTCACAAAAATGCCCGGATCGTTTTCATTGAGATCCAACAGCAGCGGCGAGCAGTCAGCCATCATCGGGATAAACTGCTCGTAACCGACCCACGCCGAGTCAAACAGAATGTAATCGCAGAGATGGCCGATTTTATCGACCACCTGACGCGCGTTATACACCGTGCCGTCATAGGTGCCCAGTTGGATCACCGCCAGACGGAACGGGCGCCGCGCGTCGGCTTTTTCCGGCGCCGCTTCGCGGATCAGCTCGCGCAGGTAGGTTTCATCAAAGCAGTGGTCGTCGATGCCGCCGATAAAGCCGAACGGGTTACGCGCGGCTTCCAGATAGACCGGCGTCGCCCCGGCCTGGATCAGCGCGCCATGGTGGTTTGATTTATGGTTATTGCGATCGAACAGTACCAGATCGCCGCGGGTCAGCAGCGCATTGGTCACGACCTTGTTCGCCGCGGAAGTGCCGTTAAGCACGAAGTAGGTTTTATCGGCATTGAAGACTTTTGCCGCAAATTTCTGCGCGTGCTTCGCCGAACCTTCATGGATCAGCAGATCGCCGAGCTTGACGTCGGCGTTGCACATGTCGGCGCGAAAAACGTTCTCGCCGAAAAACTCGTAGAACTGGCGGCCCGCCGGATGCTTTTTAAAGAACGCGCCATGCTGATGGCCGGGACAGGCGAAAGTACTGTTGTCCATCTCAACGTACTGGCTAAGCGTATTAAAAAACGGCGGCAGCAGTTTCTCTTCATAGCCGCAGGCGGCCGCTTCCAGCTCCAGCCACTCCTGCTCTTTGCCGCTAATCACCGCGACGACCCCTTCCGGCTTATCCGTTTGCGTTTCGCTAAACAGATAGACCGGCAGATTGAATCCGCTGCGCTTGAGCAAGGCCAGGATACCGCTGCGGCTATCCGCCGCGGTGATGACGACCGCTGCCGCATCGGTAAAATCAGTGCTGTCCAGCGCCACAACCTGGCGATGGGTGGACAGACGGGAGACCAGCTCGCAGCTGGCGGCAATGTGCATAGATTTCATAAGCGCAAATGCCCGTATCGGGAGTGTAAAAATCTCAGGCAAAGGTGGAGCCTTGCCCAACGATGTGTCCGGGTCTGACGGAATTCAGCTCCGACCGCCGGACATCAGTAAAAGCAGACGCGTCCGATCTTACTGTTGTCCTACAGTGAGCATACGTGGCCTTCACCGCATGGTGAACAGGGGGAGTAAGGAATGAGGCAAACCGCGCAGCAGTACGCAGCGGCAACGGCGATGTAATGGCGATGTCGTCATCCCGGCGGCCTCAGGGTAAAGAGGTGAAAATCCGCGCAATCATGGCACCTTTCCGAAAGTGGCGCAAGATGAAATCCATATGCATTCTCCCCACGTATCCGCAAGCCTTAGCGGCGAAACAACGTCATAATAATGCGGACATCAGGAATAATTAACAGGAGTTTACTTTGGTTATAGGGCCATTTATTAACGCCAGCGCGGTGCTTGTCGGCGGCGTACTGGGCGCGCTGCTGAGCCAACGATTGCCGGAACGGATCCGCACCTCGATGACCTCGATTTTTGGGCTGGCATCACTGGGGATTGGTATTTTACTGGTCATCAAGTGCGCCAACCTGCCGGTGATGGTGCTGGCGACGCTGGTCGGCGCGCTGCTCGGCGAAGTGTGTAATATGGAGAAAGGCATCAATACCCTGGTGAGCAAACTCCAGCAACTATTGTCGCCAAAGGGCAGGAAAAAGGCCTCGGCCCACGAGTCTTATATTCAGAGCTACGTGGCGATCATCGTGCTATTTTGCGCCAGCGGTACGGGCGTTTTTGGCGCCATGCGCGAAGGAATGACCGGCGACGCCAGCATCCTTATCGCCAAAGCGTTTCTCGATTTTTTCACCGCTACTATTTTCGCCTGCACCCTGGGGCTGGCGGTGTCGGCAATCTCGGTGCCGATGCTGCTGATTCAGCTGAGTCTGGCGGCCTGCGCATCGCTTATCATGCCGCTGACCACGCCGATGATGATGGCCGACTTCAGCGCCGTCGGCGGTATGCTGCTGGTGGCGACCGGCCTGCGTATCTGCGGGATTAAGATGTTCGCGGTGGTCAATATGCTCCCCGCCCTGCTACTGGCAATGCCGATTTCGGTCGCGTGGACGGCCTTTTTTGCCTGACGACGCGTGCTTTTACGGCAAAGTGGTGATAGATTGTGCAGTCTGCTGCGAAATTTATAAATTTCGTTGACGAGGCGCGGTGAATCAGGTTTAATGCGCCCCGTTGCCCGGATAGCTCAGTCGGTAGAGCAGGGGATTGAAAATCCCCGTGTCCTTGGTTCGATTCCGAGTCCGGGCACCACTATTTAAAGAACCCGCCCAAAAGGCGGGTTTTTGCTTTTCTGCGGCCGGACTCTCCATCGAACGTCGTCCCCTTCGCCGCCAACATAACCGCGTTAAAGCTGATGAACGACCTGCTGCAGAATGCCCATGTTAGACTGGTCCAATACCCGTTCATCCCAACCCATTTCTGAGCTCGAAACCGCAACACTCCAGGCTGAATTTGTACCCTTCGGCAGAATTTTGGCTCTGATTTCGTGGTTTACGGTAACAAAGTCCTGAGTGACCAAACGTTGAATAGGGGCCAGGTTTGCATGTACTACCTGACTTCCTGAACCGACACCAAAACGTAACGGATGTGACCTCATTTCATTGTTGAGCGCCGTTTCTGCTTTTGTCTTATCCGAATAGACTTTGTTGTTGAGGCCCTGGAAGAAATCATTCAGCTTGTTTCTTAGCTTGGCGATAGACTTGATGGTTTCGAGGAAATCTTTATTCGTCGCAACCTGAACATCGGAAAAATTATTACGGAGCAACGCCATCGCACCAGCGGCCAGGCCGGTCGCGCCGACAGAAGATAACGCATAACGCGCTGCTATACCCGAAAGCGACGAACCCGCCTGCGAGGCGGCGATGGCGGCTGTACCTGCGCCAAAAGAAGCGAGCCCGCCAATGCCTGCCAGTATTTTACCGGCTACATCATAATAGCTTTTAGTCTGATCCCGGTAGACGTTACCGCCGTAACCATACATATGCGCAGGCGTTGTTCTGAAGCGATCAAAAAACGCGGCATGATTGCTCATGGTAGCAGTACGACGACTGGCCCCCGTCAGAGATTCCAGTTCGTATTCTTCGTCGCGTTGTCTTCTGGCAGGCTCTTTACTGGCAGAAAGCAACCGCTCATAGGTATCCATAATCGTGCGATCCGGAGCGTTCTCAAACTGACTCAATGTTCCTTTATCCAGTTCATTGACGAATGAAATAATAATATCCAGCTGCTCCGCGTCAAACCGGGAATGATCGGAGAGAACCGCATTTATCTCGGAGGTAATATCTGGCATTGCAGGCGCTCCAGCGTCGATTAAATTTCTTTATTCTGTTTGATATCCCAACCCGATTTAGTTTCTGCGCCTTTGGTCCCTTGAGAAGACTGCTCCCAATAATGCAGATTAACTTTAGATGCCTGAAACAGGTAATTCACCATAATAGTGTCGGTATGACCCACACCGCTAAAACTGGTTTTCGTCACCAGAACATCTTCAAGAACAACACGCGAATACTCAATTTGCGAGCCGCCGGCTTTGCAAATTGATAGTTCGACTTTAGCGACATGTTTACCGCTAGCGCAAAACTTGAGAACTGCCGGCGTTGCTTTATCTATCAATGCTTGTACCGAAAGGTCCTGAAAATTAACTTTACCCGCTCCACCACCGCCACCAACGCTCATATTCCCAGGCTGCTCAGCCGCCCAGCTAAATGACAAAACATCTATCCAATTTTTATGATTTGAGTCGTTAGATTCACCGGTTACCCCGTCAACCTTCAGATACATATCAATAGCCATAACAGTCCCTATATTGCATGTTTTAAGAAAAGGAGCCCCCTAATAAGCTAGTTTAAATTTTGCAGATTTAAATGAAGAACACATTACACAAACAAAACCAGGAATAATCTCAGCATCAGTATTCGTTTTGCAAGAGGCTAACATTAACCTTAACGACTACCTTTTTAATCTCCTGCGGCAATGTCGTAATACATCCAGGTTTATGCGGCTCACCAGGCATAAATATCACGAAATTACCAGGCCGTAGCGTAATGGCCTGCTGATTTTCAATCGCATTACACAACTGATAATCCTCTTCAACGTGTATCGCTTCGCACTGCTGTGCACAATTTACCATTCCCCACAGAATACGTTCTTCACCGCTTAGCAACAGTTGAATATCGATATATTGCGCATGCTGTTCCGATTTTTTACTTTCCGCTGGCTGGGTAGTAAATACCATGACGTTCATAAAAATATCGTCACCGCGTAGATTGAAACGTCCAGGAGATTTCTCCTGTGGACAAGCGGCTACCGCCAGCATCAACGCTTCGGCTAAAACGGGATGTATCCCGGAGGCGGTTAGCGTTCCAATATCACCTGCTATCATGAGTTATTCTCCCGAGCCAGTAACACCGCTCCCAGCAATCCCGCGTCATGTCGGTAATGCGCGGGTTGTAACATTACGTGATATACCGACGGTTCCTGCGCAAGGTAAGCTCTCACCATCTCCAGATAACCTTCCGCCAGGCCGATGCTGCCACCGACCACCACGCGCTGGCAATCCGTTGTCGCTTTTACATCAGCGATCAATCTCGCTAAGGTCTGTGCCGAACGGTGAATAAGCCCAATAGCCTGCTCATCATCCTGCCCGGCACGGATGAAAATCGTTTTCGCATCACATCCGCTGAGTTCTCCCTGGGCTGCGGCCGCCATTCCACGTCCGGAAGCAACAGCCTCTACGCAGCCGCGCCGACCACAACCGCATAGCGGTCCATTCGGGTCCGCTAACGTATGGCCCAGATGGCCGGCGAGACCGCCATTCCCGGTGATTAGCCGACCATTACTCACTACACCGCCCCCCACACCTGTGGATACCGTGATGAAAACCATGTCGCGACATTCATCCCCCAGAGCATGGTATTCCGCCCATGCCGCAGCTTGCGCATCGTTAACCGCCAGTGTGGGTAGGCCGGTGATTTTCTCCAGGGTCTGCGTCAGCGGAAAATGCTGCAAACCGCCCAGATTGTGGGGATTGATGGCCGACAGCACGCCGCCGCTAATTATTCCGGTAGACGCAATTGCCACTCGCTGGGCGCGAGCAAACAACGGCACGATCAGCTCTTGCAGCGCCGAACATAGCGCTTCCGGCATTTTGCTGGCGGGTGTCGGCAACTCACGGCGTTTAAGGAGGTTCAGGTCATCATCCACCAGCGCGGCGGCGAGTTTGGTTCCGCCGATATCAATAGCAAGCGTAGTCATGACACCGCCTTTTTTAACGCCGAGTTATACCACTGGCAGATATGCTCAAGACGAGTGATGGCAGAGCCAACGGTCACGGCCCATGCCCCCTGGCGCATCGCAGTTGCCGCCTGCGCCGGGGTATTGTAGCGCCCCTCCGCAATCACCCGGCATCCGGCCTCGCTGAGTGTTTTCACCAGAGCGAAATCGGGTTCTTCCGGCGTTTTCACCGTCGTGTAGCCAGAAAGCGTCGTCCCGATAATGTCGGCCCCCTGCTGCTGGCAAGCCATCCCATCTTCAAAAGTTGAACAGTCGGCCATCGCCAGTAAAGCATGCTGATGAATTCGCGCCAGCAGTGCCGCAACGGTAACCGGGCGCAGGCGATCGGTACCATCCACGGCGATAATATCCGCCCCGCCTTGCGCGAGCGCATCAACATCTTCAAGGAACGGGGTGATCCGGACTGGCGAATCGTCGAGATCGCGTTTCATAATCCCGATGATAGGAATAGAAACGACGGCGCGGGTGGCGCGTAAATTATCAATACCTTCAATACGCAGCGCGACCGCCCCTGCCTGCTCCGCCGCCAGGGCCATCGCGGCGACAATCTCAGGCTTATCCAGCGGGCTATTTGGTACAGGCTGGCAGGAAACAATCAACCCACCAGATTGCGCAATGTTTTTATTAAGCTGTTCAAGTAGTGACATCATCATATCCTTAGGCAAACATTCGTGATTGACCGGCGCCACGATTAATTTTTACTTTTCGCTAATATGCTTTTACCGCTACCAAACGGCACTGCGCCGCTAAACGGTTTGCCATCGATCGCATCATGGGTACGCATGGCTTCCGGGCGGATCCACCGCTGGACGCGGGTTGGCATATCAAGCCCGATAAGTAGGATCACCACGAAGGTCAGGCTAAAGGAGAGCGAACCCAGCGCGGTGCCTAAATCCAGGCGTTGAGCAATTAACGCCCCGAGAATCGGCGCTAACGCGCCGCCCAAAGCACCAACGTTGTAGGTAAACCCCAGACCCGCAGCACGCTGATCGGTTTCGAAATAACCGCCGATCAGCTTCGGTAAGATCCCTGAAATTCCTTGACCCAGCATTTGCTGGAAGAAAAGTAACAAACCGAGGATCCAGACATTTGTTCCGCCTATCGCAAATACCGGAATGATCAGCAGTTGTGAAGCCAGTAAACTGCAAACGTAAGCTTTACGGGTCCCCAGCCAGTCGCCGAGGAAACCGCCGACGCAGCAGCCGACGGCTGCACCAAAGCCGCTAAAGAACAATACGTTAGCAACAGTATGTGGATCATAGGCCAGTTCAGTTTTCAGATAAGTAGGCAGCAGCGCCTGAATCGGCCAGGAGTAGAGGAAAGCGAAGAGCACCACAACCATCAGCATCACGCCGGTCGGCCAGCGTTTACCGCTGCTTTGCACCATGAAACTGATGAAGATAATGGCGCATACCAGGCCCAGCAGCGCAACCAACCCGGCAATACGCGCCTCGCCGGCAAAGCAGTACCATAACGACGCGCCTGCCACAAAGGTCATGATGATGTTTAGCACCCGATGCTGGCCGCGATAGAGAATATCGACCATCGTACGTACCGGCGCTTTACCTTCGTGCTTATCTTTCCAGTCTTCCGCTTCCGGAATGTTTTTACGCAGCCAGAGGGCAAAAACGATGGGGACAATGCCGATGAAAAAGAGCGCACGCCAGCCCCAAACGGGCACCACCAGACTATAAACCTGCGCGGCGACGACGGCGCCAACCGAGAAGCCAGAGATCAGAAATCCACTCGCCTTGTTCCGCAAGTGTTTCGGCCAACTTTCAATAACATAGGTGGCGCTGGAGCCATATTCTCCCGCCATGCCCATCCCAATAACCAGCCGGGCAATAAAAAGAGAGGTGTAGCCAGGGGCAAAACCGCAGGCCAGCGTACCCAACGAAAAAAGAACAATGCTGGTCACCATCGCCAGGCGGCGACCGTAGCGATCCCCCATTGCCCCGAGCATCAAGCCGCCAAACCAGCGAGAGATAAAAGCGGCGGAAATCAGGCTTGCCGCCTGCACCGTCGATAAACCAAATTCCCCCTGAACCTCAGTGAGCACCAGGGCGATTAAGACAAAATCAAAACCATCAAGCAAATACCCTAACCAGGCAGCGGAAAATGCCCGCCACTGCGCCCGGTTAAGATGACGATACCACGGGATATTCTGGGTTGTTGTACTCATGGTGAGTCTCCCGCGATGGGCTGCGCCCACTCGCTTTGGTATGAATTGAATATCGTTGTTGCCGGATGACGCCCGCTTCAGATGTCTGATTGAATCTCTCATCGAAAGCGCAGTTTATGAGCGTCTCCGGCGAGAAATCAGCCGCGCTCCTGCATTAACTGCTGCGCCAGCGCTTTCAATTCGGCCTGGAATTTATCCTCTACCGACGCAAACGGTTTACGGCAGAGTGGTACGGAGAGCACATCCATATAGTGCAACACCGTTTTCAGTCCACGAAATACGCCCACTTTGACTAACAGATCGATGACCTTATTACACTCATGCTGCAGCTGCTGCGCCTTCGCGGTGTCGCCCTCTTTCAGCGCCTGCACGATCCCCAGGTAGCGCCAGGCCATAATGTTATAGGTACTACCGATCCCGCCGTCAGCGCCCGCCAGCAAGCCGGAAGCGAAAATTTCGTCATAGCCGTTGTAGAGCACCAGTTCCGGATGCGCGCGACGGATTTGCTCCATTTGATAGAGATCGCCAGACGTTTGTTTTAACGCGCCCACCCCCGGTAATGTCACCAGTTGGTTAATCTGCTCTAAGGTCAGTTTTACCCCACTCAGCGCCGGAATGTTGTAGACCACCATCGGTATCCCATCAGCAGAATCAATAATTGCGCGATAATGATCGCAGTGCTCTTCAAAGCTGAACGGATAGTAGAACGGCGTTACCGCAGAAACCGCATCAAAACCATAGCGCTTAGCCGCTGCCGCCAGTTGCTGGCTTTCCGCCGTACTAACGCAACCAACATGCGCAATTAAGGTAATTTTCCCTTTCGCCTCTTCCGCTACGATTTCAAGAACTTCTTCGCGCTCGGACAGGCTCTGAACGAAGGCCTCCCCGGTCGATCCGCCGACGTAAACCCCATCAACACCCTGCTCAATATTGAAACGCACTAACCGACGCAGGCTCGCCCGATCGATGTTCTGCTGTGCGTCGAATGGGGTCAGAAGCGCGGGCATCACGCCACGTAAATGGCTAACCATATATACCTCGTAATGATGTTTGACTGAATTAACTATGTACCTTTATACCTGTTATACCAGATCATTTTTAAAGCAGTACAATAGGGAAAGCTTATTGTGCGATCGAGTTCACTAAACCGATCGCGAAGCAGGGATCATTTAGCGGATTTTTTGGTTTTACCTAAGGCACGCCAGGTGGCGGAAACACTTTTGAGGTGGGTTTGCAACGCACGATCGGCTTCGTCCGGATCGCGATCGCGTATGGCGTTAAATATGGCAATATGCTCTTGAAAACTGACGTTATTGTGATGATGAAGCTCTTGCTCCGACACTTTCGGCCGCGCGGCGATTAGCCAGTCAAGCAAAGCAACATGCGTCGCCATAAAGATAGGGTTGCCGGGGATCTCCGCCAGCACGCGGTGGAAATCGACGTCTGAGCGAATAAATTGCGCGTTATCATCCAGCGACTGGCCGTTAATCTCCAGCGCCTTGCTTAACAGGGAAATCTGCTCATCCGTGGCGTTCTCAGCCGCATAGCGCACCAGGCTTGATTCGAAAAAAAGACGTAACTGCTCGAAATGCGCGATACCGCCAGGCGCGGAGAGAAAATCCTTCGCCAGCCCGGAAAGCTCGGAAATGATGGTGTCCGCCGACGGTCTCGAGACTCGCGCACGTTCGCCATTGTTGATTTGCACCAGGCCCTTACGCTTGAGCGCAGCCAGCGCTTCACGTACCGACGGGCGCCCGACGTTAAAAAACGCCATCAGCTCACGTTCCGAAGGAAGCTGTCCACCTTCGCCAAACTCGCCGCGACGAATCATCTGCTCCAACTCTTCTTCCACCATTTCAGACAACTTTTTGCGCGCCAGTGGGCGTCGGCGCAGGCTGTTGCCGATAGTTTCCTGGGTGTCATCTGACGAGTGATCGAACGCGCTCATAAGTATCGTTTAACCTGGAAAAAAGAGAAAAAGTTTCGCTTTTTCATCATATCACAAATCCTACACGGGTAATGAAGAGCGGTAAGCAGCCGCTTTCCGGAATAAAAAAACAACCGATTGGCCTTTGTTCCTGCAGAACGACATCACTTACTGGAACCCATCGCCCCTCCTGAAAAGCTCACCTGCGATTTGTCCTATAAACGTTTACCCGTTCCATTAAGTTTTTACTTATCATTGCAATTTGCAAATGATATTGGTAATTATTCTCATTAGCATTTGCATTGGTGATTTCTTTGGCAAGGTATACCGAGGCCGTAAGGGAACGAGCATCGTCTGAACAACGGCGCTTTGTCCCTTACCGACCCGCGAAGGCGACGCTATCAGGATGATGCGACACGGTGTCTTCAGGAATTACGGACATCGCCCAGCGCGTTGACCGGCCTCTCATCCGGCAAATGCGGCCTTACAAGCCGCCGTGGCAGTGCGGCGGGGCGTCAGACCGTTCATCAGGACAATGACGCGCAAGCGTTAATGGAAGTCGGGACAGGGAATTCCCGATTCGTCAGCGCGCGCTACGGATTCACCGCCTGCGATAGGGTCGCCGGCGTTGCCGTGCGCCGCGCTGGCGAAACTAAAAAATGGCGCAGCGCCAGGCACAGCCGGGTTAACGATAGTTAACTTCGCGCTGGCCGGCATATTGACTGCGTCGACTTCCTGAATTAGTTCGTCAAGCGGAGAGGGATTTTCTCATGCGTATTCTGTTTGTTGGCCCGCCACTCTATGGGCTGCTGTATCCGGTGCTGTCTTTGGCGCAGGCATTTCGCGTTAACGGTCATGAAGTGCTTATCGCCAGTAGCGGTAAATTCGCCCAAAAGGCGGCCGAGGCAGGACTGGTGGTGTTCGATGCCGCGCCCGGCTTCGATTCTGAGGCCGATTATCGCCGTCGCGAGGCGCAGCGAAAGGAAAGTAACATCGGCACTAAAATGGGCAACTTCTCGTTCTTCAGCGAAGAGATGGCCGACCAACTGGTGGAGTTTGCCGGACACTGGCGGCCCGACCTTATCGTCTATCCTCCCCTCGGGGTCGTCGGGCCGCTGATCGCCGCCAAATACGATATCCCGGTAGTCATGCAAACCGTCGGCTTCGGCCACACCCCCTGGCATATCAAAGGTGTAACGCGCTCGCTCGCTGACGCCTACCGCCGCCACGGCGTCGAAGCTCCGCCGCAGGATATGGCGTGGATCGACGTGACGCCGCCGAGTATGAGTATCCTGCAAAACGATGGCGAACCGATCATTCCCATGCAATACGTGCCGTATAACGGCGGTGCGGTTTGGGAGGAATGGTGGGAACGCACGCCCGATCGCAAACGGCTACTGGTCAGCCTGGGCACCGTCAAACCGATGGTCGACGGCCTCGATCTGATCTCCTGGGTGATGGATTCCGCCAGTGAAGTCGATGCCGAGATCATTCTGCATCTCTCAGCTAATGCGCGCTCCGATCTACGCTCGTTGCCGTCGAACGTTCGCCTGGTTGACTGGATCCCGATGGGCGCCTTCCTCAACGGCGCCGATGGTTTTATCCATCACGGCGGCGCTGGCAACACCCTGACGGCACTGCACGCGGGTATTCCACAGATCGTTTTCGGCCAGGGAGCCGATCGCCCAGTAAACGCCCGCGCGGTAGTCGATCGCGGCTGCGGGATCATCCCCGGCGACGGAGGTCTGTCGAGCAGCATGATCAATGCTTTCCTCGACGATCGCGCATTACGTACGGCCTCTGAAGAGGTGGCGGCGGAAATGGCGGCGCAGGCCTGCCCAACCGAGGTGGCGAAAGAACTGGCCGCCATGGCGCAAAAAGGGTAATGGCCGCCGTGGCGGATTTCATCTTTAAATTGACGGAGGAGGCTTAATGCCTGCGACTCACTCTCCCACACCCGCGCGGTCCTGGATAATCCGCCTTGCGCGCGTGTGCTGGGAACGTAAGAAACTTAGCGCTATCGTGGTGGTGGCGTCGGTGTCGACCATTCTGCTGGCCGCGCTGACGCCGCTATTGACACGACAGGCGGTAAATGATGCGCTGGCGGGAAATCCTACCCGCCTGCCGTGGCTGGCCTGCGGGCTGCTACTGATCGCCTTTTTTGATTTCATCGGTAACTATGTACGACGCGGCTATGCTGGCGAGCTATCGCTGTGGGTGCAGCACACCCTGCGAGGACGAGCGTTCGACAGTATTCAAAAGCTCGATGGCGCAGGACAGGACGCGCTGCGTACCGGACAGGTGATTTCACGGACCAATAGCGATCTGCAGCAGATGCATACCCTATTGCAGATGGCTCCGGTACCGCTGGCGGTATTCACCTACTACATCGCCGGTATTGCCGTGATGCTGTGGATGTCGCCGGCCATGACACTAATCGTGGTCTGCGTGCTGGCGTGTCTTGCCATTACCGCGCTGCGCGCCCGTCGTCGGGTATTCGCTCAGACGGGGCTGGCTTCAGACCGGCTGGCGAATCTGACCGAGCACATGCGCGAAGTTCTGGCGCAGATCTCGGTGGTAAAATCCTGCGTGGCGGAACTGCGCGAAACGCGCTGGCTGGATCGTCAATCGCGGCAGATGGTACGCGTGCGCATCGGCGCGGCCATCTCGCAGGCGATGCCTGGCGCTACCATGCTGGCGCTGCCGGTGCTCGGGCAAATCGTTCTACTGTGCTACGGCGGCTGGTCAGTGATACACGGGCGAATTGACCTCGGGACCTTCGTGGCCTTTGCCGGTTTCCTCGCCATGTTAACCGGACCTACCCGTGTGCTGGCGTCGTTCCTGGTGATCGCCCAACGTACCCAGGCATCCGTAGAACGGGTATTCGCCCTGATCGACACCCGTTCGCAAATGGTTGACGGTAGCGAAGCGCTCAATGGTCGTGTTATTGGCCTGCAGCTAGAAAGAGTGAACTTCGGTTATGGCGGCAGCAGCCGTATCCTGAGCGATGTTTCCTTCTCCCTACAGGCGGGTGAAACGCTGGCGGTAGTCGGCGCGTCAGGATCCGGTAAATCGACGCTGCTAATGCTGCTGGCGCGCTTTTACGATCCCAGCGCTGGCGATATTTGGCTACACACCAGCGCCGGTCGGCAGAACCTTCGCGATCTCAAGCTTGAGGCGTTGCGCCGTCAGGTGGGGGTGGTTTTTGAAGACGCCTTTCTGTTTGCCGGGACGGTCGCGGAAAATATCGCCTACGGCCATCCGCAGGCGACGATGGAAGATATTCGCCGCGCGGCGGCGGCGGCAGGCGCCAGCGAGTTTATCAATGCCTTACCAAAAGGCTTCGATACCCGCCTAACCGAGCGCGGCACTAACCTCTCCGGTGGACAGCGGCAACGCATCGCGCTGGCGCGGGCGCTGATTACCGCACCGGAACTGTTAATTCTCGATGACACCACATCGGCGGTAGATGCCGGTACCGAAGCGGAGATCAATGCCGCGCTGGGTCGTTACGCCGATGACCAGCACATGCTGTTGGTGATTGCCCGCCGCCGGGCGACGCTGCGGTTGGCCAGTCGAATTGTGGTGTTGGATAAAGGGCAAGTGGTGGACATCGGCAGCCAGGCTGAGCTTGAGTCTCGCTGCCCGGCGTTCCGCGCGCTGATGACCGGCGACGGGGATTTCCTCGAACCTGGCGCCGGCGGCTGCCGCGATCTGTGGCCAACAACGCCAGAGATGCAGAACGAGGAGCCGCAAGCGTTGCCGGAAGCTGACGGCAACGGTTTTGTCGCCCGCATGACCCGCGTGCCGGAACAGGCGGTTCAACAGGCGCTGGCCGGAGAGGGGCGTAGATTTACCTCGCTGCTGCGGCCGGTGGCGTGGATGTTCATCATCGCCGCCCTGCTGATCGCGCTGGATTCTGCCGCTGGCGTCGGCGTGTTAATACTGCTGCAGTGCGGTATTGACTCGGGGGTTGCCGCAGGCGATATGGCGACTATCGGCGTCTGCGCCCTGCTCGCCCTGTGCCTGGTGGTTATAAGCTGGTGTTGTTATTCACTACAGACTATCTTCGCCGCCAGAGCGGCGGAGTCGGTTCAACATACGGTACGCTTGCGCAGCTTCGGCCATATGCTGCGTCTTGCCCTCCCCTGGCATGAAAAGCACGTTGATTCACGCCTGACCCGGATGACCGTCGATGTTGACTCCCTCGCCCGCTTTCTGCAAAACGGCCTTGCCGGCGCGGCCACCAGCCTGGTCACGATGTTCGCCATCGCCGCGGCCATGTTCTGGCTCGACCCCATTATGGCGCTGACGGCCTTAAGCGCGGTGCCGGTAGTCGCGCTGGCGACCTGGGTTTATCGTCGCCTGAGCTCTCCAGCCTATGCCCAGGCGCGCCTTGAAATCGGCAAAGTGAATAGCACTCTGCAGGAGAAAGTCTCCGGCCTGCGCGTCGTGCAATCCCATGGCCAACAGGAGCAAGAGGCCGCCCGGCTGCGCGCATTATCGGATCGCTTCCGCGCCACCCGCGTACGCGCGCAGAAATATCTTGCGGTCTACTTCCCATTCCTGACCTTCTGTACCGAGGCTTCCTATGCCGCCGTGCTTCTGGTTGGCGCATCGAGGGTGGCCGAAGGCGAAATGACCGCCGGGGTGCTGGCGGCGTTCTTCCTGTTGTTGGGGCAGTTTTATGGCCCGGTACAGCAATTATCCGGGATTGTGGATTCTTTCCAGCAGGCGACGGCCAGCGGTAAACATATTGATGAACTGTTAGCGACCGAAGAGACAGAAAACGTCACCCCTTCTTCCACCCCGCCGGCCACGGGTGCATTACAGCTTGATGAAGTTACGTACCGTTATCCCGGCAGCGCTGAGCCAGCGCTGGACAAGCTCACCCTGACCATCCCCGCGGGCAGTGTCGTGGCGGTCGTTGGCCGCAGCGGCGCCGGGAAGTCGACATTGATTAAACTTATCGCCGGACTCTATTCGCCCACCAGCGGGACGATCGGCATTGGGGAACGACAGATGACGGCGACAACCCTTGCCGATTACCGCCGTCAGATCGGTCTGGTCGATCAAGATGTTGCGCTCTTTAGCGGCGATATTGCGGAGAATATACGTTATTCGCGGCCATCCAGCAGCAATGCCGAAGTGGAGATCGCTTCACGGCAGGCAGGCTTGTTTGAGCTGGTACGTCAGCTCCCGCAAGGTTTCCGCACACCAGTCAATAATGGCGGCGCGGATTTATCCGCCGGACAACGTCAGTTGATTGCGTTAGCTCGCGCCCAGTTGGCGAATGCCCACGTCCTGCTGCTCGATGAAGCCACATCGCGCCTGGATCGCCGCGCGGAAGAGCGCCTCATGTCTTCGTTAACCGAAGTCGCCCGTGCCAGAAAGCGCCTGGCGCTAATCGTGGCGCACCGCCTGACCACCGCCCAGCGCTGCGATCTGATCGCCGTTGTCGATAAAGGGCGGCTCGCAGAATACGGTACCCACGAGCAATTACTTGCGGTGAACGGCCTCTATGCCCGCTTATGGCGCGATAGCGTCGGCCCGGCAGATGCACGCAACCAACACGACATAACGGGAGAAATCGTGGGATAGTGATGGTAAGAGTTAGACCTTAATCAACACGTCTAAAGCGGCTGTTCGCAGAACAGCCGCTTTAGCTATTTTTACTGGTAGCATGATTTTTCAAAGAGATAGAATGTTCAATATCAATCCACATCCGCCGTTTTCAGCGGCTATCGCCGGCCTGCGCCGCCAGTTGGCTACCGGCAACATTACCGATCTTTCTCATTTCTGGCAGCAGGCCGCATCGCTGCCGGTACCGCTAGTAACAACGGTGGACGGCGCAGCCGATGAACGTGAAGTCACTTTTTTGTGGCGCGCCCGCCATCCGCTCAGAGGCGTTTATCTGCGATTAAACCGGGTAACCGACAAAGAAAAGGTGTCACAGGGATTGATGACGCCGGTTCCCGCAACGGATATCTGGACCCTGACGCTGCGCCTGCCGGCCAGCTATTGCGGCTCTTATTCACTGGTGGAGATCCCGCCAGGCACGCCGGAAGAGGTTGTTAATCAGCTTGGGAGCCGCTTTGCCGCACTCGCCGGACAGGCCGATCCGCTCAATAAGACGCCGGAGATCGCTATTCGCGACGGCGTGCGGGAGTCGGTGCTGGCGCTTGATAACGCCCCCGCTCAATCCGAATGGCGCGGAGGCCTCCACGCCGGCACCTTGCTGACCTCAGAACGGATCGTTGCCGGGCAATCACGGCAGGTGCGCCTGTACCTGCCTGTGGTTGATAAGTCGCAGCCGTTGGGGCTGGTGGTGCTACCCGATGGCGAAACCTGGTTCGATCATCTTGGGGTGTGCGCAGCCATCGACGCCGCGATCGATAGCCGCCGCATTGTTCCCGTGGCGCTGCTGGGCATCGACAATATCGATGAGCGCGAGCGCACCACGATACTCGGCGGGCGCAGCGAACTGATACGGGACGTCGCGGAACATCTCCTGCCGACCATTCGCCGCGAACAGCCGCGACAAAAATGGGCGGATCGCTCACGCACCGTCCTGGCCGGGCAGAGCCTCGGCGGCGTCAGCGCGCTGATGGCCGCCCGCCATGCGCCGGAAACTTTCGGTCTGGTGCTCAGCCATTCGCCTTCCATGTGGTGGACGCCAGATGGCGGCAGTCGCCCCCATTTATTTAGCGCAACCGATACTTCTTGGGTCAGCGAACATGTGTTGTCTGCGCCGCCGCGTACTGTCCGTATCCGCCTGTGTGTGGGCTCACTGGAAGGTTCGACGGTGCCTCACGTCCAGCGGCTTCATCAGCAGCTACAGGCGTCCGGCGTTGATAGTCATTGCGCCATTTACACCGGCGGGCACGACTACGCCTGGTGGCGCGGCGCCTTGCTTGATGGGCTCGGCTTACTGCAGGGTTGACTTGACCAGCAAGCGCTTTCAGGCAACTGTATGTGCTTTCTGAATAACGAAAACTTCACCTGCGGAAAAGGAATAATCATCAGATGTATGCCCGCGAGTCTCGCTCTACGCGCCCGCGCAAGGCGCTTTTTGCCGTTCTTTCTTGCCTCACCCTCAGCTATAGCGCTTCAGGCTTAGCAAAACCGGATATGCAGCCGTTGGGGCCCAATATCGCCGATAAGGGTTCAGCGTTTTACCACTTCAGCGTCAATCAGTTCGATTCCGCCGACGGCGCTCGCCACTATCGGGTATGGACGGCCATACCGAATAAAGCCGCGCCACCAACGGGCTATCCCGTGCTATATATGCTTGATGGTAATGCGGTAATGGATCGCCTGTCTGACGAACTACTCAAGCAGCTGGCGGCGCAATCGCCGCCGGTGATCGTCGCGGTCGGTTATCAGACCAACCTGCCATTCGATCTTAACGGCCGGGCCTACGACTATACGCCGGCAGTCAGAAAGAATAATGAAACATATGTTGGCCGCAAAAGCGGCGGCAGTGAAGACTTCCGTCAATTACTGGAAACGCGTATAGCCGCTAAGGCGGAGCAAGGGCTGAAAATCAACCTACAGCGCCGCGGCCTGTGGGGCCACTCATACGGCGGCCTGTTCGCGCTCGACTCCTGGCTTTCGTCCTCGTTCTTCCATTCATATTACAGCGCCAGTCCTTCGCTTGGCCGGGACAACTTTGCCCTGCTGAACCGAATCACGGCGGTCGAGCCCGCATCATATTGCGCCAAAAGCCTGGCCATTATGGAGGGGTCAGCGACGCCGGGTGATAACCGGGCAACGCACGCCGCTGAAGTGCTAACTAAAGTACATGCCACCCTCGCCACGCTGAAAGAGAAAGGGGTTAATGCCGCCTTTTGGGATTTCCCTGGCCTGGGGCACGGGTCGATGTTTAACGCCTCATTCCACAGCGCGCTGCTGGATATGAGCCGCGAAAAAGCGTCCAACCAGCATAGCTGTCCTTAACCCAGCGTTGATACTGCCCGCGCGGTTGCGGGCAGTATACTGATGACGATGCGATCAGAATGTCGCCGTCACTCCGGCATAATAGGCCCGACCGGGTTCGTTATAGGTATTCGCCCCTTCGGATGAACGATAGATCTGTTTATCGAAGATATTGCTGACCCCCACGTTCAGACGCAGATTTTTATTAATATCGTAATTAAAGTTGGTACCAACCAGCGAATAAGCCCCCAGCTCTTTACCCGACAGGCCGCCGGTATCTTCGCTGCGCGACTCCGCATGGGTACGCGGTTTTTGTCTACCATACAGCGTCCAGTTGACGCTGGCGGAAAATGCCTGGGTAATCGTCCAGTCCAGGGAGTTGTTGATGGTGTATTTCGGAATAACCGAGAGCGGGTTGCCGGTATCTTTTTGTTCCGAGGTAATCATGTAAGTGGCGTTGGTATTCCATTTCAGACGATCCTTCACCAGCGGGAACGCCATACTGGCTTCAATGCCGTCCACTAACGCTTTACCGCCGTTCTGCCACTGGAGGATATAAGCGCCGGAAGCGGTTTGCCCGATAATATCATCGCCGGCCACAATCTTATTCTGATAATCGTTACGGAAATAAGTCACGCTGGCATGATAATCGTCGAGGGCGAACTCCAGGCCGATCTCTTTATTCACGCTGATTTCCGGATCGAGATCTTTGTTACCAATCAGGTAGCAGCCGCCTGAAGTAATATCTTTAGGGCAACCGTTGCCTTTCGAATAGAGCAGATAGCCTTCGCTGGATTGATAGAGGTTTGGCGCTTTAAAGGTTCTGGCAATCCCGGCTTTAATTTTGAAGTAATCACCTAATTCCTGCGACAGGTTCAAGCTGGGGCTAAAGTTGCCGCCGGACTCATTAAGATAATCAAAACGCAGGCCGGGAATAATATTGGTTCCGGGCGTCGGTTCAATATTATCTTCAAAATAGATGGCGCTAATTTGTGAATGATTTTTACTGCTGCGATCCGCCGCTGAACCGGGAATACCGCCAATGTTATTATCATTCACCGATAAACCAGTAGAAGAGGGATCGTCAAGCTCATCGCGGTTCCACTCCACGCCAACGGTCAGAGTCTGATCGACCCATAGATCCAGCGGAATATTGAGTTCGCCGCTGGTGCGCCAGGAGGTCAGGCGGTTAGTGGTGAATTTCTCATCCGCCGAAATACGCCCTTCGCCGCCGCCGGATAAACCTTCATCCATACGGGTGTTATTGGTTTTTTCGTAATAGACTCCAAAGCGGCTTTGCCCCCAATCCCAGACCCCATTATGGGTAATACCGTAATTCTGCCGATACAGGCGGTTAGTCTCTGCGCCAGATTTCGCCAGGCTTTCGGTCACCGCGCTGGAAGAGCTATTTTGCGTATCGCCGGCGTAGATATTACCCTGACGGCTATATCCGGCTTCAAAATCGAGAATTTGCTGCGGATTCACTTTCCAGGAAACGACGCCGTTAATATCTTTGTTGCGTACCCCTTCGTGGCCGGCGGCGTTTTTCGTCCCCGCGGAAGAGTTAATATCCCAGCTGTCGGCATCGGTTTTATTCAGGTTGCCGTACAAACGCATCGTCAACGCATCGCCGGCCAGCGGCCCGCTCAGGCTAAAGTTGGCGCGTCGGGTGGCCCCTTCATCGCTGCTTTCCGGTTGGTTGGTGTATAACGAGAGCGAGCCATGCCAGTCATTGGTTGGGCGTTTAGTAATGATATTCACCACCCCGCCCGCCGCGCCGGAGCCATAGCGCGCCGCCGCCGGGCCGCGAATGACTTCGATACGTTCAACCTGTTCCGGCGGTACCCAGTTAGTATCTCCGCGGGTATCACGCTCGCCGCGCCAGCTATAGCGTACGGAGTTACGCGAGGTCACCGGGACGCCATCAATGAGGATTAAGGTGTTTTCCGGCCCCATACCGCGAATATCGATTTGGCGGTTATTACCGCGGGTGCCTGACGCGCTGTTGCCGGTGAGGTTCACCCCCGGCATTTTGCGAATAATATCGGAGAGGTCGTTGACCGGAGGGTCCTTTTTAATATCTTCGCTGGTAATAATTGAAACGCCCGGCTGCTGCTTAAGTACTTGTTCTGCGGTGGCTTCAACGACCAGCGTTTCATCGCTATCGTCGGAAGATTTGGCGGCGGATAGCGGGCTATTCAACCCTACCACTAGCGCGGTGAGCGGCCAGAGGATCTTGTTAATTCTCATACCTATTCCCTAATTCATGCCTAACTTAAAGTGGTTGTTCGTTAAGCTCACATCCTTGCTAGGTATTAATATTGTTATTATGTTTTTATTATGAGAATGATAATTAATATCATTTAAGTGAGATTAAGGCAATCCTTGAATTGGTAAAGTGATGGGGTTTGGTACGAGCATGGTTAGTAGAAGCTGGTAGGTACACATCGACTTAAAGTCGATGTAGGGAGAGGTACCTGGTACCTCTCCCTCTCAGTACGAACCACAAATCATCTATTAAATCAGGGCATTGCTATAAAAGGCCTTTGATAGATTGTTTAACAAAAAAGATTAATCAATCAATTAAACTGGATACCTACTTACTAATAGATGAATAGACTAACATAATTAGAAAACCGAGATGAAAAAATAAAAAAACATCACTTACATTAGATTTAAAACAAATATTTCAAACACCCTACCAAATCTAGTGGATAATGAAAGGATTTACTCTATTTTAATTATATCTACCTGCTCATATCATTTGCACCTGGAGCGCGCTATGCCAATATTTACTTATCACCACCCCTTGTTTGGCAAGGTAACGTATAAAACAGCCCATGAGGAAAAAGTATTTGGCGATCGTATAATTTTCACTAAATGATTAAACGAAAAGGATATTCAGTACGTTACTATTCCAGAATTAAAAAACATTAAAAATGTAAGCAGTACTTTTCTTTTTCATGTGAAAGGCCATGAACAGTTAAAATTAGCATTTTCAGAGATACACAGCGCAGGTCTTATTCATATTATAAAAGAGTTAGGAGCCCCATATTATGCAAGGCTTCGCAAACCAACGAGCGGCATCTATAGTAGCAAACCGTCTAATCATGCTTTTGGTATTGCGCTCGATATTAATCCTAATGATGAAGGAAATGGAATAAGTAGCTCACCGTTGTCAAACATTTTTATAAAACACGGATTTACTTGGGGTAACACTTTTACGGCAAAAGATCCTATGCACTATGAAATAAATGAATTCATTTTTCAAAATTAAACACAGCCTGCAAGGGTGGCACACATAAAAATGAAAAAAAATACTAGTCTTGTTTTGATCAATGCGATTTTGATACTTTCCGGTTGTACACAATACACACCGCAAAATCTCAATGCACATTCCGACCTTAATGAAATGCAATTTATATCAAAAAACAACAGGATAGAGGATGATCTCGGGAGGTTATATAAACAATGTAAAGGCATAGACAAAAACGGTAAAGAGTACTTAACGAACTGGAGTGCCACAAGTCTCATTTTATTTCCAACCGGTATAACTGGGGTAAATAAAATCGACACAGGACCAGTTAAAAAGGACTCTTATACTGCGATTGAAAAATCCGGAGCAAAAGCCAAAGCGGTTCTCACTGGCATATTTGATGGTGGTGTAAACTATAATAGTGCATACCGTTATAATGCTGAAGTCAACCAAGTAATATCATTACAAACATCAACATTAAAATTTAACAAGCCGGCTGGGGACTATATAACCAAACATTCAAATTGTAATTTCGCTTATCTAAACACCCTCTATAAAGGAACTGCATTTATTGAAGTGTTGAAAGAAGTCTCATCGGATACCGGAGGCGGAAATGAAGCGGCCTTTCGTATCGATGGCTCATATTATCAATCAGACTCCGCGAATAGATTTATTACTGGTTTTATTTTATTTGAGCTAGCGGATATCAGCCCTGATGAGCTGGAAATGCTTTCTTCAATGAAGCCTAGTCCGGATCTTATCGGCGCTCTAAATGCCAAAGAAGTGAGTGAATTAAAAAATATTTACCCTGAACTTAAAATTGACATCAAGTGATGTTGGCACCAAATCCAGGAAAAAGCGAACACATCGTAACTTCCTCTTTTACATTTAAAAAAATCTGCAGGCCGCCATTATTATTTTGGAAGCCTGCAGATCTTGTTCTACCACGGATAATAAATATGTTCCGCCTGTTCGCGCGCCGGCGCTTCATCGCCCTGTAACCGCGCCGCCAGGGTGAAAGCAAAATCAAATACCTTGCCCAACCCCCGGCCGCTGAGCAGATTGCCGTCTTCCACGACGTCGGCATCCACGTACACGCCATCGCTCACCTGCTGCCAAAGATCGCCGGAACAGACATAGCGACGCCCCTTCAGCAGCCCATTGCCGCCCAGCACGCGGGCGGCGGCGGAGCAAATCGGGCAGATATATTTACCCGCTTCATCGTGGCGGCGAACGAAGGCAATGACCTCCGCGCTTTTCGCCAGATTAACACTGCCTTCCGGGCCTCCCGGCAACACCACGGCATCAAAGGTTTGATCGAAGCTGGCCTTCAGGGTGCTATCCGCTATCATCGGGATAGCGTGGTAGCTCACCACTTCGCGACTCTCGCCGCAGGCAATTGTCTGCACCGCAATATTCAGACGGCGCAGGATATCGATAGTGACTATCGCTTCCCCCTCTTCAAATCCGGGGGCTAATAACACGGCTACGCTTTTCATCTCGCTCTCCATTCCTTGAGGGTTACCAGTACGGGTACCAAATCTGTCGCAGCCGCGCCAGCAGCTCAAGATAGAAATAGTCACCCCAGCTACAGCATTGATCGACGCCCTTGCCGCTGCCCATGTGATATACCGAGTGCTGCAGCAACCCTTCGGTAGGGTCATCGTCGTGGGCCAGGTAGTTGTCGGTCAGCGACAGCGCAATGCGCAGCGCCATCTCTTCGTAATACGCGCGGTTGGCGTCGAGCGTTGGCAACGCCTTGACCAGCTCCAGCAGGCCGCAGGCGGCAATCGCCGCGGCCGAACTGTCGCGCACGGCATCGGTGCCGAGCAACGCCAGATCCCAATGGCAGACATCATCTTCCGGCAGGCGGTTGAGGAAGTAATGCGCCAGGCTGCGCGACAGCTCAACCATCTGCTTATCGCCTGTGTGCTGATAGCTCAGCAGGAAACCGTAAATGCCCCACGCCTGGCCGCGCGACCAGCATGAGGTATCGCTGTAGCCCTGATGGGTGTTACCAAAGCGCGGCTCGCCGGTCTGCACATCCATATAGTAGGTGTGATAAGTCGAAGCGTCTTCACGCACGATATAATTCGCCGCCTGCCCGGCGTGGGCCGTTGCCGCCTGCGCGTAGCGCGGGTCGCCGGTCTGCTCGCTGGCCCAGTACAGCAGCGGCAGGTTCATATTGCAGTCGATGATCATTCGCCCCTGCTGCTCCGGATCGTTTAAATCGCCCCACGCCTGGATAATTTTGGCCGTCGGGTTAAAACGTTCCATCAGGCGCTCGGCAGCCAGCAGCGCCGACTGGCGAGCGGCTTCATTGCCGGTGAGCCGCCAGGCGCTGATGCAGGAGAGCGAATAAAGGAAGCCGAGGTCGTGGGTCGCGGTGTCGATACGCTGCTCAATACGCCGGGCGAACGACGGTAAATAGCGCTCGGCGGCTTCACGGTAGTGCGCTTTGCCGGTCATCTCCCACGCCAGCCACAGCTGGCCCGGCCAAAAACTGGTGGTCCACTCTACGTTATCGGTACGCGGCCAGATGCCGTTTTCACAGGCTTCGCCGGGGAACTTATCGCCGAAGGCGACGATATTTTTGTCGAGCTTGCGCGTCACGCGGTCCAGCGCGTCTTCCAGCTTCTGGCTCAACGCCAGGCGGTCAACCTGATGCAGTTCTATCGGCCGCAGCGCTTCGGTGATAACAGATTTGGTCATAACAACTCCTGAATTAATGTTTGGCCGGTTCAACCGAGGCGGTATCTAAAGCCGGAGTAAAGGGTCGTGAGGCATCGCGCTTCGACTGGCAGCGCGATAGCGTAAAAGCGGAAATCAGCGTAAACGTCAGGGCGCAGCAGCCCATCAACAGATAGGTATGCTCAAAGCCGATTTTGTCGTACAGGTAACCCGCCGGCGGCGCGACCACAATCGATCCGACATAAATCATCGCCTGGTAACCCAGCAGGTACATCGTGGCGTTAACCCGACGATGGAAGTGTTCGGCGATGTATTTGAAGACCGAAATCAGCAGCAGCGCGATCTCGACGCCGTAAAACGGTTTGATGATGGAGATGACAATCGGGTCATTGGTCAGGCCGGAGGCAATCAGCCGCGCCCCCACCACGCAGCCGCAGAACAGCAGGCCGCGCTTGGCGCCATAATGGTTCACCAGCCACGGGATAAACATCATCATCACGAATTCCATCCCCGACTGGACGGTACTCAGATAGCCGTACCAGGCGTTCCCTTGCTCTTTGGTGGCGAAGAACGAGACGAAATAGCGCGGGAACTGCTGCTCGGCGATGAACATCATCCACGCCACTCCGGCGACGTAGAGGCTGAACATCCAGAATTTGCGATTTTTCAGCAGCATCAACACATCGGCAAAGACGATCTTATTCGCGGAAATGACGTTGTTATTGCGCAGCTGTTCATCACCAATTTTGAGGCTAATCAGCACCAGCAGCATCAGTACCGAGGTGCCGCTGCTGAGCAAAAAGTTAGCCAGCGGCGTGAAGTTAAACAGCAGTCCGGAGACCGAAGCCGCCATCGCCCAGCCCAGCGAACCCCACATTCTGATACGGCCAAACTCCAGCCCGTACAGACGGCTAAAGCGGTCGGCATAAGATTCGGAAGCCGCCACCCCGGCGTACCAGCCAAGGCTCAAATACAGCGCGCCGATGATAATCCCCAGCGTCGCGTGGCTTTGCAGTAGCGGCTGGTACACCAGCGCGAAGAACGGCGCCATCAGCGCGGAAATGGCGCAGACAAAATAGAGCAGCCACTTACTCATGCCGATTTTGTCCATGATGTAGCCGTACACCGGTTTCAGGACCACCGCGAAAACGCCATTAATGGCGAACACGCTGCCGATGGTAATGCTATCGAGACCTACCTTCTGGCTCAGCCACAGCGCGTACAGGCCAAAGCTGGATGACCAGGTGAAAAAATAGAGAAAAATAAAGGTACTCATTTTGTACTGCGCGGCGCGTACGGACGATGATGTGCTCATAGCGATGCCTCCGGGGCCAGAACGAGCGTCGTTTCTTGTCGTGCCGTCACGAAGCGTACCGCGTCATCGCTAATGAAGGCCTGTGGGCAGTGTTGCGGTTCGAAGTCGGCGGCATTCCCCGCCCATACCGCGCTTACCAGGCAATGCGTCCCCGCATCAAGCTCGCCGCGCAGCACCGGCACCGCCGCGCGTTCGGCGAACAACAGATTGCTGTTCGGCGGCGTCAGTACCGTCTCGCCACGGCGGGTGTGCGGATGTAAACAGAAAATTGCCGAGATATCGCGGGCGTTGCGTAAGCAGCAGGCGCCGTCACTCTCTTGCGCCTGCGGCAGCGGACGATTCGCCAGGCTAAAGCCGCCTTCCGCGCAATCCAGCGCGCGCTGGGTAGTTATGCGATGGACGCGCAGCTGCCAGTCGCCCAGCGCCAGTAGCCAGCTATCAATCACCACGTCGCGCCACGGCAGCCAGCGGCTGTAAATGACGCCATCAGCGGTGACCACCTGCTGGCATTCGCGGCGGCCGCGCCAGTAGTTATCCTTTTCGGCCAGCAGCAGCATCGAATCGGGAGCGGCATGGTTCAACCCGTAGCGCCCCCGCTCAATGGTGAAACCAAAGCGGGTGGAGTAGGCAAATTTGCAGTATTTCGCCTCGGTATTAACGAAGTTGTTCAGCTCCAACTGGCCGGAAGTCAGCATCCACAGGTGATCGGCCTGATGTACCAGCACCTGATCCGCATGGGCTATTGTGTGCTGCGCGGGCAGCGGCGGCAGCGGCAACTCAGCCGCCTGCCAGAAGGCGTCGCCCTCGCCTAACGCCAGCACCAGCATGGTTTTCAGCCCCCAGTACGGTGAACCCGGCGCGTTGTAATCTTCCGCCATCGCCAGGTTCGGGTAGCTGTAGCCGACGCTCAGTACGCCGTCGCGATCGAACATCGGCTGTTTCAGCCACCAGCGCAGGTGGCGCAACACGATGCCTTTCATCACCCCCGGCGAAAATACCTCCAGCCCGGCGAAGGCCGCCGCGCTCCAGAACGCCGCTTCAGCAAAGCGATAGGTCAGACTACGGCCGAACGGGATCGCCGCGCCGTCATCGGCAAAGAAATGGATGAAGTCAGCGGAGAAACGCGCGGCCCGCTGACGCAGTTCCGCACAACGTCGCGGATCGACATCGGCCATCAGCTTCGCGTAAATCAGGCCATAGAAATGGAAGCCCATCGAGATGTAATAGTCGCGCGGGCGGCCCGGACCATCCGAGTACCAGCCATCGCCGAGGTAATAACGTTCCATGGCGGCAAAATGATCTTCCCGCGCCTGCGGATTGGTCGGCATACCGCAATAATGAAAGCCAACCTGCACCAGAATCGGAAAGAAGTGCCAGTTATTATCCGGGATATCCTGGGTCTCGCACTGCTTTAACCAGCGCCATAAGTTCTCTTTTTCCGCAGCAGTGAAGTGCGCCAGTACGGTTTCGCCCGCCAGCGCCAGCAATAATCCGTAAGCCGCCATCTCGACAATGCGTTGATCGTAAGGCGCGACTTCGCCCCAGTAATCGGCATGCTGCGGATTGGTGCCGTTTTTTATCGCCTGTAAATAGAAGGATAAATGCTGCGGCTCGCTGCCGCCAGCCAACAGCGGCGTCACGCCCCACAGCAGGCGGGAAAAGGTTTCCATGCTCGCGACCTGCTGGCCGTAGTGAGCGGTGAAGTTCGCTAAATCAATGCGGCTGGCGTCGTTTTTAAAATAAGGCGCCACCGCGTTCAGCATTTCATTGACCAGCCGTAGCACCTCTTCCCGGCTTGTCAGTGGGTTATCCAGATGAATGTTTTCAGGTTGCACAGGGTCCTCCCGTATAACACGAGGATAGAGGTAAGTTATTGTTATTAGGCTTTTATCAAGCCACGTGTGCGACGTCTGGATGAAGAGTAACCGCTTTTATTCCCGGCGCTGAGTGAGCGGACTCACAAAATTAAACCGCCATTTCATTTTTGCTGGATTTTGTCGACCGCGCGGAGGATAAATTGCAAATGATGGCGTAAAAATTTAAATCTGTTGTCCTGGAGGCAAAATGGGCGAAGCGCAACTGCTGGAACGTATTACGCTCGATCGGCAGGCCATTTCGTTTAATCGCATGTATACCACCAGCGTGCTTTACTACCACTGGCATCAATGCGTTGAATTGCTTTATATTTCCAGCGGCTACGGCATCGTGGTGGTGGATAACCAGCACTACACCGCCCGTCCTGGGCGATTATTTATCTTCCCGCCCTTCCGTTTGCACAAAGTGCAGGTCGATCATAGCGATAAAAATCCTTATCACCGCACCACCATGCACATTGAGCAGTCGGTCGTTGAGAGCGCGCTCAGCGCTTTCCCGCGCCATCAGGCCCAGTTCGCAGCGCTGGCCGCCAGCAATCTGCCGGCGCAAATTTACGACCTCAGCGAGCACGCGGCATTTATCGAAAGGATCCTTGAACAGTTTCAGCGTCTGGAGGATAACGAGCAGACCACCGCCTGCGAGGTGGCGTTTTTGATGATGCAGCTGATGACGTTTCTACCCGAGCAGCCGCAACGCTACCCGCCGCGCCAGCAGACCGTCGCCTCGCGGATTATGAACTGGATCGAAGCCCACTATGCCAGCAAGTTTTCTCTTGACCAGCTGGCTTGCGACCTCGGACTTTCGCGCAGCTACACCTCGCGGGTTTTTCGTCAGCAGACCGGCGGCAATATCCATGAATATTTGCTCACCCGGCGAATAAAACGCAGTTGCGATCTGCTACGTAATAGCGATGAGAGCATTGATGCCATCGCATTAGCGGTGGGATTTGGCGAGGTGACCTACTTCATTACCTGTTTTAAAAAGATGATGCGCCAGACGCCGCTGCAGTACCGTAAGGCCAGCCAGCGGCGCTCCGCTTTATAACTTAATCCATCGCCTGCTTGAGGCCAACCTGACGGCGACGCCAGGCGCTATCGCGGCTCGCCAGCCAATAGTACAGCGGCGAGGTTACCAGCAGGCCAACCAGCCAGGAGAGATCGGCGCCGTTAAACCACGCCGAGACCGGGCCGACGTACAGCGGGGTATTCATAAACGGGATCTGCACCAGGATGCCGATGGCGTAGGCCAGCAGCGCGTGCGGGTTGTAACGGCCATAGATACCGCCATCCACCTGAAATATCGAGTTAATATCGTAGTTGCCCTTGTGAATGGCGTAGAAATCTATCAGGTTAATCGCGGTCCACGGCACCAGCACCACCAGCAGGGCCAGGACCAGATCGATAAAGTGGCTGATAAAGTCAGCCGAGGCGAAGATCGCCGCCGCCACGCAGCAAATAAGCACGATAACCGACAGCAGCGCCCGGCTGCGGCTGCCGGGGATCCAGCGCCACAGAAAGGTTTGCACCAGGGTTATCACCGACATCACCGCGCCATACAGATTAAGCGCGTTATGGCTGATGACGCTCAGCAGGAACAGCACCAGCATCAACGGGCCTATCGCACCGGTCGCCAGCTTTACCGCATCCATGGTTTCCAGCCCCACCGGCGTTGCCAGCACCGCTACCGCGCCGAAAATAAACGACAGGCTGGAACCGAGCGTCGAGCCAAGGTAGGTGGTCCAGAACGTCGCGGCGACGGGCACATCCGCCGGCAGGTATCGCGAATAATCAGAAACATACGGGGCGAAGGCGATCTGCCACAACGCCGCCAGCGACACGGTAGCCAGCCAGCCCGAGAAGGAAAAGCCGCCGCGGGTTAAGAAATCGGCGGTATGCAGATGCGTGAAGATGTAGCCAAAGCCGACCATAATGCCGATGCCCAGCACCCAGGTGCCGATTCGGTTGAGAATGTGAATACATCGGTAGCCGATAATGCCAATCACGCAGGATCCCACCGCGCCGATCACGATCCCCACCGGCAGTGGGACGGCAGGGGCGATACCGTGCAGCGACTGCCCGGCCAGCACGATGTTCGAGGCAAAGAAACCGACGTACATCACCCCGGCGATCGCCACCACCAGCAGCGAACCAAAAGATCCAAACTGCGCGCGGCTCTGGATCATCTGCGGGATCCCCATCTGCGGCCCCTGCGCCGAGTGCAGCGCCATCAGCGCCCCGCCAACCAGATGGCCGACTAAAATCGCAGCGATCCCCCACAGCAGATTCAGATGAAAGATCTGTACCCCCAGGGCGCCTGTAACGATCGGCAGCGGCGCGATGTTGCCGCCAAACCACAGGGTAAAGAGATCGCGGGTTTTACCGTGGCGATCTTCTGGCGGAATATAGCCAATGGTGTGCTTCTCAATAAGCGGCGGCGATGATTCTTTGGTCGGCATAGCATTCTCCAAAGTCAGGAACCATTAATAATGGTTGTGATGTGCAGGTGTTTTTATGTTTTGGAGATAATGCGCATTATTTAGCGAAAGGGTAAATTACTTTGTTTATGGCTACAGAAAATAAAAAAACTAATTAGCCCGGCAGGACGCCGATAAATATCATAAAAATTTATCATAACCGTTCCGGTAAGATTAAATAATGATATTTTCAACGCAGCGGTAAGTTGTCAATTAGTCATCCAGAATAAATAATCGCGACGCGGTGAATTTATGGCGGATAATAAAATACGGGCCGTTATTCAGGCCCGTATTATGTGATAAGTTAAAACTCAAACGGCAAGCGTTTAACTAAATAACTTACCTTTCAGTAGATTAAGCCCTGCGGAGACCAGGTCGCCCTGGGCCGGCGCTTCGCCCTGCGGCGACAGGCCATCGACGATTTTTGGCAGGTATTCCGCAATCAGCGATGAGGCAGTTTGCGAATCAACGCCCAGTTTGGCGCCGAGATCCTGCAGCGCAGGCGAGCCGAACACCGAGGTAATCTGATCGCTGTTCACCGACATATTACTCTGCTGACTAAGCCAGGACTCGACGATTTCACCTAAGCCGCCGTTGCGGAATTTTTCCAGGATTCCCTGGATACCGCCCTGCTGTTCAATCCAGGTCATGATCGCCTGAAGTTGTTCAGCTTTGCCAGCCTGCCCGCCAAGCACGCCGCCGATTTGATCTAATAATCCCATTACAGTCTCCATCAAAACGTTGCTATTGATCCCTGATTCACGGCTTACTTCGCCGGGATAATCAGTACCTGCCCCGGATAGATCTTATCGGGATGCTTCAGCATCGGTTTATTGGCTTCAAAAATACGCTGATAGTCATTGGCGGAGCCATACATCGCTTTCGAGATGGCGCTGAGGGTATCACCGGATTTAACCGTATAGTAACGACTTTCCGCTCCGCTCTGCGTCACAGTAACGCTATCGTTGACCTGGCCAATCCCGGTTACGTTACCTACCGCGACCAGAATTTTTTCCTTATCTTCCTGTGAACCGACGTCGCCCGTTACCGTCGCGGTACCATCGTCCGCTACGGCAATATTGACCTTTTCGGCACCAGGCAGGTTAAGACTATCAATATGTTTTTTCAGCTTGTCAGCCTGATCTTCCTTGCTGGAGCCGGAGACGGCATCCCAGATCTTCTCGCCCGCTTCTTTCACAAAACTTAATAATCCCATCTATCCATACCTCCATTACTGTTTCACGATGAATGCTTTCATCAGACACGATAATCATAGCTTATAAATACCGTTCACTTCCTTTAACAAATGTTCGACGAAGCGGGTAAGTTTCGGTAACGGGCGCAGATCCTGGCGCCACAGCAGGTGTATCGGCCTCGGTTCCGGGGTGTAATTTTGCAAAATACGCACCAGTCGGCCATTGGCTAAGTCTTCCGCCAGCAGCACTTCCGGCTGCAATAACAGCCCGGCGCCGGCCACCGCCGCCATACGCAGCGCGTAGCCATCGTTGCAGCGCAGCACCGCGTCGCGCTTCCAGCGCACCTCTTCCGCAGCGCCCGGCAGCCGCCACTCGTTGCGCGCGGTCCACACCGTATGCGAAAGACACTGATGCCCGGCTAAATCAGCGGGGGTTTGCGGGGTGCCGTGGCGCGCCAGATAATCCGGCGCCGCGCAGATCGCCATACGATAGGGAGCGAGATATTTCGCCACCAGATCGGTACGCTGGATGTCGCCGATGCGAATCGCCAGATCGATTCCCTCATCTACCAGGTCCACCATGCGGTTCGTCAAATCAAGCTCGACGCGTACCTCCGGCCAGGCCTGCAGAAAGGAGGCGGTCAGCGGCGCGATAATGCTGGCGCCGAAAGAAACCGGCGCGCTCACCCGTAGCGTACCGGCAGGGGCCAGCCGTAACCTTTCAACCGAACGCTCGGCATTCGCCACCTGCTCTAGTGCCCGTCGGGCCTCGTCAAAATAGACTCGCCCGGCATCGGTCAGGCTTTGCCGACGGGTATTTCGCTCCAGCAGGCGGGTACCGAGCTGGCCCTCAAGTAAGGCGATATATTTGCCGACCATCACCGCCGACATCTCAAGGCGAGTCGCCGCGCCGGTGAAGCTACCGCACTCCACCACCGCGACAAATGTCTCCATTCCACGCAGTTTGTCCATATTACAAACTCCTGGTTAGTAATCATCTAACTTTTAGCCAGTTTATCCGACAATCGATTAATTAAAGAATAGAGGCTCACTTCACTGAGGAGTTTGCGATGAAAATTATCGTTATTGGCGCCAGCGGTACCGTTGGCCGCGCGGTTGCGGAAGAACTGAGCCGCCAGCATGAGGTTATCCGCGTTGGCCGGACCCACGGCGACGAGCAGGTTGATATCACCTCGCAGCACAGCGTGCAGGCGCTGTTCGAGAAAATTGGCCCGGTCGATGCCATCGTCTCAGCAACCGGTAGTTTGTACTTTGGCCCGCTAAGCACGATGACCGACCGCGATTTTGACCAAGGGCTGCAGGATAAACTGCTGGGGCAGATTCGCCTCGCCCTCACCGGCCAGCATTATCTTAACGATGGCGGTTCCATCACCCTTATCAGCGGCATCGTCGCCGATGAACCCATCGCTCAAGGGGTGAATGCCACCACCGTTAACGCCGGACTGGCCGGCTTCGTTCGCGCCGCCGCCTGTGAATTACCGCGCGGGATCCGCATTAACCTGATAAGCCCCACCGTGCTCAGTGAATCCGTCGAAGCCTATGACGGCTTTTTCCCCGGTTTCGCCAGCGTACCGGCCGCAGCGGTGGCGCAGGCCTACCGCCGCAGCGTCGAAGGGATCCAAAGCGGGCGGGTTTATAAAGTCGGTTATTAATTATTTTCGGGCAGGATGTCGCATTCCTGCCCTTATATTGATTATCTGTTGGTTATTGTGAAGCGCCTCGCATAACGCCCTTATCCATATTATCTGTGTGACTTTAGGTTACTCAATACGACAATTCTAATGTCATGATGTATCAGCTAATTATTTTATTTCCCCATTATTTTATGGGGTCAAAAATGTATCTCATTAGACCGCAATAAAAACAGGGAATTGTTATTTCTCCCTACGGTTCATCATTCTAATCCCTTCGCAATATGGCAGAGTTTTATCTGCCTGATAAAAAACCATCAGCGGGTTTGCCAGTAAAAAATTAAGCACGAAGCATAAAGCTCTAAAAAACGCGCAACGCACAAATGCGGCGTTTTTCCAGCGCCAGGTAAAGCAGTTTTTTTATATCCAGCACCGATATTTTTTGTCATTTCGCAAATGATACAGAGTTGTAAAAATGGTGAATGAAATGTTGTGATGAGTAGATTAGCTGTACTCCTCATTGAAATATCACTCTTACGCTGATGAAGACCAAAATAATGAGAGAGCACCATGACAAAACATCAATCTGTTAATGTCGAGAATCTTGAAAGTAATACCATCAGACCTATCCCCTTAAATATGCGTCACGGCAAACCAGGCGATCTCTTTACCATTTGGTTTGGCTCCAACATTATGTTGTTAACGGTCATCACCGGCGCGATGTCGGTGACGATTTTTCATCTTTCCTTTTTATGGTCAGTGATTGCGCTATTTATCGGCAGCCTGGTCGGCGGGCTCTTTATGGCGCTGCATTCGGCGCAGGGGCCAAAACTCGGGGTGCCGCAAATGGTCCAGACCAAGGGGCAATTTGGCTCCTATGGCTCCGTGCTGGTGGTCTCGATTGTCGTACTGATGTATATCGGCTTTACCGCCTCCAGTCTGGTGCTCGGCGGGCAGTCGATGCACGCGATTTATCAGCCGATGAACTCTGACATCGGGATTATCGTGGTCGGCGCACTAAGCCTGTTCGCCACCATCTTTGGCTATAAGATCATCCACTCCTACGCGCGGATCATGTCGTGGATTTCCGGCATCGTACTGGCGGCAACCTTCGTGTGGATAGTCTTCATCCATGGCCTGCCGGGCGATTTTGTCGACCGCGGCGGCTTCAACATTGTCGGCTTTCTCGGCGCCGTCTCTATCGCCGCGCTCTGGCAGCTGGCCTATGCGCCGTATGTCTCTGACTATTCCCGCTATATGCCCTACAGCACCAACGATAAAAGCGTCTTTTACGCCAGCTATTTTGGCTGCATTCTCGGCTCCTATTTGCCGATGGTGCTCGGGGTACTGGTGGCGATTTGTATCGGTAATGACGATATTATTCAAGGGATTATGGATCTTACCGGCAGCATGGGGGCGATAGTGATTATCGTACTGGCGCTGGGGATCGCCGCCACCAACTCGATGATGCTGTACTGCGGCGTACTCTGTACCCTGACGCTCGGCCAGACCTTTATCGACGGCTGGTCGCCGATGGCGCGGGCGCGCATTATCACCGCTATTTTGACCATGCTGCTGGAGATATTCCTCGCTATCTATGGCCAGGAAAATTTCCTGCTAATCTACACCAACTTTATTACCGTGCTGCTGTATGTGCTGGTGCCGTGGACGGCGATTAATCTGGTCGATTATTATTTAGTGGCCCACGGCGAATATCACGTTGAGTCTTTCTTTAAACGCGATGGCGGTATTTACGGTTACTTTAATGCAACGGCGATATCCTGCTATATCCTCGGTATTCTGGTCGAAGTACCGTTTATGTCGACCTCAATTTATACCGGGCCAATCGCCCTCTCCTTCGGCGGCGCAGATCTCTCCTGGATTATAGGTTTATTGGTGGTCTCACCGGTCTATTATTATTTCTCGAAAGCGAAGAGTGTTAAAAGCATGGCTTTTGCTAAAGAGAAGATTTAAAGCCCACAAGAAAGCGCGCCGCCTTTGCGGCGCGCCGGCGTTTAAGCTGACATCCAGCGGCAGAGGTTTTTCAACATCTGCGCGCACTTTTCCAACTGCGCCTCGCTAACAAATTCATCCGCCTTATGCCCCTGCTCCATACTCCCCGGACCACAAACAAGCGTGGCCACGCCGGCCTCATCAAACAATCCGCCTTCGGTGCCAAAAGCAACCGTTGAAAAATCCTCGCATTCGGCCCACTGCGCCAGCCAGCCGGCGAACGCCGACTGCGGGTCGCTCAGCAGGCCGGGATACTGGCTGAGCGGTTGAAAGCTAATAGCCGATCCCGCCGCCGTCGCGCGCATTTTTGGCAACAACTCGCCTTCGGCATACGCCTGCAGCGAGGCCAGCGCATCATCGACCGACACATCCGGTAAATGGCGAATTTCAAAATCGAACTGACAGTGCTGCGGTACAATATTCAACGCCGTGCCGCCCTTAATCACCCCCACCTGCAGGGTGCTGAAAGGCGGATCGAAACGCGAATCCTTGCGAAGCGCAAGCTGCTCGCCCAGCTCGTCCAGGCGGCCAATCAGCTTTGCCGCCCAGGCAATCGCATTCACGCCATCAGGCGCATAAGCGGAGTGGCAAGCGTGGCCGTGAACATCGCAGCGCATCGCCAGCTTCCCCTTGTGACCATAGACCGGGCGCATCTCCGTCGGCTCGCCGATAATGCACATCGCCGGTTTCTCTGTCGACGCCTGCAGATGGGCGACCAGGCTGCGTACGCCAAGACATCCCACCTCTTCATCGTAGGAAAAAGCCAGGTGCAGCGGCATGCGTAGCGGTTGGGCGAGAAAATCAGGAATGGCGGCCAGTACACAGGCGAGGAAGCCTTTCATATCGGCGCTACCGCGGCCGTAGCAGCGGCCATCGCGTTGCGTGAGGGCAAAAGGGGGAACCGTCCATGGCTGGCCGTCAACCGGCACCACGTCGGTGTGGCCGGACAGCATAACGCCGCCGGGCCCCGCAGGGCCCAGTCGTGCATAGAGATTAGCTTTTCTCCCTTCCGCATCATAAAAGCGCTGCATTTCGATTGCGAAGCCGTGGAGATAATCGGCAATATCGTCGATCATCGCCAGGTTCGATTCGCGGCTGGTGGTGTCAAACGCCAGCAGCCGCGCCAGAATATCCTGTAATCGACTATTCATCGCCGGGTACTCCGTAACTGGGAGCCTCCCGCGGATCGAGAGCGCGCGTCACGTAAGCCTGCATTTGCGGTTCATAGGCCTGCCACAACGCCGCCAGCTCGCCAATCGGGTCCGTTTCACTCCAGTCAACGCGCAGATCCACCAGCGGCCAGGAGTAATCATCTACCACTTTCACCGCCGCCGAATGGACCGGCCCGGCCTCGCCGCCCTCTGCTACACCGGCCTGCAGCGCGGCAACCAGTCGCGTCGCCAGCTCGCCTTCGGTTTGCGAAAACGTTGCCGCCATCGCGGCAATCACCGCTTCAGATGCCAGCATATTACCGCCGGCGATACAGTTATCGCCCTGCACAACATGCCAGGTCCCCAGCGTTTTATCGCCGCTGAACCACGCGGTCTGGCCGCTGGCGTCGATGGCGATAATCTGCCGATAGCGGCTAAAATCATCTTCCGCCAGCGCCCGGCGCATCGCTTTCTCCGCCGTCAGCCCCTGCTCCATCTGCGCCAGAGTGAGTTGCCCCAGCGCCGGTAAGGTAATGTTCTGGCTCGATACCGCCCCTACCCCCGCCTGCAGCCACGGGCAGCGGGCGCCGACGGCAATGCTTGAAGAGCTGATCGCGATACCAAACTGCCCGCTTTCCGGGCAGCGTGCGGCAATCGAAAATGTCATTCTGCCTCCTTATTTCGCCGCGTCATCAGGGATGACGGCGATAACATCGATTTCCATTAGCCACTGCGGCTGCGCCAGCGCGGAAATCACCAGCCCGGTGGAGATCGGGAACACGCCTTTTAGCCATTTTCCTACCTCCTGATAGACCGGTTCGCGATAGCGCGGATCGATAATATAGGTGGTGGTTTTGACGATATGCGACAGATCGCTACCCGCCTCTTCCAGTAGCTGTTTGACGTTTTTCATCGCCTGTTCCGCCTGCGCTCTAGGGTCGCCAAGGCCCACCAGATTGCCGGCAAAATCCGTCCCTACCTGGCCGCGAACGTAGACGGTATTACCGGCGCGCACCGCCTGACATAAATCATTGTCCAGCGTCTGATTAGGGTAAGTCTCTTTGGTATTGAACATCCGAATACGAGTATGGGTCGGCATAATGGTTATCCTGTTCAGTAAGTCATGATTAACGCTGGCTGGCGTCTTTGTACTGGCTATATTTACGGCGGGTAGCGATATGGTCGGCGATATGCTTCGCGTCGTGCCAGACGCCCCAGATAAAGGTTGATCCCCGGCGCGATAACCACGGCAGGCCGAGGAAGTAGACTCCCGGTTCGCTGGAGACGCCGCGCTGATGCTGAGGACGGCCCTGTTCGTTGAAAGCGTTGACGTTGAGCCAACTGTAGTCCACCGCATAGCCGGTGGCCCAGATAATGGTGTTAATCCCCGCCTGCGCCAGATCGAGCGACAGGATCGGCGACGTCATGCAGTCCGGGTCCGCTAAGAATTGCCGTGCGGCGGGCTCTTCCGGTAAATCCAGGCCATTGGCGGCGATGTAAGCATCGGCGGCATCCAGCAGCGCCAGGTAGTTTTCATCGCCGAGACGAATATTTTCGACGAGATTATTTTTAAAGGAGACGGTGCCCCCAGCGAAGGATTCGGTGAGACCAACCAACGTGATACCGCGATGCGCCAGCTCGCGGAAATCAACCGTGTGGCCGCCGTGTGCGCCGCTAACCGCGATGGTAACGTGCTCTTTACCGGGTTCGCTGGCCGGCGCATCCCATAGGCCTAATACCCCCAGCCACCAGCAGAAGTCCCGGTTACGATAGGCGCGCGGCGGGCGGTCATGGGCGCCGACCGACAGATAAACCTTGCGGCCCGCGCGCTGCAGTTCATCGGCGATTTGCACGCCGGACGAGCCTGCACCCACCACCAGCACCGCACCTTCCGGCAGTTGCTGCGGGTTGTAATATTTCGCCGAATGAATTTGATGGATGGCGCTGTCGCGCGGGGCGATCGGCGGAATAACCGGCTTCTGGAACGGCCCGGTCGCCGCGACAATATTCAGCGCTTCAATCACGCCGTCGGTGGTTTCAATGGTAAACCCCGGACGACCGTGGTTACGCACCGCACTTTTGACTTCCACGCCGGTACGGACCGGAAGATTAAACTCGCGCACATAATCGACAAAGTATTGCGCAACATCATCCTTGGCAATAAAGGCATCGGGGTCGCCGCCTTTAAACTCCATGCCCGGAAAACGGTCATGCCACGCCGGGCCGTTCGCCACCAGCGAATCCCAGCGGCCGGTACGCCATGCTTCGGCAATGCGATTCTTTTCCACGACCAGATGCGAAATACCCTGTTTGCTCAGGTGCTCGCTCATAGCGATCCCGGCCTGCCCCCCGCCAACAACCAGCGTCTCGATTTGTATTTTTTCTACGGTCATATATGTGTCCTTCGGATGATGTTCTGCTCATGACCGAGGTTAATAAACCGTTATACACAGGTAAATTATTATAAATTTAGTACCTGAGAATAAAATAATGATGCAGCGGTCTCCCCCTGCCTTCAGGCCATTTCCGCCACGCGAATACGCAGTATTTATTTTTCAGGAACGGGATTTTGAAAGGAAAAATAACAATGGCTTTCGAGGCTCATGAAAATATCGTCAGAGCCTCGTTTTTTTATAAGCAATAAAACGTAGAAAATACCGCATGAATATATTTACCCGCGCTAATCGCGGGTAAATTTGCTCATTCAGGCGACTTTCACTTCTTGCTGCGGCGGGCTCAACACCGCATTGCGGCAATATTCCATAAACAGTTTGGTGGGTTTAGTCGGTTCACTACTGCGCAGGTGCGCCATTACCAGCGCCGAATTCGCCATCTCATCCTGAATTTCCACACAGCGAACCTGCTGGCCGTCATAGGTCATGTCATTCACCGGACGCGTTACCAGCACCGAGAAGCCCAGCCCTTGGCCGACCATGCAGCGCACCATCTCAATCGACGGCGAACTGTAGGCCACCTGCGGGTTGTAGCCCTTATCTTTGAAAATGCTGATGAAGTAGTTTTTGCTCGGCACCACATCCAACAGGATCATTGGCAGATTGCTCAGCTCCGACAGCCGCACGGCGTGCCGCTGGGCCAGCGGATGGTCTGCCGGTAACAACGCATAGGGCTTCTGCGGCGCGTTGAGGCTCTCGGTATAAATCGAGGTATCCAGTTCGAGGTCGTAGAGAAAAGCCAGGTCAAAACGCCCGCGGTGCAGACCGTGAGCAATCTCGTGCTGCTCGCCGTCGTAAATTTTAATGGTGATTTCCGGATAAATTTTCTTAAACCCGGCCATCAACGACGGCATATACAGCGGCGCGGCGGTCTCGAAACAGCCGATGGAAATAATCCCGGAGACCAGCTCATTATCGGCCTTCGAGTTTTGTTCAAATTGATAAGAGAGCCGCAGCAGTTCTTTGGCTTTTTCATAAAAACGCTGTCCGCTCGGGGTCATTGACACCCCCTGGGCGTGGTGGCGAATAAAAAACTGCTGTTCAAACATATCTTCCAGCGTCTTCACGGCGATGGAAATCGACGGCTGCGCGATATGCAGCTGGCGTGAGGCTTCAGCAATACTTTCCGCCTCGACGACGGCAACAAAGTATTTGAGCTGTTTCAGGGTGAAATGGGGCATGTGATACCTTATTTTTTATCATCAAGGAGGCAGGCTGGTTAGCTTTAAACGATGAACACCCTGGCCTGCAACCCTCTGTCGTGAAAAAGATCAACAATCCGACAGCGATCAGATTTTTACAGAAAATTAACAGACGCCTGGCGAGAAAACTGCGAGCGCCGGAGGATAATACTTCGGCCAGTATAAGCAGGATGAGAAAAAACAAGGCATATAACTACCTTATATTACAACGTATTAATTATGCTTACGCTCACTAAAACGCGCTGGTGAGGTCGAACGTTTCATCGTTATTCATTTTGCCTTAATTAGTATTTATGTTCTCAATATTTTTATTTGAGAATATTTAATATTGTCAAAATCCACCGGGCCCCTTCGTTATAGAAAACGGACCGCAAATAAAAACTCTTTGCATTACAGCTTATTGAAAAATTGCACCTCCCCGATTTTTGAACGCCATCACAACGCACGACCTCCCGTCCTCGATCACAGAAAATCGCCAATCCTGACTAACAACGATTTTTATAGAGGTAGCCTCAATTTTTAGTCCTTTCTCGCCGCATTGGCCTCCTGCATCATGAACTCAAAGAAACAAATAAATAACAATTACGCAACATGCGAAGGAGAAGGTTCATGTCTGATAGAAACTTTTGGCAGCGCAGGCTGCAGGAGCAGCGCTTTATCAGCCACGCCATTATCGATGGTCAACCGTACGTCGCGAAAAGCCGTAAAGTCTGCCCCGCCATTAATCCAGCCAGCAATACGCTGCTGGCGGAAGTCACCTCGCTGCAGGCGGAAGATATCGATATTGCCGTCGCCTCCGCGCGCCGCGCGTTTACTTCCGGCGTCTGGTCGGGGCTGGCGCCGCAGGAGCGTAAACGCGCGCTGCTGCGCCTCTCGGCGCTGATCCTTCAACATCGCGAAGAGCTGGCGCTGCTGGAGAGCGTCAGCATGGGGAAACCGGTCAACGATGCGCTGAACATTGATGTACCCGGCGCCGCGCACATCCTCAGTTGGTATGCAGAAAGCGTAGATAAACTCTACGATGAGGTGGCTCCCGCCAGGCCCGGTGCGCTGGCGACCATTACCCGCCAGCCCATCGGCGTGGTTGCTGCCATCGTGCCGTGGAATTTCCCGCTCGACCTCGCCTCCTGGAAGTTGGGTCCGGCGCTGGCCGCCGGCAATAGCGTAATCCTCAAGCCCTCGGAAAACTCGCCGTTTAGCGCCCTGCGTCTGGGCGAACTGGCGCTGGAGGCCGGTATTCCGCCAGGCGTGCTTAACGTGGTGACCGGGCTGGGAACCGAAACCGGGAGCGCGCTGGGACTGCATCACGATATCGATGTCATCGCCTTCACCGGCTCAACCGCCGTCGGCAAAGCCTTTATGGCCTATTCGGCCCAGTCCAATCTGAAACAAGTATGGCTGGAGTGCGGCGGCAAGAGCGCCAATATCATCTTCGCCGACTGCCAGGATCTCGACCTGGCCGCTGAAAAAGCAGCTTTCGGTATTTGTTTTAATCAGGGCGAAGTCTGCTCTGCCAACTCTCGCCTGCTGGTTGAGCGCCCGATTTACGCGGCCTTCATTGCCAAACTACAGGAAAGAATGCAGGCCTGGGCTCCGGCGCATCCGCTCGAGCCGCAAACCCGCATGGGAGCGATGGTCAGCGCCGCGCATGCCGAAAAAGTGATGGCGGCTATCCGCCGCGCGCAAGACGAGGGCGCAACGCTGCTTACCGGCGGTCGTACGGTGGAAATAGACGGCGTCGCCAACTACGTTCAGCCAACGCTGCTGACTAACGTGAACGAAGAGATGGCGCTGTGGAAAGAGGAGATCTTCGGCCCGGTGCTGGCGGTTTGCGCCTTCGATAGCGAGCAGGAGGCGGTTCATCTGGCGAATAACCATATCTATGCGCTGGCCGCCTCGCTATGGACCGACAATCTGCACCGCGCCCATCGCGTCGCCGCGCAGCTGACCGCCGGAACAATCTCGGTAAATACCGTCGATGCGCTGGACGTCACCGTTCCCTTTGGCGGCAACAAGCAGTCGGGCTTTGGCCGCGATCTGTCTCTACATGCCTTTGATAAATTCACCAGCCTCAAAACCACCTGGTTTCAGTTTCAGCAGACAGGAGAGACGAAATGACTAATCCAAGCAATCAGAACCGTTCGACGTCCGATTACCAACATTCAGATGCGGCTCACCATATTCACGCCTTCCTGGATCAAAAAGCGCTGAACGCCGAAGGGGCGCGCGTCATGGTACGCGGCGAAGGACTTTACCTGTGGGACAACGACGGGAATAAATACCTCGATGGAATGTCCGGCCTGTGGTGTACCCAGCTGGGCTACAGCCGCCAGGATCTGGCGGACGCCGCCGCGGCGCAGTTTGCCAAACTGCCCTATTACAATATGTTCTTCCACACGACCCACCCGGCGGTGATTGAGCTTTCCGAGCTGCTGTTCAGCCTGCTGCCGCCACACTACAGCCACGCTATCTACACCAACTCCGGCTCGGAATCGAATGAAGTGCTGATTCGCACCGTTCGTCGCTACTGGCAGATCCTCGGTAAGCCGGAGAAAAAGGTGATGATTGGCCGCTGGAACGGCTATCACGGCTCCACGCTGGCGGCAAGCGGGCTCGGCGGCATGAAGTTCATGCATGAAATGGGCGGCGTGATCCCGGACGTTGCCCACATCGACGAACCCTACTGGTTTATGCACGGCGGCAACCTGACCCCACAGGAGTTCGGCCTGCGCTGCGCCCGCCAGCTGGAAGAGAAGATCCTTGAGCTGGGCGCGGAAAACGTCGCCGGTTTTATCGCCGAGCCGTTCCAGGGCGCGGGTGGGATGATCTTCCCGCCGGAAAGCTACTGGCCGGAGATCCAACGTATCTGCCGGCAATATGACGTGCTGCTGTGCGCCGATGAGGTGATTGGCGGCTTTGGCCGTACCGGCGAGTGGTTTGCGCATCAGTACTTTGGTTTTGAACCGGATACGCTGTCGATTGCCAAGGGGCTAACCTCCGGTTACGTACCAATGGGCGGGCTGGTACTGAGCAAACGCATGGCGGAAGTGCTGGTGGAAAAAGGCGGCGTTTTCCCACACGGCCTGACCTATTCCGGCCACCCGGTGGCGGCCGCGGTGGCGATTGCCAACCTGAAAGCCTTACGCGATGAAAACCACGTTACCCGAGTTCGTACCGATAGCGGCCCCTATCTGCAAAAAACGCTGCGCGAAGTGTTTGAAAATCATCCGCTCATTGGCGAGGTGCAGGGAGCCGGGCTGGTGGCTGCCCTGCAGTTTGCTGAAGATAAAGCCACTCGCAAACGCTTTGCCAACGAGAACGAACTGGCCTGGCGCTGTCGCACCATCGGCTTTGAAGAAGGGGTGATTATTCGCTCGACGCTGGGACGCATGATCATGGCGCCGGCGCTGATTGCCGGACATAGCGAACTCGATGAACTGGTTGAAAAAACCAAACGCGCCGTGGACCGCACCGCGAAAGAGATTGGCCTGCTATAAATACTATTTAATATCGTTTACATTATTAACCCGCCGCGCGCGGGTTAATTTTTTATATACCCTAAATAATTCGAGTTGCAGGAAGGCGGCGACGCAGGGAATCCCCAGGAGCTTACTCCAGTAAGTGACTGGGGTGAGCGAGGACAAATTCGTCAGGAACGAATTTGAACGCTGTTTACAGCGCCCGTAAGGGCGAGGCCCAAGGATGGGCCGAGTTATTGCCAACGCACATGCAACTTGAAGTATGACGGGTATAGCGTAAATAATTAAAACGCCTTACAGGCAAATGCAAAATTAAATATATCGGCGATATTAGCGATGAATATCGTCGTGTACAGTAGTTGGTTGTATTTGATTTTTTTAATTGTGAATTTTTATGCTTATTAAATATCTCCCGGTATGCGCACTGTGTATCGGTCTGCTGCCAGGCGCGCTCTTTGCCAAGACGGGGGAAGTTAAAGCCAACGCCGAGAAATCGGCGGATGACCCGACTAAAGTGACCACCAAATTCGGCGTGACGTGGTCAGATAACTACGATCTGAACGACAGCAATCTCGCATTTTCCGGCTCGCTGGCCTTCGACGAAGCGCGGAAACTCAATGTGCGTATTAATAGCGACGCCACGGAATGGCGCGTCGGCGGTTCATGGCTATTTCCCATTGGTATTTTTAACTTTAACTTTGGGAAAAATGTTTATCCCGATGACTCCTCACAAACCAACTATTCTATCGGCACGTTCCTGCCGCTCAGTTATTTTGGCTTTGAACCAGCAGGCTTTCAAATATTCCCGATGGCCGGTTATACCTATAATACCGGCGACCACATGGCCTGTAATAAGGATCAACATAGCGCCTGTTCGCAGCCGGGTTTTAACGGCATGCCGTCGCCGGAGAACGGTTTTGAATCGACGAATATCTCCGGCAGCAGCGGCTATCTCGGCGCATTTGTCCTGAAACCACTGAGCGCCGATCTGCGCCTGTTAGGTTTCGCCGGGGGAGCGTATGGCTCGAAAAACGACGATGGCGATAACTATAAAGGTTATTTCGCCGGGGTCGGCGTGGGATATAACCTGACCGAGCACAACTCGGTGAAATTTATGACCTACGTGCAGGATAACAACACCTATCTCAATGAAGCCGAAAAGCGCTTCCTGTTCTCCTGGCAGTATCAGCTTTAAGACGGTGAGCGGGGGCATCTGGCCTCCGCTTCTGCATACGCTCCCACTCTGGTTACGATTGCGCAAAGACAGGCTTTCTGGTGATGTGTAAAGTAGCAAAAAAATGTTGATCTGATACGAACAAGCTTTTATTTTGCTGCTAGTTTTCAAACTGAGATGAAACTGATGCCTACTATTATCGCCAGTAGTATGAAAGAAGCTAAAGAACTTGTTAATGCCAGAAAGTACCGGGAAATAGTACTGAACTTCGATGTTGACGCTGATGATTTTTTCACCCTTGCAACAGCGCAGCATGACACAAAAATCACCATTGCAAACAAAAATAGCCACTCACCGGTTACATTAGAAAAATAATAAAACCCCTGAGGAAATTTTTATGTTGTTGTTTATTGGCACTATTGCTGTCGCTTTTCTCTCTTCTCTGATGCTTATCTGGCTTGACGATCGCATCGCCGAGCAGGAGTAATCCCTCCCCCGATTTAAAGCTCTCCGCACCGGTCATCGGTGCGGAGACAAAAGATTACAGCGATTTCGCCAGACGTTCGACGGCGGTCAGCAGACCGGATTCAGAAACCGTCGAATAGGAAAGACGCAGGGTGCGGGTATCCGGATTATCGTTGTAGAACGCTTCACCAGGTACGTAAACCACGCCGTTTTCCAGCGTCTTATTCAACCACGCCATGGTATCGAACGGATAGCGGAAGCGGGCCCACAGGAACATTCCCCCTTCCGGGCGGCTAAACTCAAGATGCTCGCCAAGACGGCTTTCAAGTGCCTCGGCCAGCGCCACGCACTTCTTGCGGTAGTCTTCGCGGATCAGGGCGATCTGATTGTTCAGGCGATTCATTCCCAGATACTCAGCGGTGATAACCTGAGAGAGCATATTGGTATGCAGATCCGCCGCCTGCTTCACGATCACCGCCTGGTGCGCCAGCCATTCCGGCATCACGATCCAGCCAATACGCATTCCCGGCGCGAGGATCTTGGAGAACGTGGAGGTGTACACCACCCGATCTTCACAGCCTTGTTCGATCGCATGTTGATACAGCGGACGCCGCACTTTATCGGTGAAGCTGATTTCGCCGTAGGGATCGTCTTCGATGATCACAAAATCATGTTGCTTCGCTAACGCCACCAGCCGCTGGCGACGATCGTCGCTGAGGGTTTTACCGCCAGGGTTGCCAAACGTCGGCACCAGATAGACCGCTTTAACCTTAGTGGTCTCCAGCAGATCGGCCAGTTGTTCAACCAGCATGCCGTTATCGTCGGTATCGACGCTCAGGATATTCGCCTGCGCCAGCTGGAATACCTGCAGCGCGGCAAGGTAGGTCGGACGTTCAACGACGACCGCATCGCCCGGATCGAGCAGCGTGCGGGCAACGATATCCAGCGATTGCTGCGAACCGGAGGTGATATACACCTGGCTTGCCGAGCAGGCCACGCCGCGCGACTGGCAGATTTCGCTCACCGCCTGGCGCAGCGGCGGATATCCTTCGGTAAGGCCGTACTGGAACGCATCATTAAAACGTTCACTCATCACCTTTTGCACCGCGAGGTTGAGACCTTCGGTATCAAACAGTTCCGGAGCCGGAATACCACCGCCAAGCGAAATAACGCCGGGCAGTTTACTGTGTTTGAGAAGTTCGCGGACGGCGGAGGGCTTAAGTTCACCCGCGCGGGCGGCGAGGCGCCGATCGTGCATATGCTTTTCCTTTTCTGTCTTGTTGTTGTGTTAGTTGTACGTTGAAGCTTTGCAGGTGCCGGGCTGCGATGCTAGCCGCTGCCCGGTTGCGGCCGCTACTCGTCGTCTTTTAGCACGACTAACGGCTCAATATCGCTCTCTTTCTTCACCACCAGCGAATCATCGCCGCGCAGGCAGGTTCCGCCATAGTTACCGCCCACCGTGAAAGTGCACACCTGGATGTACTTGCCGTCAACCTTCGGCAGACACCACAGCTGCTGGTAAATATTTTTGCGATCGACAAATTGCCCGCTGGTCTGATCCAATACCTCATCGTGCGGGCTTATCAGATCGATGTTATTACCGCAGCGCCCGGAGATCGGTTTGACTGCATAACCGGTTTTCACCAGCTCGTCATTGACCACAAAATCGGTATCCAGCAGATAGCGATGATGCGGGAACAGCGACCACAGCACCGGCAGAATCGCCTTGTTGCCGGGGATAACCGTCCACAGCGGTTCGAATACCAATACTTCAGGGCGCAGCAGGACGTCAATCAGGCGCACCTCATTTTGCGGATGACCGGTACGAATCGGCACCGCCGCATACTCATCGGCGCTGACTTCCCGCACCTGCTCGATGGCGGTTTCCCACGCCCAGGTCTTCCACACGCAGTTAACCAGGCGGCCATCGCCGTCGATAAGCTGTCCGGCGGCATCCCAGCGCAGCTCATCAAGGCCAAAGAGAATTTTGCTCTCAAAGCCCGCCTCGGTTAGCGAACGCTGAATAAACTGGGCATGGTAGTTCTCTTCAAGATCCTTATCCTGCATGATGTGCACGAACGGCCGCGCGCGGCTGTGCTTCCACGCCCCCGCCAGCTCCTCAAGCAGATTTTCCGCCGGATTATGGCCGGTACCGCGATAGCCCTGTTTCAGCCACTGTTCGAGGATCAATCCGCCTTCCGTATGGCAAGAGGCAGAGTCGGCGTTGTATTCGTACACCTTCAGCCCGCGCTCATCCATGCAGAAATCCATGCGCCCGGTAATCATATGATGACGGCGGCGTTGCCACGAGAGGCGCAGACGAGGCCAGAGAATTTTCGGAATATCGAACAGCGCCAGCAGATTGTCATCCTTCATCACCTTATCAGTGGCGTGCAGATACATCAGGTGCAGTTCGTTGGTCGCTTTAATCAGCTCCTGTTCGGCGCTCTCGCTGATGGTGAAGTACTGGTAAGGATCCTGATTGATGAAATGACCGTTGGCTTCAACATAGGCTTTTTGCAGCGCGTCTTTCTCATTGAGCCAGTTACCACGGAACTGGCCCTTATTCGGCAGCCGCGCGCCGCTGATTTTCATCTCCTCGCCGGGCAGCACCGGCTGCGGCAGGCTGTGCTCGGTATCGGCGGTCTGGATCATCCAGCCTAAAATTTCGGTATCGGCAAAGGTATCTTTGATGGTGTAGACGCCCTCTTTCACTTCCAGCGTCAGCTCGCGGGTCCACTGCTGGCCCTGCGGCAGCGGCGCGTGGATGACGTTCTGCTCGGCGATACGGACCTTATTCCCCACCAGTTGCGTAATCACCGCCACGTGGCCGGTATGTTTAAACTCGCCGCCTTTCTGCCAGATTAGCAGCGAGCCGGCGATCGGCGGACGACGCGAACCGTTGGCGAAGGCCTGCAGGGGAAGAATGTTGTCATTCACCACTTCGCGCAGAAAGCGCAGCGAGAAGATTTCATAAGCCATACCGACATCGGTAAAGACAAAGCCGTAGGTGAGGAATAAAAAGCGCCGCGCGAACTCTACGCACTGCCATTTATGCCCCATATACTCATTGCCGATATAGCTGCGGAAAGCGGCGTCATCCGGATAATCTTGTGGATTTAAGCTACTGTAATTCGAAGAATAAATTGCCACGCCGCCCGGCGCGTAGCCTAAAAGCGTGCCGAAAGGGGCGTCAATACTGGTCGATCCTTTACTCATTTAGCCTGACCTCAAATTAATGCAGCCCGGGCAGTTGGCGGAACAAAACTCCCTCTTCTTATCCTGCCGCAGGCACTTACCAGACAGAGGTGAAAAGATGATACCACTCATTCGATTCGCTAAACGTGCCCTTATAGAAAATAACCCGGCGTCCATTGGCAAAAGTGATATTGTTAGCCAACACATAACAAAAAAACATCACTACATCAGGAGTCGACAATGAGCGCACCTTCGCATCTCAATGCCCAGCCGCTGGTCTGGGGACACGGCCCGCGGACTTTTGAAGTATTCCTCGAACCAACCTGTCCGTTTTCCGTTCGCGCCTTCAACAAGCTTGATGAATTGCTGGATGAAGTCGGCGCCGAAAACGTCACGATTAAGATTCGCCTGCAGTCCCAACCATGGCATCTGTTTTCCGGGGTAATAGTGCGCTGCGTGCTGGCCGCCTCCACCCTGCCGCACGGCAGAGAGCAGGCGCACAAAGTCCTGCAGGCGGTTGCCGATCATCGTGAAGAGTTTGAATTCACCGACCACTGCAGCGGGCCGAATATGAATACCACTCCGCAGCAAATTATCGAGCGCCTTGAACGCTACAGTCACGTGTCGCTGGCGGCGGCATTTGCCCGCCCTGAGCTGCAAAACGAAATCAAATGGCACAGTAAATACGCCCGCCAGAATGGCATCCATGTATCGCCGACGTTTATGGTCAACGGTCTGGTGCAGCCTGACCTCGGCAGCGGCGATGACGTCAGCGTGTGGGCCGCACGGATTATGGCCTGAGATTAGCTGCTAGACTTTTTTGTACACCTCACTATTTTTGTACACCTTACTAAAGAGGCAGGTCAGTATGTCCGACAATCACTACCAACCACCGAAAGTATGGGAATGGAAACAGAATAACGGCGGCGCGTTCGCCAATATCAACCGTCCGGTTTCCGGCGCGACGCATGAAAAAGTGCTGCCCGTTGGCAATCACCCGCTGCAGCTCTATTCGCTGGGCACGCCGAACGGGCAGAAAGTGACTATCATGCTGGAAGAGCTGCTGGCGCTGGGCGTGGCTGGCGCTGAGTATGATGCCTGGCTGATTCGTATCGGCGAAGGCGATCAGTTTTCCAGCGGCTTTGTCGAAGTGAACCCAAACTCGAAGATCCCGGCGCTGAGCGACCACTCCACCACTCCGCCGACCCGGGTATTTGAATCCGGTAGCATCCTGTTATATCTGGCGGAAAAATTTGGTTTCTTCCTGCCGAAAGACCCGGCCGGGCGCACCGAAACGCTGAACTGGTTGTTCTGGCTACAGGGCGCAGCGCCGTTCCTCGGCGGCGGCTTCGGCCACTTTTATAACTATGCGCCGGTGAAAATCGAGTACGCGATCGACCGCTTTACCATGGAAGCGAAACGTCAGCTCGACGTGCTGGATAAGCAGCTGGCGCGCGGCCGCTTTGTGGCCGGAGAAGAGTACACCATTGCCGATATGGCTATCTGGCCGTGGTACGGCAACGTGGTGCTGGGCAACGTCTATAACGCCGCGGAATTCCTCGATGCCGGCAGTTACGTTAACGTGCTGCGCTGGGCGCAGGACGTGGGCAATCGCCCGGCGGTGAAGCGCGGACGGATGGTTAACCGCACTAATGGCCCGCTCGACGAACAGTTGCACGAGCGCCATGATGCCCGCGATTTCGACACGCAGACCGAAGACAAACGCCAGGCGTAATGCCCCTACCCGGCGGCGCGAGGCTGCCGGGTAAGTTGTCACATCAGTGCTTTACCTTGGTCAGGCGATCGAGATAGCCCATCACAAAGGCTGACAGCACAAAGGTGAGATGGATAATGACGTACCACATCAGCTTGTTATCCGGCACGTTCTTCGCATCCATAAACACCCGCAGCAGGTGAATGGAAGAGATAGCCACAATCGACGCCGCCACCTTGTTTTTCAGCGATGTCGCATCCATTTTGCCAAGCCAGTTGAGCTTCTCTTTGCCTTCGTTAATATCCAGCGTCGAGACGAAGTTCTCATAACCTGAAAACATCACCATCACCAGCAGCCCGCCCACCAGCGTCATATCGACCAGCGAAAGCAGCGTCAGAATCAGATCCGACTCGCTGACGCTGAAGATATGCGGCAGGATGTGGAATATCTCCTGAAAAAATTTTATCGATAGCGCGATAAGCCCCAGCGAGAGGCCGAAATAAACCGGCGCCAGCAGCCAGCGCGAAGCATAAATAGCGTTTTCCAGAAAGCGTTCCATAAGGTCCTGTCAGTTTGTAAAAATGGCCGCCATTATATCGCAGCTGGCCCATATCAAAACGATACGCAGTCGGTGGGGAAATAAAAAAGGCCAACACTATGTTGGCCTTTCGGGAGAAATCCTGGGGGAAATTACTTCGCTTTGACGGTCTCTTCGCCCACCAGACCAATTTTCAGGTAACCGGCCTGATGCAGCGTATCCATCACTTTCATCATCGTCTCGTAGTCGACGGTTTTGTCGGCGCGGAAGAACACGGTGGTGTCTTTCTTACCCTGAGTCAGCGCGTCCAGCGAGGCAATCACGCTCTCTTCGGTCACCGGATCGTTGCCGAGAAACATCGATTTGTCCGCCTTCACCGACAGGTAAATCGGTTTTTCCGGACGCGGCTGCGGCTGGCTGGATGAGGCTGGCAGGTTGACTTTGACGTCCACGGTGGCCAGCGGCGCCGCCACCATGAAGATAATCAACAGCACCAACATGACGTCGATAAACGGCGTGACGTTAATATCGTGCATTTCGCCGTTGTCATCGAGGTTTTCGTTAAAATGCATCGCCATAGCGGATCAACCTACCCGTAATTTCTGCGCCGGACGCAGCGGCTGAGAACCACTGGCGTTCAGGTCAAGGTCACGGCTTTGCAGCAGCATAATCTGCGCGGCCACATCGCCGAGAGACGCTTTGTAGCTGGCAATCATGCGGGCGAAAACGTTGTAGATAACCACCGCCGGAATCGCGGCAAACAGACCAATGGCCGTTGCCAGCAGCGCTTCCGCGATACCCGGCGCGACAACCGCCAGGTTAGTCGTCTGCGTTTGCGCGATACCGATAAAGCTGTTCATGATGCCCCAGACGGTACCAAACAGACCGACGAACGGGGAAATAGCGCCGATGGTTGCCAGATAACCATTTCCGCGGCCCATGTAGCGGCCAACCTGCGCCACGCGACGCTCAAGGCGGAAACCGGTACGTTCTTTAATGCCTTCGTTGTCATCCACGCCTGCCGACAGTTCCAGCTCATTATTGGCTTCGTTAATCAGCTGAGTGGTCAGGCTTTTAGCATGGAATCCATTCGCGATAGTGTTAGCCTGATCGAGAGAACGCGCTTCGCTGAGCTGCTGCTGCTCACGCTTGAGGCGACGCTTGCTGGACAACATTTCGGCACCCTTGCCGAAGAAGATAGCCCAGGTGACTACTGAAGCCAGAATCAAGCCAATCATCACAACCTTAACGACAATATCGGCGTGATGATACATACCCCAAACGGAGAGATCCGCCTGCATCAAATTATTACCCACACTGTTTCTCCAGGACGTCAATCACAAAAACTGAGCATAATAATATCAAAACGACATCGAATTGATAGTGGTTCTCATTAGTATTTACACTGTGCAGCAAATCACGTTTATTTTCTTTGCGCTTACGCAGTAAAAAAGCGGCTGACGCCGGTTTCGGGAAAATTTTTGCCTGTATCGTTTGCGGCCCGGTACACAAACCGGTATTCATGGTAGTTTAGACGTCCAGACGTATAAAAACAGGTTTCTATAACATGGCTGATAAACATCTTGATACCGCGCTGGTCAACGCCGGGCGCCGCAAAAAATATACTCAGGGTTCGGTGAATAGCGTTATCCAACGCGCCTCATCGCTGGTGTTCGATACCGTTGAGGCTAAAAAACACGCCACCCGTAATCGCGCCAAAGGCGAGCTGTTTTATGGCCGCCGCGGCACGCTGACCCACTTTTCGCTGCAGGAAGCCATGTGTGAACTGGAAGGCGGCGCCGGCTGCGCCCTCTTCCCCTGCGGCGCGGCCGCGGTCGCCAACACGATTCTGGCCTTCGTCGAACAGGGCGACCACGTGTTAATGACCAACACCGCCTATGAGCCCAGCCAGGACTTCTGCACTAAGATCCTCGCGAAGCTCGGGGTGACGACCGGCTGGTTCGATCCGCTCATCGGCGCGGATATCGCCAACCTGATTCAACCCAATACTAAAGTCGTGTTTCTGGAATCCCCCGGCTCGATCACCATGGAAGTGCATGATGTGCCGGCCATCGTCGCCGCCGTGCGCCGCGTCGCGCCGGAAGCCATTATCATGATCGATAACACCTGGGCGGCAGGGGTACTGTTTAAAGCGCTCGATTTTGGTATCGATATCTCTATTCAGGCGGCAACGAAATATTTAATTGGTCACTCCGACGGGATGATCGGCACCGCGGTGGCCAACGCCCGCTGCTGGGAGCAATTGTGTGAAAACGCCTATCTGATGGGCCAGATGGTCGATGCCGATACCGCCTACATGACCAGCCGCGGCTTGCGCACGCTTGGCGTCCGCCTGCGTCAGCATCATGAAAGCAGCCTGCGCGTCGCCGAATGGCTGGCGCAGCACCCGCAGGTGGCGCGAGTCAATCATCCGGCGCTACCGGGCAGCAAGGGCCACGAGTTCTGGAAGCGCGACTTCAGCGGCAGCAGCGGGCTGTTCTCTTTCGTCCTTAATAAACGTCTGACCGACGCCGAGCTGGCAGCCTATCTGGACAACTTCAGCCTGTTCAGCATGGCCTACTCGTGGGGCGGGTTCGAATCGCTGATTCTCGCCAATCAGCCGGAACATATCGCGGCCATCCGCCCCGGGGCGGAAGTGGATTTCAGCGGCACTCTTATTCGACTGCACATAGGTTTAGAAAATGTTGACGATCTGCTGGCGGATTTAGCGGCAGGTTTCGCGCGTATCGTGTAAAGTGACAGGAAGTGGCAACAAAAGCGGACGCTTTCAGAAAAGCGGCCGCTTTTGTTGCGCCCGGGATCAAGGTGCTCGGGCCGCTTCAGGAGTACACTAGTCGAAAAACGGTACCACTTAGGAAAGTCCATGGTTGTCATTCAAGAGATTGTCGCCGCGCTGTGGCAACATGATTTTGCCGCATTGGCAAACCCTCACGTTGTGGGTTTTGTATATCTGGTCATGTTCGCGACCCTGTTTCTGGAAAACGGGCTGCTGCCTGCTTCGTTTTTACCGGGCGATAGCCTGTTGCTGCTCGCCGGTGCGTTAATCGCTAAAGGCGTCATGGATTTTATCCCCACTCTCGCCATACTGACCGCCGCCGCCAGCCTTGGCTGCTGGCTGAGCTATTTACAGGGGCGTTGGCTGGGTAATACCACGATGGTGAAAGGCTGGCTGTCGCATCTGCCGCACAAATATCATCAGCGCGCCACCAACATGTTTGATAAACACGGCCTGCTGGCGCTGCTGGCCGGGCGTTTTCTGGCGTTTGTCCGCACCCTGCTGCCAACCATGGCGGGTATTTCCGGCCTACCGAATCGTCGTTTCCAGTTCTTTAACTGGCTCAGCGGCCTGCTGTGGGTTGGCGTCGTCACCGGTCTCGGCTATGCGCTGAGCATGATCCCGTTCGTGAAAAACCACGAAGACCAAGTCATGACCTGCCTGATGATTTTACCGATCGCCCTGCTGGTGACCGGCCTCGTTGGTACGGTTATCGTCGTTATCAAGAAGAAATACTGCAGCGCCTGATTCACTCGTCCCGGATGGTCTCAAAGTCCCCGGTAGCGCTAACGCCTACCGGGGCTACAGGCGCCGCATCCTTATCAAATCCCCTGCATTGTGCGAATACGCGCAGCATCTTCACCCGGCGTAATACCAAAATAGCGTTTAAACTCACGGCTAAACTGCGAGGCGCTTTCATAGCCGACGCGCATTGCCGCCGCGCTGGCTTTCATACCGTCATGGATCATCAGCATTCTGGCCTTATGCAGGCGATAGGTCTTCAAATACTGCAGCGGCGAGGTGCTGGTAACCGATTTAAAGTTATGGTGAAACGCCGAAACGCTCATATTCGCTTCCGCCGCCAGCTGGTCGACGCTGAGGTTTTCGGTGTACTGGCTTTCAATACGCTTCAAAACGCGGCTAATCAGACTAAAGTGCGTCTGTCGGCTGACCAGCGCCAGCAGCGCGCCGCCGCAGGGGCCAATCAGGACATGATAAAGGATCTCGCGAATAATCTGTTTACCGAGAATGCGCGCGTCCAGCGGCCGCTCCATCACGTCTAACAGGCGTTCCGCCGCGCAGAGGATCTCTTCCGATAACACCGCCGAGTTGATCCCGCTGGAGGCGACCGACGGCTGAAAAAGCTCATCTTCGCCGATATCCATCAGCAGCTCCTGCAACTGCAAAATATCGACATTCAACCGCATTCCAGCCAGCGGCACTTCCGGGGTCGCGAAGGTTTCGCATTCGAACGGTAGCGGGACGGTTAACAGTAAGTATTCGTTGGTGTCATAACGGAAGGTTCGTTCATTGATATAGCCAATTTTATGGCCGGAAAAGAGAAAAACGATCCCCGGCTGGTACATCACCGGCGTACGGGTGCCCGGCTGCGTCCCGTACAGCAGACGGATATCCGGCAGCAGTTCACTTAGCATTTCTTGCTTATCTTTCAGCTTGTTAACTTTATCTGTTAATAGCTGGCATATCTCGGCACGGTTCATTTTCGCTGCTTCTCCGACGACTTTTCTACAAGCTTATTGTGCGTAGTTTCCTTCTTTTTCTCCAGCCCAATGGAGAAATGGGCAAGACAATGGCAGGAATGTGCATTGAGAGGAAACGGTCGCAGGAACACAATAGCCGCCATCGGGCAGAGAGTCGTCTTTTCTGCCGGGAGTTTCATCTTTATGAGGGCACCAGCCATGAATAACTTCAATTTACATACCCCAACCCGCATTCTGTTCGGCAAAGGCGCCATCGCCGATCTGCGCGAACAAATCCCAGCCGGCGCTCGCGTGCTGGTGACTTACGGCGGCGGTAGCGTGAAGAAAACCGGCGTACTGGATCAGGTACTGAGCGCGCTGGCTGGCTTTGACGTGCTGGAGTTCGGCGGGATTGAGCCAAACCCGTCTTACGAAACGCTGATGAACGCGGTGAAAATCGCTCGCGAAGAGAAAGTGACCTTCCTGCTGGCGGTTGGCGGCGGTTCGGTGCTTGATGGCACCAAGTTTATCGCCGCGGCCGCGCACTATGACGCGAATATCGATCCGTGGGAAATTCTGGAAACCTACGGCAACAAGATTGCCAGCGCCATTCCGATGGGCTCGGTATTGACCCTGCCGGCGACCGGTTCCGAATCAAACAAAGGCGCGGTTATCTCGCGTAAAACCACCGGTGATAAACGCGCGTTTATGTCCGAACACGTTCAGCCGGTCTTCGCGATCCTCGATCCGGTTTACACCTACACCCTGCCGCCGCGCCAGGTCGCTAACGGTGTCGTTGACGCTTTCGTCCATACCGTTGAGCAGTACGTGACCTACCCGGTTGACGGCAAAATTCAGGACCGTTTCGCCGAGGGCATTCTGCTAACGCTGGTGGAAGATGGCCCGAAAGCGCTCCAGGAGCCGGAGAATTACAACGTGCGCGCCAACATTATGTGGGCGGCGACGCAGGCATTGAACGGCCTCATTGGCGCAGGCGTGCCTCAGGACTGGGCGACGCATATGCTCGGCCACGAACTGACGGCGATGCACGGCCTGGATCACGCTCAGACGCTGGCTATCGTGCTGCCGGCGCTGTGGAATGAGAAACGCGATACCAAGCGCGCTAAGCTGCTGCAGTACGCCGAGCGCGTGTGGAATATCACCGAAGGTTCCGAAGAACAGCGTATCGATGCCGCTATCGCCGCAACCCGTCGTTTCTTCGAGCAAATGGGCGTGCCGACTCGCCTTTCCGATTACGGTCTCGACGGTAGCTCCATCCCGGCGCTGCTGGCGAAGCTGGAAGAGCACGGCATGACTAAGCTTGGCGAAAATCAGGATATCACTCTGGACGTCAGCCGCCGTATCTATGAGGCTGCCCGCTAAGTTATTCCCGCCTGATTCACCTCTCCTTACGTTAAACAAACGTCAAGGAGAGGTGTTTTTACTACCGTTTTTAGCTATTTCGTCCAGACTTAATGCTACCCCTCGGCGGATTTTTGACGCTGAGTTCATTAACAGGAGGAAGGCATGACACATCCAACCGTTATTAAACTACACGACGGCAACCTGATGCCGCAGCTGGGTCTCGGCGTGTGGAAAGCAGGCAACGAGGAAGTCGTCTCCGCCATTCATAAGGCGCTGGAAGTCGGTTATCGTTCTTTTGACACCGCCGCCGCGTACCAAAATGAGGCTGGCGTCGGCAACGCGTTAAGCAGCGCGGGCGTCAATCGCGATGAGCTCTTCATCACCACCAAACTGTGGAATGACGATCAAAAACGGCCGCATGAAGCGCTAAAAGAGAGCCTCAGCAAGCTGAAATTGGACTATGTGGATCTCTATTTAATCCACTGGCCGGTGCCAGCGATAGGCCATTACGTCGAAGCCTGGCAGGCGCTGATCGAACTACAGCAGCAAGGGCTGGCAAAAAGCATCGGGGTGTGTAATTTCCAGGTGCCGCATCTGCAAAAGCTGATCGATGAAACCGGCGTCGCCCCGGTGATCAACCAGATTGAGCTGCACCCGTTAATGCAGCAGCGTCAGCTACATGCATGGAACGCCACGCACAAAATCCAGACCGAATCCTGGAGCCCATTAGCGCAGGGCGGCAAAGGGGTCTTCGATCAGAAAATTATCCACCATCTGGCGGATAAATACGGCAAAACGCCGGCGCAAATCGTCATTCGCTGGCATCTCGACAGCGGACTGGTGGTAATCCCGAAATCCGTCACGCCATCGCGTATCGCGGAAAACTTTGACGTCTGGGACTTCCGTCTCGACAAAGACGAACTCAGTGAAATCGCTAAGCTGGACCAGGGCAAACGTCTCGGCCCCGACCCGGATCAGTTCGGCGGTTAATCCCCTTCACTTTTGCCTTTAGCGCCGCACGGCGCTAAAGGCTTTCGCAAATTAAATGTATATCCTCAGGCTCCAGAGCAAACAGCTCCGGGTCGGGCTCATCAATTAAACGACAGCCCTGTGAGAGATAAAAATCAACGGTGCTTTTGTTGGGGATGGACGAAATATACAGGCCGGATGCGCCCAGAGCAGGAAGCTGCTGCAGCGCATAGTCAAACAGACGTCGCCCCCATCCCTGGCCACGCTGCGCCGCGCCCACATAAAAGAATAGCAGCTGGCGTAGATCGCCCTTTTCCCCCCTAGGCAAGGTATCCATCGCCGCCGCGGCAATGATTTTATCCTGTTCGAAAAAGGCGAAAAAAATACCGCCGCGATCGTAGCAGGCCTCGTGAATAGGCGTATAAACCTGGCGATCGTGAGGATCCCAACCTCGCACATCATAATATTGCGAGTACGCCTGAAGCCGGCCATTATCGAGCTTATAAAGGGTGTCGATAATTTCACTGCGATCTATCTCCCACAACATTTCCAGCTGCTGTCGTGACAGGATTACCGGCGTCATTATCGTTCTCTCTCCTTATATGACAGGCTTTCCCCCGGCGAGCGAACCCGCCGGGGAAGCGGCTTAGCGGGACGCCGTCTTCGGCTTAATACGCTTTTTCGCGCCCGGCGCGGCCGGCGTCTGGCGCTGATGCGCAACCGGCGTATGCTTCGTCAGCGCCGGACGGGTATGGCGGTTCTGGCGACGCGCTTCACGCATCTCGTCAAGGGTCGGCGCCGGTACCAGGCAGTCACGGCGTGAACCAATCAGATGCTTTTTACCCATCGCTTCCAGCGCCTGACGGATCAGCGGCCAGTTTGCCGGATCGTGATAGCGCAGCAGCGCTTTATGCAGACGGCGCTGTTTGTCGCCCTTCGGCACCACCACGTCTTCGCTCTTATAGCCGATTTTACCCAGCGGGTTCTTGCCGGTGTAATACATGGTGGTTGAGTTCGCCAGCGGCGACGGATAGAAGTTCTGTACCTGGTCGAGACGGAAGCGATGACGTTTCAGCCACAGCGCCAGGTTCACCATATCTTCATCGCGCGTCCCTGGGTGGGCGGAAATAAAGTACGGGATCAGGTACTGTTCTTTACCCGCCTGCTTCGAATAGGTATCAAACAATTCTTTAAAGCGGTCATAGCTGCCCATGCCCGGCTTCATCATCTTCGACAGCGGCCCCTCTTCGGTATGCTCCGGAGCGATCTTCAGATAGCCACCGACGTGGTGGGTCGCCAGCTCTTTGATATAGCGCGGATCCTCTACGGCGATGTCGTAACGCACACCCGATGCGATAAGGATTTTCTTGATGCCTTTCAGGTCGCGGGCGCGACGGTACAGATTAATCGTCGGCTCATGGTTGGTATCCATGTGCGGGCAGATATCCGGGTAGACGCAGGAGAGACGGCGGCAGGTCTGCTCAGCGCGCGGCGATTTACAGCGCAGCATATACATATTGGCGGTTGGGCCGCCAAGATCGGAAATAATGCCGGTAAAGCCGGGGACCGTGTCGCGAATCGCTTCGATTTCATTGATTATCGAATCTTCGGAGCGACTCTGGATGATGCGCCCTTCGTGCTCGGTGATCGAGCAGAAAGAACAGCCGCCGAAGCAACCGCGCATGATGTTAATGGAGAAGCGAATCATCTCGTAGGCCGGGATACGCGCATCGCCATAAGAAGGATGCGGCACACGCTTGTACGGCAGCGCAAAGACGCTGTCCATCTCTTCAGTCGACAGCGGGATCGCCGGCGGGTTAACCCAGATATAACGCTCGCCGTGCTTTTGCATCAGCGCGCGGGCGCAGCCTGGGTTGGTTTCATGGTGCAGAATGCGCGACGCGTGAGCGTACAGCACTTTGTCGCCTTTAACCTTCTCAAAGGAAGGCAGCAATACGTAGGTTTTTTCCCACGGTTTTGGCCGCGGCGGCTGCACGACAACGGTTTTGGCCTCAGCTTTTTTCGGCGCAACCGGTTTGTTGTCTGCGCACGACAGGTCTTCACCGTACGGATGCGGAATCGGGTCGATTTTGCCCGGCGTATCCAGACGCGTGGAGTCAACGCCGCTCCAGCCCGGCAGTGCTTCCTTTACCATGATCGCGGTATTACGCACATCGCGAATATCGCCGATGGCCTCGCCCATCGCCAGACGATGCGCCACTTCTACCAGCGGGCGCTCGCCGTTGCCGAACATCAGCATATCGGCTTTAGAATCCACCAGCACCGAGCGGCGCACGGTATCGGACCAATAATCGTAGTGCGCGGTACGGCGCAGGCTGGCCTCGATACCGCCGAGGATCACCGGCACGTCTTTCCATGCTTCTTTACAGCGCTGGGTATAAACCAGCGTCGCGCGGTCCGGGCGCTTACCCGCGACGTTGCCGGCGGTATAAGCGTCGTCATGGCGCAGCTTACGGTCGGCGGTATAGCGGTTGATCATTGAGTCCATATTGCCCGCGGTCACGCCGAAGAACAGATTCGGCTTACCCAGGCGCATGAAGTCTTCTTTGCTGTTCCAGTCCGGCTGGGAGATGATCCCTACGCGGAATCCCTGCGCTTCCAGCATACGGCCGCAGATGGCCATACCGAAGCTTGGATGGTCGACGTAGGCGTCGCCGGTCACCAGAATAATGTCGCAGCTATCCCAGCCAAGTTGATCCATCTCTTCACGCGACATCGGTAAAAATGGCGCAGGGCCAAAACAGGCAGCCCAGTATTGCGGCCAGGAAAATAGGTCACGATCCGGCTGGATCAGGGATATTGCGCTCATATTGCTTCCGGGGAAAATGATAAAAAAATAACCAAAAGGGCGTGGATTATAAGCCGGAATGATAGTGGAAATGAAGGAGGATTTTCTCAAACCCTGACCGTGTTGCGGCCAGGGTTACGGATATTACGGCGCCGGATTCACCAGAATCTGGCCAATCGAGCCGCGGTCGGCGAGCTCCAGCGTCTGGCTCAGGTACTGGAACGGGAAGTGCGGCCAGGAAGGCTGGTTATAATACACCAGCAGTTCTACCTGCCCGTCGATCCATACGGTATCTTTCCAGCCCCGGTCTTCCGGGAACGGCATCGTTCCATTAACGTTACGGATCTGGAACATCACGCCTTCAATATGGAACGACTGCGGGCGGTCGGCGCGCACGGTCCAGCGCTCCCACGTTCCCTGCTGGGCGGTGATATCAATACGCTGCGGATCCCACAGTTGGCCGTTGATGCCGGGGTCGTCGCCGAGCGTAATATCGCGGCTGCGCAGCGGCGTGCCGGAGAGCAGCTCGGTCGGCAGCAGCCGCACCGGCAGGCTATCGGTAACCAGCGGCAGCAGCCCGGTCGGACGCAGCGTCAACACCAGCGTGGAGATCAAAATGCTCGACGGCTCGAAGAAACCGCGGATACGGTCGACGATGCTCGCCGCTTCGCCGCAGGTAATCGACACTTCATCGCCGTTGGTCATATCCACCAGAATTTCTCGCCGCTCGCCGGGGGCCAGCGACAATTGCTTAAGTGAGACCGGCGCCGGCAGAAAGCCCTGATCGCCTGAGATAACGTGCAGCAGACGACCATCGCTCATCTGCAACTGATAGCGGCGCGAGTTAGAAGCGTTCAGCAGACGCAGTCGTACCCAGCCGCGTGAGACTTCGACATAGGGCCCCTGCGCGCCGTTGACCAACAGGGTATCGCCCACGAAACCACCGCTGCCCGGTTCGCTATATTCCGGAGTACCGAAGTTATCCAGCCGCTTATCCTGAATAATCACCGGGAAGTCATCAACGCCATAATGATTAGGAATTGGCAGATTCTTGCTGACTTCATCTTCCACCAGCCACATTCCCGCCAGGCCGTTGTAAACCTGTTTCGCCATCCGGTTCGGGGTATTCGCCTGATACCACAAAGTGGCCGCACTCTGGCGAATCGGCAATACCGGCGCCCAATCCGCATTCGGCGACATCATGCGCGCCGCGCCGCCAATCAGCGGGCCCGGCACCTGCAGGCCGCGAATCGTCATGGCGACATTTTCGGTCAGGCGGTTACTGTAGATAAGTTTGACGTCATCGCCATTCCAGACGCGAATGGTCGGCCCCAGGTAGCGGCCATTGATGCCCCATACCGGCGCGCGCGTGCCCTGGGTAAATGACCAATGAGAACGTTGCAGGGTCAGAAACAGCGGCTGACCGCGACGGGATTCCAGCAGAGGCGGAATGGGGAGCGCCGGCTGCTGGCCGGCGGCATGAGCCTTCAGCGGCGCGGCGCCTGCGCACAGCGCTACACCTGAAGCCTTAATAAACTGACGCCGACTGAGTGACATATTAACTCCATGAAATACTGACAATGCAAAAAGGGAATTCGTTTCCCGCCAGCAATACGCTCGCGTTCGCGGCGTTTCCTGTATTATTTCTTTCCAGCCGCTTCGCGCTCGGCCACTTCTTTATCCAGCTCGGCGATTTTTGCGGACATCAGCTCGCGGCAGTGTGTCGCCAGCGCGCGCACATTATCTTTACCGTACTGGCTGGTATCGACCGGCGGCAGCATCTCGACAATCACCAGACCGTTGTTCCAGCGATTGAGTTTAATTTTGTTCGATGTATTCGACACGCATACTGGAATAATCGGTACGCCAGCGGCGATGGCCGCGTGGAACGCGCCGGTTTTAAAGGGCAGCAGACCGCGGCCGCGGCTGCGGGTCCCTTCCGGGAACATCCAGAACGAAATTTTACGCTTTTTAAACGCATTCACTACTTCGGCGATAGTGCCGTGCGCTTTGGTTCGGTTATTACGGTCAATCAGCAGGTTGCCCGTCAGCCAGTAAAGCTGGCCAAAGAACGGGATCCACAGCAGGCTTTTTTTCCCTACGGTAACCGTCGGCGGCTGCACGATATTTGACGCTGTCACCATATCATAGTTGTTCTGGTGATTAGCGATGTAGATCGCATTGCCGTAGCTTTCCGCATCCGCGGGCTTACGCAGTTCGACTTTCAGGCCGAATACCGGGGACAGACGGCCAAACAGATGACCAAACGTCGCGACGTGCTTAGGGTTGCGCGGGCTGAACAAGCAGTAAAGACTGCCAAATATGCACACCACGATGCAATAAATGACAACAAAAATTAGTCGAAAAATAAATAACATAGCTTCCTCTGAAACCCAAACCGCTTAGCGTTATACCCGTTGAATCACAGGTTCAGGACACCGCTGCCCTCTCAACGCGGGGCGGAAAATTTCCGCCCCTGGAGGACATGTTAATCGCAATGCCTGAATAAACAACGATTTTGCGGCAAATTTTCGCATCCTCCAGCCGGGTGAAGGATGCGGGTCTTACTCTTCGCTGTCGCCAGCCGAGGCGCGGCGCGGGGAGTCGATCTCCACGCGGTCGATTTTCTGCAGGCCGCGCATCAGCGAACCGCGACGGCCGCGCTCGCCGGTGACTTTTTGCAGCTCTTCCGGCCGCAGTTTGATCTTACGCTTGCCGACATGAATGGTCAGCGTGCTCTGCGGCGGCAGGACAAACAGATGCGCCAGCCCATCCTGGCCGGAGGCGGCTTCCGCCGACGGAATGTTGATAATCTTGTTGCCTTTGCCTTTCGACAGCTGCGGCAGATCGCTCACCGGGAACATCAGCATGCGCCCGGCGTTGGTGATCGCCAACAGCATATCGGCATCGTCTTCAATGACCAGCGGCGGCATGACATGCGCGTTCTCCGGCAGCGTAATCAGCGCCTTACCGGCGCGGTTGCGCGCCACCAGGTCGTTGAAGGTACAGACGAAACCGTAGCCGGCATCGGAAGCCATCAGCAGCTTCTGATCGTCTGCCTCCATCAGCATATGTTCTACGCTGGCGCCCGGCGGCAACGTCACTTTACCGGTGACCGGTTCGCCCTGGCCGCGGGCGGAAGGCAGCGTAATCGGGTCGATGGCGTAGCTGCGCCCGGTGGTATCAATGAATACCACCGGCTGGTTGCTCTTGCCTTTCACCGACGCTTTCCAGCTATCGCCGGCTTTGTAGCTCAGCCCCTGCGCATCGATATCGTGACCTTTGGCGCTACGCACCCAGCCCATCTGCGACAGAACGATAGTGACCGGCTCGGACGGCAGCATATCGTGCTCGCTCATCGCCTTCGCTTCTTCGCGTTCGCGCAGCGGCGAACGGCGGTCGTCGCCGAAGGTATCGGCATCGGCCTGCAGCTCTTTCTTCAGCAGGTTATTCATCTTGCGCTCGGAGGCCAGAATCGCCTGCAGCTGATCGCGCTCTTTTTCCAGCTCGCTCTGCTCGCCGCGGATCTTCATCTCTTCCAGTTTGGCGAGATGGCGCAGTTTTAATTCCAGAATCGCTTCCGCCTGGGTTTCGCTGATGCCGAAGCGGGCAATCAGCGCCGGCTTTGGTTCATCTTCGTGGCGGATTATCTCAATCACTTCATCAATGTTGAGGAACGCGACCAGCAAACCTTCGAGGATGTGCAGGCGCTTGAGGACTTTTTCCAGCCGATAGTTCAGGCGGTTACGCACGGTATCACGACGGAAGGTCAACCACTCCGTCAGGATTTCGAGCAGATTCTTCACCGCCGGACGGTTGTCCAGGCCGATCATGTTGAGGTTGATGCGGTAGCTCTTTTCCAGATCGGTGGTGGCGAACAGGTGGTTCATCACCTGCTCCATATCTACGCGGTTGGAACGCGGCACGATCACCAGACGGGTCGGGTTTTCATGATCCGATTCATCACGCAGATCATCAACCATCGGCAGCTTTTTGTTACGCATCTGCGCGGCGATCTGCTCCAGCACGCGCGCGCCGGACACCTGATGCGGCAGCGCGCTAATCACCACCGCGCCGTCTTCTTTCGCCCACACGGCGCGCATCCGTACCGAACCGCGGCCGTTCTGGTAGATTTTGCGAATTTCCGCACGCGGGGTAATGATTTCCGCTTCGGTCGGGTAGTCCGGCCCCTGCACGATATCCAGCAGCTCATCGAGGGTGGTTTTCGGTTTTTCCAGCAGCGTAATCGCCGCCTGCGCCACTTCACGCAGGTTGTGCGGCGGAATATCGGTCGCCATACCAACGGCGATGCCGGTGGTGCCGTTCAGCAGGATGTTCGGCAGACGCGCCGGCAGCATTTTCGGCTCCTGCAGCGTACCGTCAAAGTTCGGTACCCAATCGACGGTGCCCTGACCCAGTTCGCTGAGCAGCAATTCGGCGTATTTTGACAGGCGGGATTCGGTGTAACGCATCGCCGCGAAGGATTTCGGATCGTCCGGCGCCCCCCAGTTCCCCTGGCCGTCTACCAGCGGATAGCGGTAAGAGAACGGTTGCGCCATCAGCACCATCGCTTCATAGCAAGCGCTGTCGCCGTGCGGGTGATATTTACCCAGCACGTCGCCGACGGTGCGGGCGGATTTTTTGAACTTGGCGCTGGCGTTCAGGCCCAGCTCGGACATTGCATAGACAATGCGGCGCTGAACCGGCTTTAAGCCATCGCCAATAAACGGCAATGCCCTGTCCATGATGACGTACATGGAGTAGTTCAGGTAGGCATTTTCCGTGAATTCATGTAGCGCGAGGCGCTCTGCCATATCGCTCATTAATCGTGGATCCTCAATCTGGGACGCGGCCATTGCGGCGGCAAAACTACCCGCGATAATACCCGATCTCACGCCCTGAGTCACAGGAAGTGAGATCGGTTAAAGAGGATGAGGATATCAATCAGGCTAGCGGCAAATAAATATCGGTGCGGAGTTCATGCTCGCCAACTTCATGCACAAAATTGAGGTAGCGGAAGTACACCGGAAAATCCCTTAGCGTCTCCCCGGCGGCGGGTAGCCAGTCGCGATAGAGGAACCAGACGCTTTGCGCCAGCGTGTCCAGCGAACCGTGGTGGCGAGCCACGGCGCAACGGCCTGCCGGGATCTCGCCGTTAATCACGCCAAACGCGTTTTCGCTAATCGGCCGATCGACGGTACCGCAGATATCAAAACGAAACGCGTCGCCTGGCGTTGTTTGCGGATCGTCCCAGGCAATGCCCCAGGTTTCGCTGGTGGCGACTGGCGACAGCCCGCTCGTTTTACGCCATGCGATAAAACGCGCGGCGGTGGCGTTGACCAGGTCCGGGCTCCCGCGATGTTGTAGTATAGCAACCTTTGTAGCTGGAAATTGAATGATGTTTACGTCCATCGAAGTTTGCTCCTGTAGCGTATGTTTCGGTACGCGTCGATGCCACTCGGCCCAATCCGGTCGCTGACGGAACTGAGTCGGGCTTTGATCAAACGCGGTACGGAAGGCGCGACTGAACGACTCCGAATTTTGAAATCCGGCATCAAGGGCAATATCGATGATTTTATCGTGCGGGTTGAAGGCCAGGCGCCAACAGGCGCGCCGCAAGCGTAACCACTGAATATACCGGTACAGCGGAACGCCGGTATACGCGCTAAATTGCCGGTGAAAATGGTAAGGCGAGCTATACGCAATCGCGCTCAGCGCCTCCAGCGTTAGCGGCTCATCAAGATGATTCTCAATGTACAAACAGACTCGCTGAAAACGCCCGACGTACGCCGGGCTGGCCTTAATATCGTTCATCGTCTCCTCCACGCGACATACTCTGCCAGAGCGAGGATAGCGATTCCTGACCAATCTTGCGCACTATCCGGCACGTACCTTATGGCGTGATTTTACGGATCTGCTTCACGTCGATCTCTACCGAGTTCCAGTCTTTATCGACTTCACCCTGAATTTCTACCGTATCCTGTGGGCCGACGGTCACGCCGTTCCAGCGCTTATGGTCGATATCGACGTTCACCACGCCGGAGGCATCCTGGAATTTATACAGATCATCAGAGATGCGCTCGACGATTTTACCGCGCAGGGTCACCCAGGTGTCATCACGCAGCGACTTGGCGTTCGCCACGGTGGTCACCGCGCCGCTCGGCCCGGTGAAGCCGCCGGCCTGCGTAGTAGCGGTAGTAGACGGTCCGGTGAATCCACCCTGCCCGGCGGCCAGTACCGGCATGGAAACCAAAGCAATAATCGCGGTCATCGCAGCAATTTTTTTCATCTTATATTCTCCCTTATGTGTTGGTATGGCTCCTATTACGCCTGACAAAACTTAACGACTTCTTAAGCGGAAAAAAGAAATTTTAATGCTGTACATCCCCTGCTTCAACGCGGTTTACTGCGCAAAGAAACGGGATCGGCGGAGGGAAACATGCGCATATTATTGGTGGAAGATGACAAACTGATCGGTGACGGTATCAAAGCCGGGCTGAGCAAAATGGGCTTCAGCATCGACTGGTTCACCGCAGGCCAGGAGGGCAAAAACGCCCTGTATAGCGCCCCTTACGACGCCGCGATACTTGACCTGACTCTCCCCGGCATTGACGGCCTCGATATTCTGCGCGAATGGCGCGATAAAGGTCGTAATGAACCCGTGCTGATCCTCACCGCCCGCGACGCGCTGAGCCAGCGGGTCGAAGGGCTACAGCTTGGCGCCGATGACTATCTGTGTAAACCCTTCGCCCTGATTGAGGTAGCGGCGCGTCTCGAGGCGCTGATCCGCCGCGCTCACGGCCAGAGCAGCAGCGAGCTACGCCACGGTAAGGTGACCCTCGACCCGAACCGCTTAACCGCCAGCCTCGACGGCGAAAGCCTGGCGCTAAAGCCGAAGGAGTTCGCTCTGCTGGAATTGCTTATGCGCAACGCCGGGCGCGTGTTGCCGCGTAAGCTTATCGAGGAAAAGCTTTATAACTGGGACGACGAGGTCTCCAGTAACGCCGTGGAAGTTCACGTCCACCATCTGCGGCGCAAACTCGGCAGCGGTTTTATCCGTACCGTGCACGGCATCGGCTATACCTTGGGTGACGCATGAAGCGACTCGCCCGTTTAAGCCTGCGCCTGCGCCTGACGCTGCTGTTTGTCCTGCTAACCAGCGCCGCCTGGGGGATCGCCAGCGTTATCGCCTGGCAGCAGACCAGTGAAAAGCTGGATAAGCTGTTTGATACCCAACAACTGCTCTTCGCCCGCCGCCTGAGCGCGATGAATGTCGATGAGCTGCAGACGCGACCGGAGCAGATCCGCGAAAAGAAAAAAGTTAAACACGGCCATCTTGATGATGACGCGCTGGCCTTCGCTATCTTCACCCGCGACGGGAAAATGGTGCTTAACGATGGTGAAAACGGCGAAGACATTCAATGGGGCTCGCAGCGCGAAGGCTTCAGCGATGGCTACCTGCGCGGCGATGACGACCAATGGCGCTTCTTGTGGCTGACCACCGCTGACGGCCGCCATCGTATCGCCGTCGGTCAGGAGTGGGATTATCGCCGGGAAATGGCGATGGATATCGTGACCTCGCAGCTCACGCCGTGGCTGGTCGCGCTACCGCTGATGTTCGTGTTGCTCATCGTACTATTAAGCCGCGAGCTGGCGCCGTTGAAGAAACTGGCTCGCACCCTGCACCAGCGCGCGCCGGACTCGGCGGAACGTCTGTCGGACGACAAAATCCCTTCAGAAGTTCGCCCGCTGGTCGATGCCCTGAACCAACTGTTCAGCCGTACCCACGAAACCATGCTGCGCGAGCGCCGCTTTACCTCTGATGCCGCCCACGAGTTGCGCAGCCCGCTGGCGGCGCTGAAAGTGCAAACCGAAGTTGCCCAGCTTTCAATGGACGATCCTGAAGGTCGGGATAAAGCGTTGGCGCAATTACATCAGGGCATCGACCGCGCTACCCGACTGGTCGATCAATTACTTACGCTGTCGCGGTTGGATTCCCTGGCGCAACTGGATGACGTGCAGCCGGTCGCCATCGACGACCTGCTGCAGTCGGCGGTGATGGAGATGTATCACCACGCGCAGCAGTCCGCCATTGAGCTACGCCTGCATCTGAATGCCAGCAATATCGTCCGTACCGGCCAGCCGCTGCTGCTCAGCCTGCTGGTACGCAATCTGCTGGATAATGCCGTGCGCTATAGCCCGCGCGGTAGCCGGGTGGATATTACGCTTTCCGCCCGCGAGTTCCGGGTTCGCGACAATGGTCCAGGCATTAGTCCGCAAGCCCTGGCGCGCATTGGCGAGCGTTTTTATCGTCCGCCGGGCCAGGACGCCCCCGGCAGCGGATTAGGCTTATCGATCGTTCGCCGCATCGCCTCGCTGCACGGTATGCGGGTTGATTTTGCTAACGCGCGCGGCGGCGGCTTCGAGGCGCGCGTTTACTGGTAGCCGCATTATTGCCAAAAATGCAAAAGACTTTGCACATTTTGCTCATTTTACTGCCCCGCTTCGCGGGGTAAAATTGCCGACAAATTTAATAGATTGAGGGCAAAAAATGAGCAATATCCTGATTATCAACGGGGCGAAAAAATTCGCTCACTCTAATGGCCAATTAAACGACACCCTGACCGAGGTCGCGGATGGTTATCTGCGCGACGTCGGGCATGATGTTAAAATCGTCCGCGCGGAAAGCGAGTACGATGTAAAAGAAGAAGTGCAGAATTTCCTGTGGGCCGATGTGGTTATCTGGCAGATGCCGGGCTGGTGGATGGGCGCGCCGTGGACCGTGAAAAAGTACATGGATGACGTCTTCACCGAAGGCCATGGTTCTCTGTACGCCAGCGATGGCCGTACCCGCTCCGATGACAGCAAAAAATATGGCTCCGGCGGATTGATTCAAGGCAAACAGTACATGCTGTCGCTGACCTGGAATGCGCCGATGGAAGCCTTCACCGATAAAGATCAATTCTTCCACGGCGTCGGCGTTGATGGCGTTTACCTGCCGTTCCACAAAGCCAATCAGTTCCTTGGCATGAGCGCGATGCCGACCTTTATCGCCAACGACGTGATTAAAATGCCTGACGTTCCCCACGTCATCGCAGAATATCGCAAGCATCTGGCCGAGATTTTTGGTTAACTAGATGTCTACACTCGCTGTTATTCAAGTCACTAACCTTGAAGTATGGCGAGTTTACACACAGAAGGAGTTGAGTTAACCATGTTAACAGTGATTGCCGAAATTCGTACTCGTCCGGGCCAACACCACCGTCAGGCGGTACTGGATCAGTTCGCTAAAATTGTCCCAGTGGTACTGCAGGAAGAAGGCTGCCACGGCTACACGCCGCTGGTTGACCACGCCGCTGGCGTGAGTTTCCAGACTTCCGCCCCGGATTCGATCGTCATGGTCGAGCAGTGGGAAAGCGTCGCGCATCTTGAAGCGCATCTGCAAACGCCGCACATGAAGGCTTACGCTGAAGCGGTCAAAGGCGACGTGCTGGAAACCAGCATCCGCATTCTGCAGGCTGGCGTATAAGCCCGGCAGAAGTAAAAAAGGGAGCCTCAGGCTCCCTTTTTCGCATCTGGCGGCTGACGTCGGCTTAGGCTTCGAGATCCGCCATATCGCCTTTTTCCTGCAGCCAGTTGCGACGGTCTTCAGAACGCTTCTTGGCCAACAGCATATCCATCACCGCGGTCGTTTGCTGCTCGTCTTCATCGGTGATGATGAGCTGCACCAGGCGGCGGGTGTTCGGGTCGAGCGTGGTTTCACGTAGCTGCATCGGGTTCATCTCGCCCAGCCCTTTAAAGCGCTGTACGTTCGGCTTACCCTTCTTACGCTTCAACTGCTCCAGCACGCCGGCTTTTTCTTCTTCCGTCAGCGCGTAGTAAACCTCTTTACCCAGGTCGATACGATACAACGGCGGCAGCGCGACGTACACGTGACCCTCTTTCACCAGAGTACGGAAATGCTTCACGAACAGCGCGCACAGCAGGGTCGCGATGTGCAGACCATCCGAGTCGGCATCGGCGAGAATACAGATTTTACCGTAACGCAGCTGGCTTAAATCATCGCTATCCGGGTCGATACCAATCGCCACCGAAATATCGTGCACCTCTTGCGAAGCGAGCACTTCATCGGAAGAGACTTCCCAGGTATTCAGGATCTTGCCTTTCAGCGGCATGATCGCCTGATATTCACGGTCGCGCGCCTGTTTCGCCGAACCGCCCGCAGAATCCCCTTCGACAAGGAACAGTTCGGTGCGGTTCAGGTCCTGCGCGGTGCAGTCCGCCAGCTTACCCGGCAGCGCCGGGCCGCTGGTGAGCTTTTTACGCACCACTTTCTTGGCGGCGCGCAGGCGACGCTGGGCGCTGGAAATGGCCATTTCCGCCAGCAGCTCCGCAGCCTGTACGTTCTGATTCAGCCACAGGCTGAAGGCGTCTTTAACCACCCCGGAGACGAATGCCGCGCACTGACGCGACGACAGACGTTCTTTAGTCTGCCCGGCGAACTGCGGATCCTGCATTTTCACCGACAGTACGTACGCGCAGCGATCCCAGATATCTTCCGCCGACAGCTTCACGCCGCGCGGCAGAATATTGCGGTATTCGCAAAACTCGCGCATCGCGTCGAGCAACCCCTGACGCAGACCGTTAACGTGCGTACCGCCCTGCATGGTCGGGATCAGGTTTACGTAGCTTTCAGTCAGCAGTTCGCCGCCTTCCGGCAGCCACAGCAGCGCCCAATCCACCGCTTCCGTTTCGCCGGAGAAGTTACCGACAAACGGTTTTTCCGGCAGCAGCGGCAGGCCATTGACCGCCTCGCACAGATAATCATTAAGGCCGTCCGCATAGCACCAGCGCTGTTCGCTGTTGTTCACCTGGTCGCGGAAAACAATTTCCACGCCCGGGCACAGCACCGCTTTCGCTTTTAACAGGTGAGTTAGCCGCGAGACGGAGAAACGCGGGCTATCGAAGAAGCTTTCATCTGGCCAGAAATGGACGCTGGTCCCGGTGTTGCGTTTACCGCAGGTGCCGGTGACGCGCAGGTCTTCAACTTTTTCCCCGTTCTCAAAGGCGATGCTGTAGACCTGGCCATCGCGGCGCACGTTGACTTCCACGCGTTTAGACAAGGCGTTGACGACAGAAATCCCCACCCCATGCAGGCCACCGGAGAACTGGTAGTTCTTGTTGGAAAACTTCCCGCCCGCGTGCAGCCGACAAAGGATCAGCTCAACCGCCGGAACCCCTTCTTCCGGGTGGATATCAACCGGCATCCCGCGCCCATCGTCGATAACTTCCAACGATTGATCGGCATGAAGGATGACCTCCACGCGTTTGGCGTGACCAGCCAGTGCTTCATCCACACTGTTATCAATAACTTCCTGACCAAGATGGTTAGGACGGGTTGTGTCGGTGTACATTCCCGGGCGGCGGCGAACCGGCTCAAGCCCGGTGAGTACCTCAATGGCATCAGCGTTATATGAAGATTGCGTCATGGTGTGTATTCGTAGGTCGTTCTGAACCGCTTAGCGCAGGCCCAGAAAATCGATAATCTGGGTGAAATGATCTTCAAAGCCAACAAATGCGTGATTACCGCCCTCCTCGACCGTTTGACGGCAGGAGGCGAAGTAGTCAACAGCCTGGCGGTAATCAAGCACTTCATCGCCCGTTTGCTGCAATAACCAGATAAGGTCAGGCGCTTCCAGCGGGTCGATATGCATGACTTTAAGATCGTAAATATGGCGAGACTCTAGCACATATTGCTGCCCGGTGTACGGATTCTCATTGGGGCCAAGAAAATTGTTCAGCAGTTCAAATGGCCGCACCGCCGGGTTAATCACCACCGCCGGCAGCATAAAACATTGCGACAGCCAGGTAGCGTAGTAGCCGCCCAATGACGACCCCACCACGCCTAACGGCTCGCCGCCGTGCTCCAGCACGATAGCTTCCAGCATCTCTGCCGCCTGCGCCGGGAAAGCAGGCAGTTCCGGCACCACCATGTTAATTTCCGGGTGGTGCTGCGTCAGCCACGTTTTCAGCGCCGTCGCTTTTGCCGAGCGCGGCGAGCTGTTAAATCCGTGCAGATAAAGAAGAGTAGACATCAGTATCCTTCTGAAGCGATATCCGGGTGAAACTCGGCGCCGCTGAGACGACAGACTTCAGTCGTCAACGCGCCATCGGGATGCAGCTCAAGCCAGCGCCAGCCAGGAGAGACGGTATCGAGGGTGAAATTAGCGCAGTGCGGCTTAAACTGTACGCAGGTCGATGGCGTCGCCATCATCCGCCGCCCGTTCCAGTCGAGATCCAGCTCCTGGTGAATATGGCCACACAGCAGGTGCTTAACCCGCGGATAGTTGCTCAGGATGTGATCTAACGCGCCGGCGTTGCGCAGGCTATGCTGATCGAGCCAGCTACAGCCCGCCGGCAGCGGATGATGATGCAGTAACAGCAGCGTGTAGCGCTCAGGTTCCGCATTCAATTGATGCTCAAGCCACTCCAGTTGGAAATCGCTCAGCTCGCCGTGAGGCACGCCAAAGACCTGGCTGTCCAGCAGCAGGATTTGCCAATGGTCGCCCAACAGGACGCGTTTTGCGGGGGAGATGCCGGCATCGTGCAGCGTGCTGTACATCGCCGGTTGGAAATCATGGTTTCCCGGCAGCCAGACGCAGGGTGCGGCAAAGCTCGCGATGCCTTCAGCGAAATGCTGATAGGCCGCGGCAGAGTGGTCTTGCGCCAGATCGCCTGTTGCTACAATCAGGTCGCATTCACGCTGTGAGGCATGTATCGCATCCAATACAGCCTGATAACTTTCCCAGGTATTGATACCCAACAGCGTTTCATGTTTTTCAGCAAACAGGTGAGTATCAGTAATTTGTAATATCCTGACTCTGGCCTCACCAGCCAGAGGTAGGTTTAACAGGCTTTCCAAATGGTGTCCTTAGGTTTCACGACGCTAACAAACCGGAATCGCCATCGCTCCATGTGCTAAACAGTAACGCAGCCAGTCGGCCAGAAACTGATTAATTTGATGCTTTTCGTCGCGTTGATGCAACTTTTTATTAGGATAATCATATCTCGCTTTGAAGCGAAAAATCTGCTGACTTGAACACACTTCAGCCACCATGGCGTCGTGATACAGGCGCACCGTCATTGACGGCAGGCTCCAGTAGCTCACCGCAGGCATAGTCTGTTCTATTGTCACTAATGTAGTGTAGCGGGTCGATTCGACCACCGTTAATCGGTATTGCGCCGCACCCACCTGATAGTTCGCCATATCGCCAACCGCCTCAGTGCGAGGCAACAGGCGGCGCAGCTGGGCGAAATTGGTTTCGCACAGGCGCATCATTTCCGGGAAGTCAGGTGTATAACGCTTCATATTATTTCCACTCGTTTCGTAAGCTATGATAATGCAGCTGCAGCCATTGCAGGGCGATGACAGAAGCTGCGTTGTCGATTTTCCCCTCTTCTACCCACTGGTAAGCCTGTTCCCGGCTCACCACATGCACCCGAATATCCTCGTTTTCTTCGGCCAGGCCGTGAATGCCTTTTGCCGTCGATGCATCAACTTCGCCCACCAGGATCGATAACCGTTCGCTGGTGCCGCCAGGGCTTGCCAGATAGCTTAATATTGGTTTGGTACGCCCAACTTCAAGCCCGGCCTCTTCCAGCGCTTCGCGGCGGGCGACATCCTCTACCGTTTCGCCTTCTTCTATCATCCCGGCGACCATTTCCAGCAGCCACGGGCTCTCGCTGGTATCATAGGCGGCAATGCGGATCTGCTCGACCAGCACAACTTCATCACGTACCGGGTCAAAGGGTAGCAAGACCGCGGCGTGCCCGCGCTCAAAAATTTCGCGGGTAACCTCGCCGCTCATCCCGCCGTTAAACAGGCGATGGCGAAAACGATACAAATCGAGCGAAAAAAAACCGCGATAAAGCGTTTCGCGTGCAATAATTTCTACATCGTTTTTAGAGAAGGTAATTCCCTGCTGATTGGGTTTGCTCATTGTCTGTGTCCTGCTCATCCGAAAGTAGGGATTTATAGGCCGTTTGGCTACCGTTTTACAGCCCGTATGTTAGATTGGTGCAAATTACCGCCCTATGGCACGTAACGCCAACTTTTTACGGCGACAGAGTCGATACAATCAGCGATTATTTTTAGAATTTGAGTAGCGCTAAATGCTTCACAACAAGGAATGCAAATGAAGAAACTTTTTCCCATCCTTATCGGCCTGGGCCTGACTGGCTTCAGCGCCATGAGCCAGGCAGAGAACCTGTTGCAGGTTTATCAGCAGGCGCGTATTAGCAACCCTGATCTGCGTAAATCGGCAGCCGATCGCGATGCTGCATTCGAAAAAATCAACGAAGCGCGAAGCCCATTACTGCCGCAACTCGGTCTGGGCGCGGATTATACCTATACCAGCGGGTTCCGTGATTACAAAGACCGGAACTCCAACGTCACCAGCGGTTCACTGCAGTTAACGCAAACCCTGTTCGATATGTCGAAATGGCGCGCGCTGACCCTGCAGGAAAAAACGGCGGGCATTCAGGATGTCACCTATCAGACTGACCAGCAAACGCTGATTCTAAATACCGCGACGGCTTACTTTAAAGTTCTGGCCGCTATCGATACGCTCTCCTATACCGAAGCCCAGAAACAGGCCATCTACCGCCAGTTGGATCAAACCACCCAGCGCTTTAACGTGGGCCTGGTTGCCATCACCGACGTGCAGAACGCCCGCTCGCAATACGACGCCGTGCTGGCAAATGAAGTCACCGCGCGTAACGACCTCGACAACGCCGTTGAAGAGCTGCGTCAGGTCACCGGCAACTACTATCCGGAGCTGGCGTCGCTGAACGTTAACGGCTTCAAAACCAATAAACCGCAGGCGGTGAACGCGCTGCTGAAGGAAGCGGAAAACCGCAACCTGTCGCTGCTGCAGGCGCGTCTGAATCAGGATTTGGCGCGTGAGCAGATTCGCCAGGCGCAGGATGGTCATTTACCTACTCTTGATTTGAACGCTTCCACCAGTGTCTCTAATAACCGTTACAGCGGTTCCAAAAACATCTCCCCGGACGCTGATATCGGGCAAAACACAGTCGGCCTGAACTTCACCCTGCCGCTGTATCAGGGCGGGATGGTTAACTCACAGGTGAAACAGGCGCAATACAACTTTGTCGGCGCCAGCGAGCAGCTGGAAAGCGCGCACCGCAGCGTGGTGCAGACCGTGCGTTCGTCGTTTAACAACGTGAATGCCTCCATCAGCAGCATCAATGCCTACAAACAGGCGGTGGTCTCTGCGCAGAGCTCCCTGGATGCGATGGAAGCGGGTTATTCGGTGGGTACGCGTACCATCGTTGACGTGTTGGATGCGACCACCACGCTGTACAACGCCAAGCAGCAGCTCTCCAACGCCCGTTATAACTACCTGATCAACGAGCTGAACATTAAGTCTGCTCTTGGTACGCTGAACGAACAGGATCTGATTGCGCTGAACAACACGCTGGGTAAAGCGATTCCGACTTCACCGGACAGCGTCGCGCCGGAAAACCCGCAGCAGGACGCCGCTGCTGACGGTTATGCGAACACCGCCTCCGCACAGCCGGCTGCCGCCCGTACGACGAAGACCAGCGGTTCCAATCCGTTTAGTCACTAATCGTTGAACGTGATTACGCCTCGTCTGGCCTTCGGCTCAGGCGGGGCGTAAAACGTAAGACAACGTAAAGACCCCCGCTTTTCCCCTCTTTCGCTTCATTTTCCACCACTCATACTCTATCCTGAGCGTTGACAAACGCACTACCACTGGGTCCTGGAAGACAAATATGAAACGGACAAAAAATATTAATCATGCGTCGTTCCGCAAAAGCTGGAGCGCTCGCCACCTGACGCCGGTCGCCCTTGCCGTCACCGCCGTCTTTATGCTCGCCGGTTGCGAAAAAACTGACGAGACGGTTTCTCTGTATCAGAACGCCGATGACTGCTCCGCGGCTAACCCAAGCAAAGCCGCAGAGTGCACCACCGCCTACAATAACGCGGTGAAAGAAGCCGCGCGCACCGCGCCGAAATACGCCAGCCGTGAAGACTGTGTCGCCGAGTTCGGCGAAGGCCAATGCCAGCAGGCGCCGGCTCAGGCGGGCGTCGCCCCGGAAAACCAGGCGCAGGCGCAAAGCAGCGGCAGCTTCTGGATGCCGCTGATGGCCGGTTACATGATGGGCCGCCTGATGGGCGGTGGCATGGCCGCGCAGCAGCCGCTGTTTAGTTCGAAAAACCCGGCCAGCCCGGCCTACGGCCAGTACACCGATGCCAGCGGTAAGAGTTACGGCGCGGCGCAACCGGGTCGTACCATGAACGTGCCGAAAACCGCGATGGCGCCGAAGCCGGCCACCACGACGACCGTCACCCGCGGCGGTTTTGGCGAATCCGTTGCTAAGCAATCGACGATGCAGCGTAGTGCCGCGGGCTCCAGCTCCTCTTCACGCTCGATGGGCGGTTAAGCGGCATGGAAAGAATCAGCATTACCGAGCGCCCGGACTGGCGCGAGAAAGCGACCGAGTATGGCTTCAATTTTCACACCATGTACGGCGAGCCGTACTGGAGCGAAGAGGCCTACTACAAGCTGACGCTGGCGCAGGTTGAAAAGCTCGAAGCGGTCACCGCCGAGCTGCATCAAATGTGTCTACAGGTCGTTGAGAAAGTGATCGCCAGCGACGAGCTGATGACCAAATTCCGCATCCCTAAACACACCTGGGGCTTTGTGCGTCAGTCGTGGAAAACCAACCAGCCGTCGCTGTACTCGCGTCTGGATCTGGCCTGGGATGGCGTGGGCGAGCCGAAGCTGCTGGAGAACAACGCGGATACGCCAACCTCGCTATATGAAGCAGCGTTCTTTCAATGGATCTGGCTGGAAGATCAGCTTAACGCCGGTAATCTGCCTGCCGACAGCGATCAGTTCAACAGCCTGCAGGAAAAACTGATTGAACGCTTCGGCGAGCTGCGTGAACAGTTTGGCTTCCAGCTGCTGCATATGGCCTGCTGCCGCGATACCGTTGAAGACCGCGGCACCGTGCAGTATCTGCAGGACTGCGCGGCAGAAGCGGGCGTCGCCACCGAGTTCTTGTATATCGAAGATATCGGTCTTGGCGAGAAAGGCCAGTTTACCGATTTGCAGGATCAGGTCATCGGCAATCTGTTCAAGCTTTATCCGTGGGAATTTATGCTGCGCGAGATGTTCTCCACCAAGCTGGAAGACGCCGGCGTACGCTGGCTGGAGCCAGCGTGGAAGAGCATTATCTCCAATAAAGCGCTGCTGCCGATGCTGTGGGAAATGTTCCCCAACCACCCTAACCTGTTGGCGGCTTACTTCAGCGAAGATAACCATCCGCAGCTTGAGAAGTACGTCATTAAGCCGATTTTCTCCCGCGAAGGCGCTAACGTGTCGATCGTTGAAAATGGCAAAATGGTGGAAGCGGTGGAAGGCCCATACGGGGAAGAAGGCACTATCGTGCAGGAGTTTTATCCGCTGCCGAAATTTGGCGATAGCTATACGCTGATTGGCAGCTGGCTTATTAACGACCAGCCTGCCGGGATCGGCATTCGTGAAGATCGGGCGCTGATCACCCAGGATCTTTCGCGTTTCTATCCGCACATTTTCGTCGAATAACGGCAAACCCCGGCAACCTGAGTGGCCGGGGTTTTTTCATGTGCGATAGCTGCCGTTACGCGGCGCCCACCACCACCGACAGCATACTTAGCGACCCCATCTCCATCCCTTCGACCGGGATCGTTATCGGCTCTTCGCCATCCCACGACCCCAGAATATAGAGCAGCGGCAGGAAGTGCTCAGCCGTTGGGTTAGAGAGCGATCCGCCTTCGTGGCTTAAATAGTTCACCAGCGGATGCGCGTCGACCGGCCCTTTCCAGGTTAAATTCGCTTTCACATAGTCGTTAAACGACTCGGCCCACGGATACGGCGTACTTTCGCCATGCCAGCGTGCGGTGCGCAGGTTATGTACCACGTTGCCGCTCGCCACCAGCATAATGCCTTCATCACGCAGCGACGCCAGCTTACGCCCCATCTCCAGATGCCACGCCGCGGGCTTGGTGCTATCGATACTTAACTGAACCATGGGAATATCGGCATCAGGGTACATTTTGATCAGCACGCCCCACGAACCGTGGTCAAAACCCCACGCCTCTTTATCGAGGGCAACGGGTACCGGCGCCAGCAGATCAACCAGATGCTGCGCCAGCTCCGGCGATCCCGGCGCAGGGTAATGCGTATCGTATAAGGCCTGCGGGAAACCGCCAAAATCATGAATGGTTTTCGGCGCTTCCATCGCCGTCACGCCCGTCCCGCGGGTAAACCAGTGCGCGGAGATAACCACGATAGCCTTTGGACGCGGCAGCGTTTCGCCGAGATGACGCCAGGCGCGGGTATAAATATTATCTTCCAGCACGTTCATCGGGCTACCATGGCCTAAAAACAACGCTGGCATACGGGTACGGGACATGATGGTATCCTTCAGTAGGGAGTATTTGATTCCTTCACATTACGCGCTTTTAGCCGCAGATAAACTCAGATAAGCGTGATGATCATCATCAGAAAATTTGAAGGTGAAAAATCTCTCCCATTTACCCGCAGAGGAAGCATATTAGCTCGCCCCAGAAACAACAAAGCCCACCGTAAAGTGGGCTTGTCATCAAAGCAGCGGCAACTTAGCTGGCTTTGCGATCGTGCTCGCGGCGGTAAGCCACCAGGTCTTCAATGGTGACCACGGCCATGTTGTGCTGCTGAGCGAACTTGATGCACTCCGGCGCGCGCGCCATGGTGCCATCGTCGTTAGTCAGTTCACAGAGAACGCCTGCCGGTTTAAAGCCCGCAAGGGTCACCAGGTCGATGGTCGCTTCAGTGTGGCCGCCGCGGGTCATTACGCCGCCTGGCTGCGCACGCAGCGGGAAGACGTGGCCCGGACGGTTGAGATCGGAAGGTTTCGCGCCATCGGCAATGGCGGCGCGCACGGTCGTGATGCGGTCAGCGGCGGATACGCCGGTGGTTACGCCTTCTGCCGCTTCGATAGTCACGGTAAAGCCGGTGCCGTAGGCGCTGGTGTTGTTCTCCACCATCATCGGCAGGTCAAGCTGTTTGCGGCGGTCTTCGGTCAGGCACAGGCAGACAATGCCGCTGCCGTGACGAATGGTCAGCGCCATTTGCTCAACGGTCATGGTTTCGGCGGCGAAGATCATATCGCCTTCGTTTTCACGGTCTTCATCATCAAGCACCATCACACCGCGGCCTTCGCGCAGTGCGTCTAAAGCGTGTTCCACACGTTCAAAAGCGGTACCAAAAGAAGAAAGGAGCGTCTGATTCATGGTAAAAAAAACCTCATTAAAATTATGGTTACCAGAATCAGGGCAGTCTTAGGAGTGCCGGTTTAGCGGCAAAAGTCAACGCAAGCGGATCGTAATCCGACTGAGCCGTTACTCTCTCCCATCCGGACTTTAACCGTCGGCCCCGGAATTACACCGGATCTGCTGACCTTCCCGTTTTCACAGGAAGCGCTCGCGGGCTTTCAACGCATAGGTTGATTTACCGCCGGTGGGGAATTTCGCCCCGCCCTGAGAATAAGCGAGATAACTATAACGCCATTAACTATCTTCATCAATGGCTACTCACTATACATCTGACATTTGTGGTTTATAGGCGCTCCCGTTCGCACTACAATGAACGCTAACTAGACCAGCGCAGGAATCCGCCATGATTGACCCGAAAAAAATTGAACAAATCGCCCGTCAGGTCCATGAATCGATGCCGAAAGGCCTTCGCGATCTTGGAGATGACGTAGAAAAGAAAATCCGCCAGGTACTGCAATCGCAGTTAACTCGCCTGGATTTGGTCAGCCGCGAAGAGTTCGATGTGCAAACACAGGTTCTGCTGCGCACCCGCGAAAAGCTGGCTTTACTTGAGCAGCGCATTAGCGATCTGGAAAGCCGCTCAGCTGCCCCGAAGAGCGAAGAACAGCAATAAAAAACGGACCTGATGGCCCGTTTGAGATTGATGACAAATCTCATGCAACCTTTGCAGTTACAGATTGCAGCAGATGAAAAACATGGAAAATCAATTTATTGATTTTCGGCTGATAACCACAAAGAAGGAAAAACCACGTTTTTTCCTTCTTTGTCAGCAGTCTGACGGGCCTGATGGCCCGTTTTCATTTGGCTTAGTGCTCTAGCTCGGCCGTGCTATTCACCTGGCGACAATAAAGCTCATAGCGCTGGCAAAACCATTCACGATGTTCCTCATCCATATTGCCGACAATAGCCTGAAGATCAACCGAGTGGCCCTGTGCGTGCATCCTGGCGAAACTACGTGCCAGAAAATCGAAGTTCTTCATAGAATACATATCGTTATGGTTCATCCGCATACTCCTTCAGCCGTTGGCGTTCTGATTGGTCATATGCCTTTTACTCACTTCAGTATTTACGCTTACCTTAACGCACTTTGTACGAAAAATGCGCTTAACCGGGTTATTTATTGCGCTAAATCATTTTCCGCATGATTAAATAAAAACGGCCCGCGAAGGTATCCCCGCAGGCCGTTGTAGACCGCTCCGTTCAGAGCGGTAAAGCGTATTGATTACTTGTCGCTATCTTTCTGAATCTTCTTGATAATATTGGTTGTCGAGCAGCCATCTTCAAAGTTGAGCACCAGCACTTCGCCGCCGTTGGCCCATACCTCTTCGCTGCCGGCAATTTGCTCCGGCTTGTAATCGCCGCCTTTCACCAGCAGATCCGGCAGGATCCCGGCAATCAGCCGCTGCGGAGTATCTTCTTCAAATGACACCACCCAGTCGACAGCTTCCAGCGCTCCCAGCACGATCATCCGCTGTTCCAGCGGGTTAACCGGGCGGGTTTCGCCTTTCAGACGTTTGGTTGAGGCATCGCTGTTGACGGCGACGATCAGTCGATCGCCCAGCTTGCGCGCATTGGCCAGATACGAGACGTGGCCCGCGTGCAGAATGTCAAAGACGCCGTTGGTCATCACCACTTTTTCGCCACGCTTACGCGCCGCGGCAACCGCCTGTTTCAGCTCTTCTTCGCTCATCACGCCAAACCCGGTATCGGCACGCCCGCGCACCGCGTTTTCCAGCTCGATTGGCGAAACGGTGGAAGTCCCCAGCTTGCCAACCACCACACCGGCCGCGGCGTTAGCGAAATAGCAGGCCTCTTCCAGCGTGTTGCCCGCCGCCAGCGTCGCCGCCAGCACGCCGATAACCGTGTCGCCTGCGCCGGTGACGTCATACACTTCCTGCGCCTGGGTCGGCATATGCAGCGGCGGACGACCCGGCTGCAGCAGCGTCATACCCTGCTCGGAGCGCGTTACCAGCAGTGCGGAAAGCTCGAAGTCGGCGATGATTTTCATCCCGCGTTCGACGATTTCTGCTTCATCCTTACACTTTCCGGCGACCGCTTCGAATTCAGACAGGTTCGGCGTCAGCAGCGTCGCCCCGCGGTAGCGTTCAAATTCAGTGCCTTTCGGATCAATCAGCACCGGAACGCCAGCATCACGCGCCAGCTTAATCATGGTCTGCACGCTGGCCAGCGCGCCTTTCGCGTAGTCTGACAGCACCAGCGCGCCGATTGAACCCAGCGCCTGCTGAATACGTTCATGCATCGGCTGTGGATCGACCCCGGAGAAGCCCTCTTCAAAATCGAGGCGGATCAGCTGCTGGTTGCGCGACAGCACGCGCAGTTTGGTGATGGTCGGATGCGTCGGTACCGAAACGAAATCACACTTCACTTTTACGTCAGCCAGCGCTTTGCTAAGCGCGCGTGCGGCATCGTCGATACCGGTCAGGCCGACCAGACGAGAAGTCGCGCCGAGCGAAGCAATGTTCATCGCCACGTTAGCCGCGCCGCCAGGGCGTTCTTCGATATTTTCCACCTTCACCACCGGCACCGGGGCTTCCGGGGAAATACGGCTGGTAGGGCCATACCAGTAGCGGTCCAGCATCACATCGCCTACCACCAACACTCCTGCACGTTCAAACTCTGGCAGCGTTACTTTCATTACTCTCTCCTGCGAGATGCAAACTTTGCGCGCGATAATAGCACACCCGATTTGTTAATTAAGCCATCAACCACTTCTGCCAGCTGGCGCTCACCTGCTGGCGTTCACCGTCAAAGGCATCCGGCGCAACGTGGCCCGGCTGCTCCTGCAGCGCCAGATGGTGCAACGCATCGCGTAGCGTGGTGTAGGCATGGGTAAGCGCTCGCGCTTCTTCCTCATCCATGATGTCGTTCTGCGCCAGCAGTTCCAGAATACGCACATTATCGGACCAGCGCGTCAGCTTCGGCTTTTCATGCGCGTAGCGCAGCACCAGGTACTGGGTGATAAATTCAATATCGGTGATCCCGCCGGCATCGGCTTTGATATCAAAGCGATCGCGCTGCTTATTGCCGAGATGGGCGCGCATCTTTTCCCGCATCTCACGTACTTCGGTTTGCAGCGCCGCGCCTTCACGCGGAGTGGTCAGGATATCGCGGCGGATCGCATCGAAGCGCGCCTGCAGCGCCGGGTCGCCATACACCACCCGGGCGCGAACCAGCGCCTGATGTTCCCAGGTCCAGGCTTCATTGCGCTGATAATCGGCGAAGGCGTCGGCGGTAGTCACCAGCATGCCCGCCGCGCCGGATGGACGTAAGCGAGCGTCCACTTCATACAGGATGCCCGACGAGGTGCGGGTGCTGAAAAGATGCATGATCCGCTGGGCAAGGCGCAGATAGAACTGGCGGCCATCGATTTCTCGCTCGCCGTCGGTCATCACCTCCATCGGACAGTCGTGGAGGAAGACCAGGTCGAGGTCGGAACTATAACCTAGCTCCCAACCGCCGAGTTTACCGTAACCTACTACCGCAAAACCGCGTCCCTGACGGTTGCGCAGATGGGTCGGCTGGCCGTAGCGGGCGACCATCTGTAGCCACGCCTGCTGAACTACCGCATCGATCATCGCCTCGGCAAGCCAGGTTAAGTGATCGCTCACTTTCATCACCGGTAGCGTGCCGGCAATATCGGCGGCGGCGATGTGCAGCAATTGCGCCTGTTTAAACTGACGCAGCGCTTCCAGCTGCTGTTCTTCGTCTTCTTCCGGCACGCGCAGCAAATACTGGCGCAGCTCGTCGCGGTACGCATCGGTCGCCGTCGGTTGATAAAGCGTGTTCGGATCCAGCAGTTCGTCCAGCAGCAGCGGGTGGCGCGCCAGCTGGCTGGCGACCATCGGCGAAGCGGCGCACAGGCTAATCAGGTGTTTTAGCGCGCCGGGGAATTCGCTGAGCAGCTCCAGATAGGTGGTACGGGTGACGATACCGGTCAGCAGCGGGGTGATCCGCGCCAGCGGCAGCGGCGCATCCGCCCGCGAGCAGACCTCGCTGAGCAGATGCGGCATCAGTTGGTCGAGTACCTGCCGCCCGCGCGGGCCGATGGTGCGCCGGTCGAGCTCTTTGCGAAAATCGGCGATCAGCGCCAGCACGCTGCGCCGATCGTTGTCGTCAAGGTGCGCCAGCGCCGGCGTAGTGTCGTCTTCTTCCAGCGCGTCCTGCCACAGTTCGCGCCAGTACTCTTCCAGTTGTTCATCCGGCGATTGCGCCTCGTCGTCGCCGATAAGCTCGTTAAAGACGCGACGCACGCGGCGCATCTGCTCTTCAAGCTGTGCGCTGAGCGTCTGCCAGTCGGCGACGCGCATCCCCCACGCCAGACGCGCGCGGTTAAGCTCATCCTGCGGCAGGGTTTGGGTTTGCTCGTCGTTAATGCTCTGCAGCAGGTTTTCGAGACGGCGCAGGAACAGGTAGGCTTCGCGCAGCTGGGCGGCATCGCCTTCCGGCAACAAATGCAGCTCGTCAATCGCCGCCAGCGTCGGCAACAGCGCGCGCTGCTGCAAGGCCGGTTCGCGACCGCCGCGGATCAGCTGGAAAACCTGAACGATAAATTCAATTTCGCGGATGCCGCCCGCGCCAAGCTTGATGTTGTCTGTCAGGCCGCGGCGGCGCACTTCACGGGCAATCATCCCCTTCATATTACGCAGTGACTGAATAACGCTAAAATCGATGTAGCGGCGGAAGACGAACGGACGCAGCATGGCGCGCAGTTCGTTGGCGTACTCGCCGTCGTTATCGCCCATGATCCGCGCCTTTACCATCGCGTAACGCTCCCAGTCGCGCCCCTGCTCCTGGTAATAATCCTCCAGCGCCGCAAAGCTCAACACCAGCGGGCCGCTGTCGCCAAATGGTCGCAGACGCATATCCACGCGGTAGACGAAACCATCCTGCGTCGGCTGATCGAGTACTTTGATTAATCGCTGGCCCAGACGGGTAAAGAACTGGCCGTTATCCAGCTCGCGGCGTCCGCCCTGGGTGGCGCCGTGTTCCGGCCAGGCAAAAATCAGGTCAATATCGGAAGAGAAGTTAAGCTCGCCGCCGCCCAATTTCCCCATGCCCAGGATCATTAGCGGCTGCGCTTCGCCCTGCGCATTGCACGGCGTCCCCCACTCCCGGCAGCAGGCGGCGTACAGCCAGTCGCGGGCGGCGACGATTAAGGTCTCCGCCAGGGCGCTGAGCTGCTGCAAACTGCTCTCTTCGCTCACCAGCAGCAGCGCCTGCGCCCAGGCGATACGCACCATTATCCGGCGGCGGAACTGGCGTAGCTCGCGCATCAGCGCGGCCTCGTCAGTCACGTTTTGTAGCTGTTCCGCCAGCCAGTCGCCGTAATGGCGCCATTCGTCGGCCTGCGGCGGCGCGCTTTCCAGTTCAGCCAGCCACTGCGGCTGAGCGACCAGACTCTGTTCAACAAACTCGCTGAACGTCATCACCGACTGCGCCTGCGAACTTAACGTTTGCAGGGGAAAATCTGCCGGAAGCCGGTTTACAACCGTCTGCCAGTGCTGCTGTAACTGCGAAGAAAGCGCCATTATAGGGGTCTCCCTGGCCTGAAATTATCGTTTTCCACTATGCAGCCAGAATGGTTCCGCGGCCAGCGCCTGACGACGGAAATATTCGATGACGCTGCGGTCATTGTTCTCGATAGCGCGGCGCACCTCTTGCCAGTTTTCCAGCCAGGCCTCGGCGACCTCGGCATAGGCGCTGGAAAGCAATTGAATACTGTCGATCTCGCGCACCAGACGCGTGAGCCGATCGCTATAGTCGTCCTGCGTCTGCTGGAAGTTACTTTTCAGATCCGCCGCGGCTCGCGACAGCTGAATATCGGCAAAGCGTTTGAACGAACCGGCGATTTTCTTTTGCCCCGCTTCGTTGAGGAACGAACGCCAACCGCGGGTAACCAGCCATTCGGTCAGCAGCAGTTTGGCGCCAACCGTGGCGCGGTTGAACAACGCCGCTTCGGCTTTCTCCGCTCCGTCCAGCGCCGCTTCGGCCTCAGTGAGCGATTCACGCAACTGTACGGTGGCTTTTCGCGGCACAATGCCGCCAAACAGCACCAGCGCATGGCGTACGCGAGCCATCGCCCGCTGGATTTCACGTTTAGCGGCCGCGTTGCCCCGGTTCCAGACTTCATCATGATAGAGCCAGTGCGCCAGCGCGCTTTCCAGCGCCGCTTCCAGCCCCTGCTCGACGCTGGCTTTGGCCGCCACGCCTACTACCGTTAACGGTTTAACCGGGCGCGCTTCGTTGCCCTGCGCCAGCTGATAGCCACGCGCCGCTTTACTCAGGCTGCCCTGGCGCAATACGCCGGTTGCCAGTAAACGTCGCGCCAGCGCCAGAATGTCGGCGGTATCGCCGCTCAACAGCTCAAGCTCCAGTTCGCAAATGGCTTCCTGATGCTCACCAGCTTTGACGTCGCCAAGGTCAAGAGCTATCTCAATCTGGCTATCGCCCTCTTTCACCACCCATTTTTCACGGAGGAAATCAGTGCTAAACAGCGGCTGCACATTTTGCGCCAGTTCTGCCGGCAATTGCCCCTGCGGCCAGACTTCAGCCGGCAGCTTATCCAGCGCCAGCTCAGCTTTTTCCAGCGGAATATTGTATTCCGGACGCTGATGCAAACCGCCCACCACCCGACCGGCAATTTTCAGCGTCATTTCATAGCGCTCCCGATCGCCGCGGATCCGCAAGCCCATGTCGTGACGACGCAGCCAGTTATCGGCGGTTTCGTAGTAAATATTCAGCAGTTGACCTGCCGGTGTGTGCTTCGCGTCCAGCGTATTGAGATGCTGGCGCAGCGCCTCAACGCCGTCGTGGGCAACGATAAACTTCAGTTCGATTTCTTGAGCCATGGCTGAATTCTTCCACCTGATAAGCGTCGCCGGGAAAATGCGGCGAACTAATGACGATATTTTTTGTCAGTAAATAGTATTTTGCGGCGAATCGCCATGCAATGCGCATTTGCCAGCTGCATTTGGATGATTCCGATTGTGGCGGAAAACTTTGCGTCGCTCTGGCGATGCCACTACTATCGTTCAACTTTTTATGACCAAACGATGACCTGATGCCAAAATTACGCCTTATTACCTTTACATTGCTAGCGCTTAGCGCCGCTACGGCGGTTCACGCAGAAGAAAAGCGCTACGTTTCCGATGAGCTGAACACCTGGGTTCGCAGCGGTCCTGGCGATAACTATCGTCTGGTCGGCACCATTAACGCCGGCGAAGCCGTCGACGTTCTGCAAACCAATGACAGCACGAATTACGCGCAGGTACGCGACAGCAACGGCCGTACCGCCTGGATCCCGCTGAAAGAGCTGAGCAACGAGCCCAGCCTGCGCATTCGCGTGCCGGATCTGGAAAATCAGGTCAAAACGCTGACCGACAAGCTGAACAATATTGACGCCACCTGGAACCAGCGTACCGCCGACATGCAGAAAAAAGTCGCCGGTAGCGATGGCGCGATCAACGCTCTGAAAGAAGAGAACCAAAAGCTGAAAAACGAGCTGGTTGTCGCTCAGAAGAAGGTGAACGCGGCGAATCTGCAGCTTGATGATAAACAGCGCACCATTATCATGCAGTGGTTTATGTACGGCGGCGGCGTGCTTGGCGTCGGTCTGATCCTTGGCCTGGTGCTGCCGCATCTGGTACCAAGCCGCAAGCGTAAAGACCGGTGGATGAACTAATTCGTCTTCTCTGCCAGACTTACGTATCATCTTGCGAAAAGTCGATGCGGGAGAAACAGGCGTGAAGATTTATTTGGTCGGTGGTGCGGTACGAGATGCGTTATTAGGACTACCGGTCAAAGACAGAGACTGGGTGGTGGTTGGCGCCACGCCCCAGCAGTTGCTCGACGCGGGCTACCAGCAGGTAGGCCGCGATTTTCCCGTGTTTCTTCACCCGCAAAGCCGTGAAGAGTACGCCCTCGCGCGTACCGAACGTAAATCCGGTTCCGGCTATACCGGTTTCACCTGTTATGCCGCCGCTGACGTCACCCTTGAGCAAGATCTACTGCGCCGCGATCTCACCATTAACGCGCTGGCTCAGGACACTGACGGTCAGATTTACGATCCCTATGGCGGCCAGGCCGATTTACGCCAGCGCCTGCTGCGCCACGTCTCGCCGGCCTTTAGCGAAGATCCGCTACGCGTACTGCGCGTCGCGCGTTTTGCCGCACGCTATGCCCACCTCGGTTTTCGCATTGCCGATGAAACCATGGCGCTGATGCGCGCGATGGCGGACGCCGGCGAACTGGCGCATTTAACCGCGGAGCGGGTATGGAAAGAGACGGAGAACGCGCTTAGCACGCGTAACCCGCAGGTCTTTTTCCAGACCCTGCGCGACTGCCACGCGCTGAAGGTTCTGTTCCCGGAAATCGACGCCCTGTACGGTGTCCCCGCGCCGGCCAAATGGCATCCGGAAATCGATACCGGCGTACACACCCTGATGACGCTCACCATGGCGGCGATGCTATCGCCGGCCATCGACGTCCGTTTCGCCACCCTGTGCCACGATCTTGGTAAAGGTTTAACGCCCAAAGAGTTCTGGCCGCGCCACCACGGCCACGGCCCGGCGGGGGTAAAGCTGGTGGAACAGATTTGCCAGCGCCTGCGGGTGCCAAACGATATCCGCGATCTGGCCAGATTGGTCGCCGAATTCCACGATCTGATCCACACCCTGCCGATTCTGCAGCCAAAAACCATCGTGAAGCTGTTTGATAGCATCGATGCCTGGCGCAAGCCGCAGCGTGTACAGCAAATCGCCCTCACCAGCGAGGCCGACGTGCGCGGGCGTACCGGTTTTGAGTCCTGTGATTATCCGCAGGGGCGCCTGCTGCTTGAAGCCTGGGAAGTGGCGCAGTCGGTCTCCACTAAAGAAGTCGTAGCGGAAGGTTTCAAAGGACCGGAGATTCGCGAAGAGCTGACGCGGCGCAGAATTGCGGCCGTGGGGCAGTGGAAAGAACAACGTTGCCCCCAGCCGCAAGGCTGAGGGCCAGGGCCTTAGAAGAAGACCACGTAGACGGCTGCCGCGACGATAAAGCGATAGATTGCAAACGGGATAAACGAAATACGTTTAATCAGCTGCAGGAAGGTTTTAATGGCGATCAGCGCCACGATGAACGCCATGATAAAACCGACGGCGAACATCGGAATATCCCCGGCGTTAAGGAAGCCGATGCTCTTGTAGACGTCCAGCACGGTGGCGCCCATCATCATCGGCACCGCCAGTAGGAAAGAGAACTCCGATGCCGCATAGCGGCTAACGCCCATCAGCATACCGCCGGAAATGGTCGCCCCGGAGCGAGAGAAGCCAGGCCACAGCGCCAGACACTGGAAGCAGCCGATGGCGAACGCCTGACGATAGGTCATATCGTCAATCCCCACCGCGCGCGGTTGTTTCGGTTTGAACAGTTCCGCCGCGATCAGCAGGAAGCCGCCGACAATCAGCGCGTACATGACGTTAACCGGGTTAAACAGCGATTTAATCAGGTCATGGAACACCAGCCCCAGCACCACCGCCGGGATCATGCCTAACAGGATATGAATCAACGACAGACGCCCGCTGCCTTCGCCTTCATGCACCGGCGGGCGGCCAAAATGAATGCCGATCAGGCCAAACAGTCGACGCCAGAACACCACGACGACCGCGAGAATAGATCCTAATTGAATTACGACTTCAAAAGTATTGGCGGTATCCCCTTCAAAGCCAAGGAGATGACCAACAATAATCATATGTCCCGTACTGGAAACCGGTAAAAACTCCGTCAACCCTTCAACCACACCCAAAATTGCCGCTATCAGCAGCGAGTGTAAATCGCCCATTCAATAAACCCTTAAAAGAAAAAGTAAAATTAAAATCCAGGCACTAAGACCGGTATAAAACAAATTTGTTTAAACATTATGACGAGAAACGTTTTGTTTCAGATTACTGCCACGTTCAATGATTACGCCAACGTTGGCCGCACGAGCCACCGCGCCAGGCTTGCTGACTTTAATCCGCACCCACGGAGAATTAAATTTTTGCAGCAGGAGATCGGCTATCTCTTCCGCCACCCGCTCGACCAGCGCAAAACGCCCGCCCTCGACGTGGTTGATAACCAACTCGCTGATATCAGCATAGCTCAGGCAATCGCTAACATCGTCGCTGGCGGCCGCTTTGCGGTTATCCCACGCCATTTCGATATCGAACACTAACTTCTGTTCGATGGTCTGTTCCCAGTCGTAAACACCGATAGTGGTGATTACCGAAAGTTGCTCTATAAATACAATATCCATCACGACCTGCCTGCTTTTTGGCTAAACCGGATACCACTTCCGGCGAATTATGCGTATTATCCACAGATGCAAAGACATCCCCTAAAGAATTCACGTGTCCTGACAGCGGCGACGCGGCAAGATTTCGGGAACATAGCAGCATCACTATGTAACCTATCGCGCAAAGAAAGCCAACAAACTGTTAACACGAAAATGGGTGGGGTTCTAACGACATTTTCAAAATGGAACAGCTGATGAGTGCAATCGCGCCTGGACTAGTTATCCTCGCCTACCTCTGCGGCTCAATTTCCAGCGCCATTCTGGTATGCCGTCTTGCTGGTTTGCCCGACCCTCGCGATAGCGGTTCCGGCAACCCTGGGGCGACGAACGTACTCCGAATTGGCGGCAAGGGAGCAGCCGTAACGGTATTAATTTTTGATGTCCTGAAAGGGATGCTGCCGGTTTGGGGCGCCTGGGCGCTCGGCTTGACGCCATTCTGGCTCGGGCTGGTGGCGATCGCCGCCTGCGTCGGCCATATCTGGCCGGTGTTCTTTAATTTCCGCGGCGGCAAAGGGGTGGCAACCGCATTTGGCGCTATCGCGCCCATCGGCTGGGATCTCACCGGCGTGATGGCTGGCACTTGGCTGCTGACTATTCTGCTCAGCGGGTATTCCTCGCTGGGCGCTATCGTCAGCGCGCTGGTCGCCCCTTTCTACGTCTGGTGGTTCAAGCCGCAGTACACCTTTCCGGTCTCGATGCTCTCCTGCCTGATCCTGCTACGCCATCACGACAACATCCAGCGCCTGTGGCGCCGTCAGGAAACGAAAATCTGGTCACGCTTTAAGAAGAAGAAAAAAACGCCAGAGCAGAAATAATCTCCACGCCCGGCCGCCTGTGCCGGGCTTCTTTGCCCCCACAAACGCATTCTATTTCCCACTTTTTTAGCCAATCATAGCGGCAAAAGAGAAAACCAAAGATAATCCTTTCACTACAATGACTTAGTTATGAGTTATAACCAAAAGTGATTTTTTCGTCCCCGCGTCGCTGTTTACTCTGAAGATCTTTATAAGAGAAAAAAGCACAACACCATGACTGATGTAATTAACGCGACGCCCGCGGCAACCTCTGCGTCGCCCGGCGGGGAAGTAAAATGGATCGGCAGCGCGGCGGACGTCTCGCGCCTCATCAATGAAGGCAGCAGCGGGCGCAATAACGCGCGTATCGTCATGGGAATCGCCCTCGGCGGTATTTTCCTTGATGCCTACGATCTTGGCTCGCTGGCCTTCGGCCTGAAAGATATTACCCGGGAATTCAACCTGACGCCTGCCGGTACCGGGATGGTCGCCTCAGCCATCACCTTCGGCGCTATCGTTGGCGCGCTGCTCGGCGGTTACTTGACGGACAAAATTGGCCGCTATCGCGTGTTTATGGCGGATATGCTGTTCTTCGTGGTAGCGGCAATCGCCTGCGCGCTGGCGCCGAATGAATACGTCCTTACCGGCGCGCGCTTCGTGATGGGCCTCGGCGTCGGGATAGACCTGCCGGTGGCGATGGCGTTTCTCAGCGAATTCGCGAGGCTCAAAGGCCCCGGCAACAAGGCGGCCAGCGTGGCGATGTGGTGCCCCACATGGTACGCGGCAATCAGCATTTCATATCTGCTGGTACTCTTTTTCTATGCCGTCTTGCCGGAAAGCCATAGCGACTGGCTATGGCGGATTATTCTTGGTTTTGGCGCCATCCCGGCGCTGGTGATTATCGCTATCCGTAGCCGCTACATGAGCGAATCGCCGGTGTGGGCCGCCAACCAGGGCAACCTGCGTGAAGCTGCGTCTATTTTACGCCAGGCGTACAACATCAATGCACACGTTGCCCAGGACGCGCTGGAAAAACCGGCGCCCAAAGTTCGTAGCGCCCAATGGAGTAACTATCTGCGCCTGTTCCGCGGCGTCTACCTGCGCCGCACCACGCTTTCTACCCTGCTGTCGGTGGTTTCCTCGTTTGCCTATAACGCCGTCGCGTTCGGTCTGCCGGTAATCATCTCCAGCTTCTTCGTGCAGTCAATGTTGACGACGATTTTGATTTCGCTGACGCTGAATTTGCTGTTCGCTTTCGTAGGAGGGATGCTGGCGGTACGCCTGGTACCGCGCTTCGGCGCCTGGCGGATGTCGCTGGCGGGTTATGGCTGCCAGCTAACGGCGCTGCTCGGCCTGGCGCTGATTGGTCGCCCTGATGGCGCAGGAGAAGGCGTCGCCGCCGTGGCGATGCTGGCGCTGTTCCTTTTCGGCCAGGGGTTTGGCCCCGGCGCACACACTATGACCTTCGCCTCGTTAAGCTATCCGACATCGCTGCGCGGCGTTGGCGTCGGGCTCAACCAGACGCTTATGCGCGGCAGCTCAACGCTTTCTTTATTCCTCTTCCCGCTGCTGGTCGCCGCGCTGGATACCCGCGTTTTCTGGATCATCGCCGCGGCGCCGCTGATTGGGCTATTGTCGCTGCTGGCGATACGCTGGGAGCCGTCAGGCTACGACATCGACGCCGAGGATTATCAGCAGCCTTAATCCACGCGTAAAAAAGCCGCCTCGATGGGCGGCTTCTTTGTGGTTATCAGGCGGCCGGCAGTTCCGCCAACGGCCAGCGCGGCCGCACGGTAACGCCGAGTCCGGCATTGGCGCCGCCCTGCAGGCGGACCATCCCGGCGTAAGCGATCATCGCGCCGTTATCGGTACAGAACTCAGGACGGGCATAAAACACTTCGCCGCCGCGTTTGCTCATCATTTCCGCCAGCTTCGCGCGCAGCGTACGGTTAGCGCTTACGCCCCCCGCCATCACCAGACGCTTAAAGCCGGTTTGCTCCAGCGCGCGGCGGCATTTAATCATCAGCGTATCGACCACCGCGTCTTCAAATGCGCGGGCGATATCGGCACGGGTTTGCTCATCGTCGCCGTTGTTACGAATGGTATTAGCGGCGAAGGTTTTCAGGCCGGAGAAGCTAAAATCGAGCCCCGGACGATCGGTCATTGGCCGCGGGAAAACGAAGCGGCCTTCCGTGCCCTGAGACGCCATTTTCGACAGCATCGGCCCGCCGGGATAATCCAGCCCCAACAGTTTCGCCGTCTTATCAAAGGCTTCGCCAGCGGCATCATCGATTGACTCGCCCAGCAGTTCATACTGACCAATGCCGGTGACGCTAATCAACTGGGTGTGACCGCCTGAAACCAGCAGAGCGACGAACGGGAACGCCGGCGGGTTATCTTCCAGCATTGGCGCCAGCAGGTGTCCTTCCATATGGTGTACCGGAATCGCCGGCACGTTCCAGGCGAACGCCAGCGAGCGGCCAACGGTCGCGCCGACCAGCAGCGCACCCACCAGGCCAGGGCCTGCCGTATAGGCAACGGCATCAATATCTTTCGCCGTCAGACCCGCTTCTTTAAGCGCCGCCTGAATCAGCGGAACGGTCTTACGCACGTGGTCGCGCGACGCCAGTTCAGGCACCACGCCGCCGTAGTCGGCGTGCAATTTCACCTGACTATACAGCTGGTTGGCTAACAGACCTTGTTTATCGTCGTAAATGGCGATGCCGGTTTCATCGCAGGATGTTTCAATTCCCAGTACACGCATGAGTTGTTTTACCTCGTTTCAATACCGCGCAGTGTAGGACCAATGACCGGCGATGTAAAACTTTGCTCACCCCTGGTGTTCTCTTCGTGTATACTCCTCACCCTTATAAAAGTCCCCTTTCAAAAAAGGCGCCGGTGCTTTACAAAGCAGCAGTAGTTGCAGTAAAATTCCGCACCATTTTGAAATAAGCTGGCATTGCGGCCAGCGGCAAACCGAATTAATCAAAGGTGAGAGGCACATGCCGGTAATTAAAGTACGTGAAAACGAGCCGTTCGACGTAGCTCTGCGTCGCTTCAAGCGTTCCTGCGAAAAAGCAGGTGTTCTGGCGGAAGTTCGTCGTCGTGAGTTCTATGAAAAACCGACTACCGAACGTAAGCGCGCTAAAGCTTCTGCAGTGAAACGTCACGCGAAGAAACTGGCTCGCGAAAACGCACGCCGCACTCGTCTGTACTAATCTGTTGAGAGCGAAGCTCTCAATTCAGACCGAGTTGTAGTTGTAAGGCCGTGCTTCCGAAAGGAATGCGCGGCTTATTTTCGTTTATGCATTAGCAGATACACGAGATCGTTCAAACTGTCTTCAGGCGACATATCGAGGCCGTTTGCAGGATGCAGTGTATAGATTACGGGGCATATGGCTGGACGAATCCCACGCGTATTTATCAATGACCTGCTGGCGCGCACCGACATCATCGATCTGATCGATGCTCGGGTGAAGCTGAAAAAGCAGGGCAAGAATTATCACGCGTGTTGTCCATTCCATAACGAAAAAACCCCCTCCTTCACCGTCAACGGTGAAAAGCAGTTTTACCATTGCTTCGGCTGCGGTGCGCACGGCAACGCCATCGACTTCCTGATGAACTACGACAAGCTCGAGTTCGTCGAAACCGTCGAAGAGCTGGCCGCCATGCACAACCTTGAAGTGCCCTATGAAGCAGGTAATGGACCGAGCCAGATAGAACGGCATCAGCGGCAAAATCTCTATCAGCTGCTGGACGGTCTGAACACGTTTTACCAACAGTCTCTGAACCAACCCGCCGCCGAACCCGCGCGCCAGTATCTGGCAAAACGCGGCTTAAGCAGCGAGGTGATTACCCGCTTCGCAATAGGCTTCGCTCCCCCTGGTTGGGATAACGTTTTAAAACGTTTTGGCGGCAATCAGGAAAACCGCCAGTCGCTTATTGACGCGGGCATGCTGGTCACCAACGATCAGGGGCGCAGTTACGACCGCTTCCGCGAACGGGTAATGTTCCCGATCCGCGATAAGCGAGGCCGGGTGATTGGTTTTGGCGGGCGCGTGCTGGGCGATGCGCTGCCAAAATACCTGAACTCCCCGGAGACCGATATTTTCCATAAAGGCCGCCAGCTGTACGGCCTGTATGAAGCGCAGCAGGATAACGCCGAACCTCAGCGTCTGCTGGTGGTCGAAGGCTATATGGACGTCGTTGCGCTGGCGCAGTACGGCATTAATTATGCCGTGGCCTCGCTGGGCACCTCGACGACCGCCGACCACATTCAGCTGTTGTTCCGGGCGACCAATCAGGTCATCTGCTGTTACGACGGCGACCGGGCTGGCCGCGACGCGGCATGGCGCGCGCTGGAAACGGCGCTGCCGTATATGACCGATGGCCGCCAGCTACGCTTTATGTTTTTACCTGACGGCGAAGACCCGGATACGCTGGTGCGTAAAGAGGGCAAAGAGGCGTTTGAAGCGCGGATGGAGCAGGCTCAGCCGCTCTCCACGTTTTTGTTTAATAGCCTGATGCCGCAGGTCGACCTGAGCACTCCGGACGGGCGCGCGCAGCTGAGCACGCTGGCGCTGCCGCTGATAACCCAGGTGCCGGGCGAAACGCTGCGCATCTATTTGCGTCAGGAGCTGGGCAACAAACTGGGCATTCTGGATGACGCCCAGCTTGAACGTTTAATGCCGAAACAGGCGGAAAATAGCGCTCAACGCCCGGCGCCGCAGCTAAAACGCACGACCATGCGTATACTTATAGGGTTACTGGTGCAGAACCCCGATCTGGCGCCGCTGGTTCCGCCCTTAGCCGGTCTGGATCAGCAAAAGATGCCAGGGCTTGGTTTATTCAGCGAACTGGTCAATACGTGTCTGGCGCAGCCAGGTCTGACCACCGGGCAACTTTTAGAGCAGTATCGCGGGACAAATGAAGCAGCAACCCTTGAAAAACTGTCGATGTGGGACGATATAGCAGATAAGGATATCGCTGAACAAACCTTCACCGACTCGCTCAACCATATGTTTGACTCACTGCTGGAACTGCGACAAGAAGAGTTGATAGCTCGCGATCGCACACATGGTTTAAGCAGTGAGGAGCGCCGGGAACTCTGGACTATCAGCCAGGAACTGGCCAAAAAATGAATTTAACGGCTTAAGTGCCGAATATCGATCGGGAAGCCCCCGACAGCCGCGCTGAGGCGCAGCGGCAATAATATAAGTACGCCCTCGCTTTAAATGTTGGCAGTTCGTCTGCCTGCACCAATCAAACGAATTAAGTGTGGATACCGTCTTATGGAGCAAAACCCGCAGTCACAGCTGAAGCTTCTTGTCCAACGTGGTAAGGAGCAAGGCTATCTGACCTATGCCGAGGTCAATGACCATCTGCCGGAAGATATCGTCGACTCCGATCAGATCGAAGACATCATCCAAATGATCAACGACATGGGTATTCAGGTGATGGAAGAAGCACCGGATGCCGATGATCTGCTGCTTGCTGAAACCTCCAATAATACCGATGAAGACGCAGAAGAAGCGGCGGCCCAGGTGCTGTCGAGCGTTGAATCTGAAATTGGCCGTACGACCGACCCGGTGCGCATGTACATGCGCGAAATGGGTACCGTTGAACTGCTGACCCGCGAAGGCGAAATCGACATCGCTAAACGCATCGAAGACGGGATCAACCAGGTCCAGTGCTCCGTTGCGGAATATCCGGAAGCCATCACCTATCTGCTGGAACAGTACGACCGCGTCGAAGCTGAAGAAGCTCGCCTGTCTGACCTGATCACCGGCTTCGTCGATCCGAACGCTGAAGAAGATATGGCGCCGACCGCCACTCACGTCGGTTCCGAGCTGTCTCAGGAAGAGATGGACGACGACGAAGATGAAGAAGAAGATGACGACGACGACAGCAGCGATGATGACAACAGCATCGACCCGGAGCTGGCCCGCGAGAAATTCGCCGAGCTGCGCACCCAGTATGAGCTGACTCGCGACACCATCAAAGCGAAAGGTCGCAGCCACGCCGCCGCGCAGGAAGAGATCCTCAAGCTGTCCGAGGTCTTCAAACAGTTCCGCCTGGTACCGAAACAGTTCGATTACCTGGTCAACAGCATGCGCAGCATGATGGATCGCGTTCGTACTCAAGAACGTATCATCATGAAGCTGTGCGTTGAACAGTGCAAAATGCCGAAGAAAAACTTCATCACCCTGTTCACCGGCAACGAAACCAGCGAAACCTGGTTCAATGCCGCCGTGGCGATGAACAAGCCGTGGTCCGAGAAGCTGCATGACGTTAAAGAAGACGTTCAGCGCGGCCTGCAGAAACTGCAACAGATTGAAGAAGAAACCGGCCTGACCATCGAGCAGGTTAAAGATATCAACCGTCGCATGTCCATCGGCGAAGCGAAAGCCCGCCGTGCGAAGAAAGAGATGGTTGAAGCGAACTTACGTCTGGTTATTTCTATCGCCAAGAAATACACCAACCGCGGTCTGCAGTTCCTCGACCTGATTCAGGAAGGCAACATCGGTCTGATGAAAGCGGTAGATAAGTTTGAATACCGTCGTGGTTACAAGTTCTCCACCTATGCGACCTGGTGGATCCGTCAGGCTATCACCCGCTCCATCGCGGATCAGGCGCGCACCATCCGTATTCCGGTGCATATGATTGAGACTATCAACAAGCTCAACCGTATCTCCCGCCAGATGCTGCAGGAAATGGGCCGCGAGCCGACGCCGGAAGAACTAGCCGAGCGCATGCTGATGCCGGAAGACAAAATCCGTAAGGTGCTGAAAATCGCCAAAGAGCCGATCTCCATGGAAACGCCGATCGGCGACGATGAAGATTCGCATCTGGGTGACTTCATCGAGGATACCACCCTCGAGCTGCCGCTGGATTCTGCGACCACCGAGAGCCTGCGTGCGGCAACGCACGACGTGCTGGCGGGCCTTACCGCTCGTGAAGCGAAAGTGCTGCGTATGCGTTTCGGTATCGACATGAACACCGACCACACGCTGGAAGAAGTGGGTAAACAGTTCGACGTTACCCGCGAACGTATTCGTCAGATCGAAGCGAAGGCGCTGCGTAAACTGCGCCACCCAAGCCGTTCTGAAGTGCTGCGTAGCTTCCTCGACGATTAATCGTCGCGCTGCAAAGAGAGTAAAAAGCTCCCCGCGGGGAGCTTTTTTTATGCCTGCGATTCGGGCGCCATCACCGCCCTCGTCCCGCCAGCGCCTCATCCAGTTCGCGATAGGCTTCAACCAGCTTGTCCAGCGTCGCCCGGTTTAAACCGCTGGGATTGGGCAGCACCCAGATTTCAGTTTCACCGATGGTCGCTTCCTGACGTCCCCACTTCGCGCCACGCACTCTGAATGCCTGCTCAAAGGCCTGCTTGCCGAGCACCGCCAGCGCCTGCGGCTGATAGTCCTGGATTTTGCTTATTAGCTCCTGCGCGCCATTGCGCAGTTCCAACAGGGCAACCTCGCTGGCCTGCACCGTCGGCCGCTCAACCAGCATGGTGATACCGCAGCCGGTATCCAACAGATGCTGCTCCTCTTCCGGCTTCAGCTGCCGCTCGGTAAACCCCGCCTGGTGAATGACCTTCCAGAATCGATTGCCGGGATGGGCAAAATGAAACCCCGTATGCGCGGAGGACTTCCCCGGATTGATGCCGCAAAAGACCACCCGTAGCCCCGGCGCCAGGATATCGCTAATCATAATTTCTCCGGCTGAATGACTAAAAAGCTGATTATAAAGGATTGAAAATGCATTGTTTATAAAAACAGCAGCCGAGCGCTTTACGCTGGATTGCCGCGTGCAGTTACATTATAATCCCTCGCCACGGCCCCTTAGCTCAGTGGTTAGAGCAGGCGACTCATAATCGCTTGGTCGTTGGTTCAAACCCAACAGGGGCCACCAAATTTAAGCAGTAAATACATACACTTAGGCCACTCTCGCGAGTGGCCTTTTTGCTATTCGCTATCTAAGTGTCGCAAAAGTGTCGCATGAGGATTTAGATATGCCGGATGGCTCTGCGTTAAACGTGGCCTTCAGAAGTAATTTTGGAGCAAGAGAGAAGAGAGATTAAAGTGCAAAAGTTCCTACGACGCCTACTGGTTCATCGGAACAATTTTGCTTGGGCTGTGTTTATGCTTCCAACGTATGATGCAATGCCTTTACGTTCATGGGAATTTTTGCTGGAAATAAATGCCTGTAAAAATTCGACGATTCTTTTTGACGTTACACGTAGTGAGTTTTGGCTCAGTTCGAGGTTAAAAACGCTAACCATCAAGGAAGGAGGCTGGGTTTTATCTTCATTGACGGTATAACCGGAGGTTCTCAAAGCTTTAAGAACAATATCAAAAGCATTCTGAAGCTGATCAAGATCATCACTCGAAAGCAAAATATCATCCATGAAAATGCTTACTGATACATGGCCTGATTTGCTGATAGTGTTGATGGTACTCCCACAAAATGATTGATGAAAACATAAGCTAGCTAAGATTGGTGACTGTGGATATCCGTATGGGATTACGTGTTTTAGTCCATTACCATTGAGGTTTTTCACAGTCGATAGCCGAGCAATTTCTCTAGCCTTTACATATGGAACTAGCCGCCCAAGCTCCCTTGTAACACGGCTTTGGCTCGTAGCTCCAAAGAAATTGGATATATCAATCAAGCTAAAATATTTCTTTCTAAGATGATAGTTAGCCGCAGCAACATGTCCACCTTCTCGGAGATGAAACATATAGAGTGGTGACTTCCATTTGTTCTTGATATAGGTGTGTATTTTTTGTCCTAACTGATGTGTTTCGGCATCGGGAATATAAACCCAACGATTTTCCTTAACCTCAAATTTATGCAGCCATGTTGGTTTCATTTGTGCACGTCAAGTAGTTAGGGACTATGTTAAAGAGGCTCAGCACCTTTTCAACGAAAGTCCACGACTCGTTGATAAAGGCCAAAACTACCGTGGTAGTTTCGAGCACTTTAACTAAGCCGATTTTATGTTGTTTAGTCATAAATCGTTCTCTCTATACAATCCTGACGATTCTTAGCGCAAGCGCATAGCCCAAACTAAAAACGCGACGCCCCCTTAAGAAGCGTTAAGAAACCTTCGGCAACCCTCCGCGACGAGCGGCAGCTTAAAGCAGCTTGCAGCGTCGAGCGGCGACCATCGGCAAGTCGAATAACGACGAGTACAGAGAGGCCGGATATCCCGGCTAACGTCAGGAAAATAAAGATTACACGCAGCATCATATATTTGAAACATCTTTAAATCATTGGCAACTAAAAATCACGAAGATGTCTACTTTTCGATTTTTACAGTACCTCATTTTGGCTTTTTTGCTTGAAAACCGCGTCAGCCCTGACCTCACATTTCCTGACTCGCCGACTACTACTTGTGTAACTTGATCGTCCAGACTCACCTAAAACACAAAATATCCTTACTTATCTGTCGGTTGCATTTTCCGCTAGATCCTCCACAGATCCTATCCACTGAAAAAAACTGAAATTCTTTTCACACTTTTCAGTTTGCACCTGCCCGTAACGCCCCAGAAGTGGCGCGGGCTGGCGGGGTCGTTTGTAAAAAAATCCAACTGAAAAATTTTTACGATCCAAAAACCGCAGGCGGGTGCGGTGTAGCGCCGTTTTCGTCACGGAAAGATTTATTTTGTCAGGTTCACACGCTGCCAGCGCCCTGCTGTGCGCACGATCTGTTTTGCGTGTTGCGGTGGATTGTTTAGACGCGAAAAGACCGCTGCGGGCGTTACGCAGCGTTTTATGGGGGGTATAAAAAAACCCGCATTACGCGGGCTTTAATTCTGGCTGGGGTAGAATGGTTACTGGCCAATCACCGGCGAGTACTTACCGTTAAGCTGATCGGCTTTCTGGCCAGCGCCACGGATAGCGCCCGCATTCGTGGGGGCATCTGCATCTTAAATTCGCAGATGAATCAACGGATAAGGATGCAGCATGAGGCGAAAAGGGTTAAAATCCAGGCATATTTTGACAGCCGGAGAGTGGAATATGAGAGTCCTGAAGATTGAATGCCCGGAATGCGGCTCAAAGGCTGTAATTCGAAAGACGAACCGGAAACACCGGCAGATTGCTGATATTTATTGCGCCTGCGCAGATGTTGAGTGTGGGCACACTTTTGTAATGAATTTGACGTTTTCCCACACTCTTAGCCCCAGCGCGAAAACGGGTGATGCTTTAGTACAAACATTGCTAAAAAATCTGTCACCCGATCAAAAGCAGATGGCGCTGGACTTACTGAAAGCGGCACCGGCTGCGTGAATCGCTCTCGCTACAGGGGCTTGATTTCTTGCCCCTAGTTATCTCCCTCAACTCTTCCGCAATTTCCCCAATCCACTCAAGAGCGATAGTTTTTTCCTTTGCGTTTACATCGCAAACATGCGCTATTTTAGCCAGTAGTTCGATGCGCTCCAGCTTTGCGGACGCCTCCAAAATATCCATGCAGCCACCTCAGAAACAAATACTGTATAAACATACAGTACACTTAAACGCACAATATGTGAAATGATAATTCATGTGACGAATTATTTACGCATTGCATATCACGTACTTACACGGCATCACCTCCAGCCAGGCCAGATTTCGTCTTCAGGTTTCATACGGTTTTCCTGCAACCTGTCATTACGGTATCTTACTGGAGAGCAGATTGACATGCTCTTAGAGGAAAGCCGCAACAGCTCAGCTAAAGATTTGGAGATGATTGTCAGAATTTGCCTGTCTACTGGCGCTCGCTGGGGAGAGGCCGAGAAATTGAAGCGCAATCAAATCACTGCCGGAAAAGTCACATTTATTAAAACGAAAGGTAAGCGTAACCGAACCATCCCGCTTGACCCTGAAATCATCGCTGAACTTCCTAAAAAGAACGGTGCTCTGTTCAGCCCCTGTTACTACGCATTCAGATCTGCACTTGTACGGGCGGGGATTGAATTACCTGCGGGACAACTTACGCATGTTCTCAGACACACATTTGCATCGCATTTCATGATGAATGGAGGGAATATCCTTGTTCTTCAGCGCATACTTGGGCACACCGATATTAAGATGACAATGCGCTATGCTCATTTTGCACCCAATCACTTAGAAGAAGCACTGTTACTCAATCCACTTATGAGAAGAAAATGACTATAGAATACAAAATTACTTTATGGGCTATGGCATGTGCATATGCTATAGGCACTTCATTTTTATACTCTTGGGCTTTTTGGTCTGTGTTTGATATTAATATTCTGCAGTTCGCTTCCTTTTCAGAAATATTTCCATCCATTTTATATACTATTGCAATACCATGTATTTTGGTGATAATTGCCTTTTCAACCATAAACCTGTGGGAATATTTTCATACAAATATTAACGAAGCACTTAAGAAACATATCACTGCAAAATTAAAATATTTTGAGAAGATAAAAAATGTATCGCTAGCAGTCGTGATTTTCACTAACTTAGCTTCTGTCGCACTGTCGATCCGCAAGGCTTACAAAGAACCTACCCCAGACTTCCCGTGGACAGATTTTTTTCAAGCAATGATTCCTTTTGCAATTGCCGTAATTGCAATTTACCTGATCTCAAAGAAAACAACCTTTCTAATGGAGTTAAAAATCGGTAGAAAACTTGCTATTTTTATACTCTGCTTTATACCTGTGGCTTGCTATCTTTGGGGGCATATCAATTCGACAAAAATAATGAAAGGAAGAGACACGTTGCTGGTTCAGTCTGATGGACAATGTAAAAGCACACCCAATACACAATATAGATATATCTCATCTATCTCAGATAAAGCATTCGCCATGTCACTAACTGATGGTTCTATATGCATTTTTAAATATAACTCACTTAAACTTACTCCCGAAAAAAAAACCGTAAAACTTGAACCGATGGGTTCAAGCAGAGCATGAAAATGTCGCAAAAATGTCGCACAAACTTAAGAATATTAGCTCTTATTGGTGGATATTGGTTTTGTAACCACCTGTTTTTTATCTAAGTTATTGTTTTTACTTTGTCTACTATGGTTCTCATAATCGCTTGGTCGTTGGTTCAAACCCAACAGGGGCCACCAAATTTTAGCTTTAAAATCATATAATTAAGCCACTCGAAAGAGTGGCTTTTTCTTTTCTGGCTCGCAATTGGCAGCAAAATGGCGATCTCAAACATTTCCGACGACTCTTCTTTGAGGCGACCTACTCCTGACGCATTCACGCGAGCAGAACATCCGGCTTATTGTCCCCACACTAAACACGACACATTTTAGTTTTAAAATCATACAATTAAGCCACTCCACGAAGTAGGTTTTTTCCTGAATTCAGTAATGGTTGTGCGATTGTTTCCAGCCATTTTGCTGTTCACGCAAAAAATTTTAGCGCTTCCCAAATCAAAAATGAAACATCGTTCCAACAACCTCTTGTTTTATCAACAATTCCTGCCTGTTTTTCGCAAAAAACGACGTCCTCGCAGGGCAATAAAATATCGGCAAGGCTCACAAAATATAAACGCAAAATTTTTTCGTATTGCGCATATGAAATGCGTAGTGATTTAATTCTTATAGCCAAATCATCCTTACAGATAGAATGAGAATAAAAATGGAAAAGCGTCCACTGAATAAAAATATTGATTTACTGCTGCGCGGATTTACTGAATTAAAGGATAACGGGCGGTTTAATGAACCCAATCTTGACGGTAGCGCCGGCGATTATATTTCATTTTCCAGTTGGGAATGGCCGCAGGGCGTAGGGCTATTTGGTCTGGTACGTTTATGGGAAAATACGAAGTCTGATGAGCTATATCAAATTATCGACCAGTGGTTTCAGGGAAATATCGAAAAAGGCCTACCAGGCCTGAACGTCAATACCACCGCGCCGATGCTTCCCCTCTCGCTTTTCTGGTCCCATCATCGGCAACCGCACTACCAGCAGGTGCTGGATAACTGGGCAAACCGCGTGATGACGGAACTACCGCGTACGCCGGAACAAGGCTTCCAGCATGTGGTCTCCGACGGCATTAACGACATGGAGATCTGGGACGATACGCTGTTTATGGTAGTACTGTTTCTCGCGCACTACGGCACGGTATCCGGGCGCCAGGAGCTGGTAGATGAAGCCGTTCGGCAGTTCCTGCTGCATGCGCGCTATCTCAACGATCCGCAGACCGGCCTGTGGTACCACGGCTGGAGCTTTGTCGAGAACAGCAACTTTGCCAAAGCCCGCTGGGCGCGCGGTAATGCGTGGATCACCGTCGGTATACTCGAATTACTGGAACTAGCCGACGTAGGCGCGGGCGTTCGGGAGTACCTGATAGAGTGCCTGAAAAAGCAGGTTAATACGTTAATCGATCTGCAGGCTGCTAATGGCGCCTGGCACACCCTGCTCGACCATCCTGACTCTTACATTGAAATTTCCGCGACTGCCGGTTTTGGCTATGGCTTATTAAAAGGCGCCCGTCTTGGCATTGGCGATGAACGATGGCTACAGGCGGGTATGAAAGCGCTGGCGATTGTTCAGGATAATATTGATGGCGCAGGAACGGTGCACAATGTTTCTTATGGCACGCGAATGGGGCGCACCCTGCAATTTTATAAAGATATTCCATTACAACCTACCGGTTATGGACAGGCCTTAGCAATATTATGCCTGAGCGAAGGTTTGCGCCTGACTGATAATAAATAAAATAGATTCCTTCTCTATTTGGAGAAAGTAATAATGACTATCGAATATAGTAATTTTAATTTAACGGCGGGTAACGCCGTGCGCTACTGGCAGCTATCCGATATTACCAGTTTACGCTATGACACGGCGGACACGCCGATGGCTGGCGAAATGGACCCGTTTTTCTTTTTAAGTAAACATAAAAACTTCATTCCTCATACCTACCCGTGCCGCGACGATTTTCGCCAGCACTTTGCTGAAAAAAAACCGCAGCCTTTCGCCAGCGCAAACTACTCTCGCTGGTGGTTCCCTTTTGCTTCCGACAGGGTCGATCTCTCCGGCTTTTGGTTTCGCCCAACCCGCGTCGGCGCCTGGGCCAGAACGCTGCTCGATTGCCCACAGGCGGGCGAGTATCGTTTTCGCCTCTCCACCTGTGGCGGCGCGCTGCTAAAGCTGAACGGCGAAGAAGTGCTCTGGATGGCGGATTATCAGCGCAACCTGGAAAACCAGCGTGAATTCAGCCTGTCGTTACAGGCGGGGAAAAATGAGCTGGAGCTGTGGTTTGATGACTTAGCCGAACGCGATATTCGCTTCTTTTTCCAACTCGACTACCTTGACGGCGAGCCGCTGCGTATTGCGCTGGCAACGCCGCTAACCGATGCGCAGGTCAAAGAGATGGAGCAGTTACTGGACGGCGTTTCCTTCGAGCATCCGGTATATAACCGCGGCACCATTCGGCTCGTATTTCCTCAACCCGCGTCGACGGACTACTGCCTGCACGTCAACGTGCTGGGGGATTTTATCTCGCTGGATGAACCGGTCACGCTCGATAGCCGACTCTCCGCCGGCGAGTCGCTGGTCGCCATTGCTGAAAGTGAAGCTATTCCGGCGGACTTCCGCAATTTCCACATCACGCTGCAGCGTGAAGGGTTCAAGATAAGCCGCACGCTGGGCGTCGAAATCTGCCACGCTGACCGCCAAACGGCGATCCCGGCAACGCTGGAAGCACGGATTGTGGAAGCGCTGGAGGTGGTCGCTCATGAAGGTGAATATAGCAGCGTCAAAGCGCTGGCGCGTCTGGCCTGCGGCCTGAACGATGAGCAAACCCAGCAAATGCTGGATGGCGTTCTGCCGTCGGTGCTCGACTGCCACGATTGTGCCGACTTTACGCTTGTGCCGCTGTTGTGGTGCCGGACGGTATGGGGCGACAAGATCGACCCGGAGGTTCGCGGGCGCATCGATGACGCGATTCTGCGTTTCCGCTACTGGATGGACGAACCCGGCAACGATGTACAGTGGTACTTCTCTGAGAACCACGCCCTGTTGTTCCACACTGCGGCGCTGCTGGCGGGCAATCTCTTCCCGGACGCGACTTTCACTCGTTCCGGGCGCAGCGGACGCGAGCAGGCGGCGGCGGGTAAAGCGCGGGTCATCAGTTGGCTGGACCATTTCGAGCAGTGTGAAATGGCCGAATGGAACTCAGCGCCCTACTTCCCCATTGATTTAAAAGGTCTCACCGCACTGGCGGCACTGTCCGGCGACGCGCAAATAAGCCAGCGCGCCATCGCGGCAATCACACGCTTGCTGGCGCAGATTGCCCGCTCCGCCCACCAGGGTTTTCTGACCGCCTCGCAGGGACGTTCTTACGAACACACCCTACGCGCCGGACGCTCTCTGGAACTGGCGGCGATTTCGCGTCTGCTGTGGGGCAAAGGTAACTATGGTTGTCGTTTCCATGCGCTGCCGCAATTAGCCCTGCTGCTGCGTGATGGCCTGCTCACCCTTCCGGCGGAACTAGCAGAAGTTGCCGCCTGGCAAAAAGAGAGCGCCATCGAGTGGTGTTTTGCCCAGGGCGCTAACCGGATCGCCAAACTCTATCACTACAAAAACCGCCATGCGGCGATGGGGTCCATCGCCGGCTATCGCTGGGGAGAATGGGGCTATCAGGAGACGCCGTTCCATTTACGTCTGGGCAACCAACCTGAAGCGCAGATCTGGATCAACCATCCAGGCGAGACCCTGCACGGCGGATTCGGTCGCCCCTCTTACTGGGGCGGGTGCGGCACGCTGCCGCGCGTGCAGCAATATCGCGGACTGGCGGTGCTGACTTTCAATCTGCACGCCGATCAGCCTGGCTTTACTCATGCCTGGCTGCCGCAAAGCCAGTTTGATGAGGTCGTCATTAGCGGCCAGCGCGCGGCGGTACGCAGCGGTAACGGTATGGCGCTACTGGTGGGCAATCAGCCATTTGAAACGGTGAATACGGGGCCAACCCGCGGCTGCGAAATACGCCTTAACGGGCAACAAACCCGCTGGCTGGTTCGCATCAACGATCGGGTCGATAGCTCCCTGGAATCCTTCAGCGCATGTTTCAGCGACCTGACCATGATGCAGCACGAGGACGGCAGTATCGAAGTGAACGACCCGCTGTACGGAACGGTGCGTTTCCTGGCCGATGGACGAGTGAGCGCCGAAAACCGCACGCTGGACCCACAGCAGTGGAGCGTCGTGGGCAGCAGCCGTGAACTTCCTCTGTAACCAACGCCCGGCAGAGACCGGGCAAGGAAAATAATAATGGATACGCAAATCGACAAACAGGCTGTGCCCTCCGGGCAGGCCGCTGATGATGTTAATCCGAATACGCTGCACAATCCCGCTCGCGAAATGGCTAAACCGAAAAGCAACTATCGCTGGGTCATCTGTTCCATGCTGGTGTTTGCCACGACGGTTAACTATATGGATCGCCAGATCCTCGGCTTGCTGGCGCCGATGCTGCAAAAAGATATCGGCTGGACGCAAATGGAATATAGCTGGCTGGTTAATGCATTTACCGTCGCGTATGGCGTCGGCACGCTGGTATGCGGGCGAATTATCGACAAACTGGGGACCAAAATCAGCTATGCGGCGGCGATGGTCGTCTGGAGCGTCGCGGCGATGGCGCATGCCGTCGTCGGGTCGGTAGCGGGATTCGCGCTGGTTCGCGTCCTGCTTGGGCTAGGTGAATCCGCTAACTTCCCGGCGGCGATGAAAGTGATTGCCGAGTGGCATCCTAAAAAGGAACGCACGCTGGCGACCGGCATTCTTGGCGTCGCGGTCAATATCGGCGTGGTTATCTCACCTGCGCTGATCCCCCTTATCGCAGTGCATTATGGCTGGCACGGCGCGTTTTTAATTCTCGGCGCCATTGGCTTACTGTGGCTGATTCCCTGGTTCATCGCCTTTGGTCCGGTGAAAGCGAAGGCCAGCGCCGAAGAGCAGGCGTGGATTGCTCAGGATAAAGAAGAAGCCGTCAGCGTTTCGGCCATTAAATGGACGCATCTGCTGGGCTATCGCCAACTGTGGGCCGTGGCATTAGGCAAAATGTTGACCGACCCAATCTGGTGGTTCTTCCTCTTCTGGCTGCCAAAATGGCTCAACGAATCCCGCGGTATCAACATGGAAGGCCTGGGTCTACCGCTGATCGTTATTTATCTCTTCGCCATCGTCGGCAGCCTCGGCGCAGGCTGGTTACCCGGCAAATTGATGAGTAAAGGCTTTAGCACCGCCAGCGCACGTAAAATCACGATGCTGATCTGCGCCTGCCTGGTCCTGCCGATTTTCGCCGCCACCCAGGTCGAAAATCTGTGGGCCGCCGTCGCGCTGGTCGGGTTAGCTGCGGCGGCGCACCAGGGGTGGTCTGCCAATATTCTGACCTCGGTATCCGATCTGTTCCCGAGCGCAGCCGTCGGTTCGGTCGTGGGGATTGGCAGTACCTTCGGGATGATCGGCAGCGTAATCTTCTCAACGGTGATTGGCGCCGTGCTTGAAGCCTCTGGTAACTATTGGGCGCTGTTCGCCATCAGCTCTGTGGCTTATCTGCTGGCATGGGCGATTATGTATTTACTGTTAGTGCCGAAGATGGAACGGGCTAAATTCGACTAACCCGTTCCCTTTGCCGGTGGCTCATATCAGGCGATACGGGCCACCGATTGACGTTCGACGATGGCGCACGCCAGCTCAACCCGCCTTGGAATTTCGACACTACCGGCAATCATATCCTGCAGCAGCTCCAGCGCCAGCGTGCCGATTTCGTGTACCGGAAGGTGAACGGTAGTCAACGGCGGTGTGGCAAACTCCGCCTGCGGCAGGTTATTCATACCCACCACCGAGATATCTTCCGGCACGCGAAGTCCTAAGGCCCGCACGCCGTTGATCGCGCCGATCGCCAGCGAATCATTGGCGCACAGTATCGCCGTACACTCGCGCGGAGTATCACGGAAACGCGCGATCACCGCCTGCTCCGCCAGCTCCGGCAGCCAGTCGGTAACCGTCAGGATCCGCGAATCGTCGCACAACAGCTGGCGAGCGCGCATCGCTTCCCGCCAACCATCTTCACGCTGTTCAATGGTTCGCCTGCCTGGGTGGGTTAAAAAAAGAATGTCGCGGTGGCCGCGCTCGAGCAAATATTCACAGGCCATGCGCGTGGCCGAACGGTTACAGGGCAGCACGCTGGACAAGCGCATTAATGGATCGTCGGTATTCACCAATACCGCCGGTTTTTTCAGGTTCGCCACCGTATTCAGAAAGCCGCTGTCGTCCACCGTCAGCGCCAGCACGCCACCTACGTCCGCTTCTTCCAGCAGCGCCTGCAGAGCGCCGTTGTCATTATCGCTGAGCTGATGAGTAATGAGATCAACGCCCAGCACCTTCGCTCGCTCTTTTAACCCTTGCAGAACGTACCAGCTAAACTGATAGCGGTTGTAATCCAGCATCGCCACTTGTGAAATAGCCAGCACAATCCGCGCGCCGCCCAGCTCCTGAGCCGGCGTATATCGCATGGCCCGCGCCACTTCCTGAATACGCGTGCGCAGTTCGTTGCTAACCCCTTTTTCGCCCGATAGCGCCCGCGACACGGTACTGAGCGAGGTACGACAACGGGTAGCGATATCCTCCAGCCGCACGCGGCGATATCCAGCATCGCGATCTGCCTGATTATCTGATTTACTCATCTCTCATCCTTTCTGACACAGCGCGCTACTCGGCGTAAAAATGAAAATCGCCGCGACTGGCGAATAATATGCAGTACTCAGTGTAGCCATTGATGCTGCCCAAACGACTTAGCGCACCACGGCACGATAAGCCATTTTTTACCCGGCATCGATTAAGAATCGCGAATTTGTGATCGTCAGCCGCACTATCCTGCCATTGCTACCGCTCACTCGCTAATCCTGTAACAGCATGAAGATTTTGATATCGATGATTATATTTTTATTCAATTAGGGTGTGGATTATTCTGTTGTTTAAAAATTTGCCATCATATTTATAAATATAATATTTATATTATCAGCCCTAAAGATTATCGAAACACCCGATACTCTATATTCAGCCTCCTTCACTTATAGCGCTTCCCACATATAAAACCAGTGGGTGGCATCCCGACAAACGGTGCGGAACATCGCAGCGGAGACCAGCTGATAGCGGCGGTCCTGAGATTTCGCTGGTGTATAAGCGCACACGTAGCGCCCGCTATTGGCGTCGGGCAGCCCCTCTTTAACCGACATCCAGGGGAGAATCAGCTGCTCCGGCGGAACGCCCGCCGAGATGGTGTCGATCACTTCATGCGCCAGCGCCCGGGCGTCGCGGCTATAGGGGCCAACTACAACCTGTTCACAGTGTCTGAGTAAATGTTCCATTAATTATCGCTTCCTTTTATTGAGTCTCTATTTTCCCTTAATTATTGCAAAGATATCATTGGAAATAACTATTATTTAATAGGGTTTAATGGTGCTTATTTACTTAAAAATAAATTTTTAATACGAAACTATAATGACTCGCATTTATATCTTATTGATATAAAAAAGCCATTATCCGCTATCTCCGTATCAACATAGCTGAATAATGGCTAATTTCCACAATAACGTCTTATGCGCAATTGGCCGTGAACTCTACCGGCAAGTCGCCATAAAACCAGCCATCGTCCTGTTGGGTGAGATCGACGCGGATAGTCTTCTTCTCGCCAAACTGAAACTGCTTCACCAGTACCTTACGGGTAAAAACGCCGCCGACGTTAATACGCACGCCGTTGTGCTCAACCTTCTTAACCCGAATGGTTCTGCTGGAATAATCTATTTGAATATCAACATGTTCTCCGTGACGAGCGATAAAAGCCGCGATCCTGACATGCCCCCCATTTTTGGAGAAAGAGATAAACGGCTGACTCTTTCTACCGCGCCTTCCCTTTTCTATATTAATGAAGTTGTTTACGTCAGAGCGCGCTGCACCATTGAACACAAAGAAGCCTCCCTTCTCAGCAAAATCGTATCCCTTAAAACGAAAAAACAATGGTTTATTTCACTAGCAGGATGAATTTATGACAGAATAATTGACTGCATTTTAGAGATATACACAGACAAAATCAAACCCGCCAAATGCCATTGCAGGGCAACTATCTCCCCATTCTCATCGCGGTAAAAGAAACACGACGGGCAAGATCCCGCACGGTAACTGGCTTCGGCGAGACCTTTTCCCCGCCCAGCGTCCAAGCGTAATGAAGAGTAAAGTAATCCCTGGATCTGTTAGACGGTCTCTGCGGCCCTGAAATGAAGTTCGTGCAACAACAGAAGGTTAAAATTTATCCGGCAGCTCGTGCACAATATCGACCAGTTCGCCGTTTTCCATTTTGATATATCCTCCCTCCTTTAGCTCGGCAAGGATTTTAAAAAGGTAGCTGCGCGACATTTTGGTTCTTTTCAGAATAAAGCTAGCCAGGCTTCTATCATGCAATACTCCTTCATCCTGCTGTTTTTTGTAACGGTAGATCATCGATTTAATCGTATCGTAGCGTGAAGGTAAATTCTTTTCGTGATGTGCATCAATAATCAACGATAGCTGAAATGCCATGATTTCCATCAGATAAGCAAACCGTTCGCGTTGAATAAAATAGTGTTCAAATGCTTCTTTATCGCAGGTCACTATTTTGACATTTTTCTTTGCGGTATATTTTAGCGATAGCGCCGGACCATAGTTTTCAATAATCCCCAAGATCATACCGCGTATCCCTTTGCCAATCTGCAGCATATCTCGCGTTTTACTCAGGACACCGCGTTTACTCGCGGAGCCAAAGCCCACGTTGTATTCCACTTCTATCGCAATAATGCCTTCCACTACAATGACGACTTCGCCAGGCTCAATTCTGAAAACGCCATTGTCTTTGATGATTCGCGGCTGGTTTGCCGAGATCAGAGGTTGAATCAACTCAAGGTCGCTGGCGACAACATGGTTATATTGATCAATAACGTCGGCATAAGTCGTTTTCATGTTGCCTCATTAATTAGCATTTATTTAATGCATGCAAAAATAGTCTGATAAAGTTAACCCTGTCAATTAAAGATAGCATTTTTAGTTCATCCCGCCATTTATTTCAGTCCGTTTAGAGACTCCTCTCTCGTATCAATCTGGATGCCTGAATAAAATACCAACACCGACGAGAACCCTAACCCGGTTTCGCCCACTGAAGCGTCTAATTTATTTTTAATAATAAACACTCTTGTAATTTAAAAATAAATTAGACGCTTCGTTAACAATCTATTTTTCCAAACCATTTAGAAAGCCGGAAAAATAAAAGGATAGCGAGCTATGTTTAAAAATATTCCCTTTAAGAGAACAATGTTGGCCAGTATGCTGACATTAGCTTCCGGCGCGGTGACCGTTGCTCACGCAGCCGACGCAACAGCGCAGAAGCAGGATGCTAAAAAGCCTAACATCGTAGTTATCTTTGGCGATGATATCGGCTACCTGAACCTGAGCACCTACAATCAGGGTCTGATGGGCTACCAGACGCCAAACATTGACAGCATCGCCGCGCAGGGCGCGAAGTTTACCTCCTACTACGCCGAGCAGAGTTCCACCGCCGGTCGTTCCGCGTTTATTACCGGCCAGATGCCGTTCCGCACCGGGATGAGTAAAGTCGGTATGCCGGGAGCGCCACAGGGTCTGCAGAAAGAAGATCCGACCATCGCCAACGTCCTCAAGCAGCTGGGCTACGCCACCGGCCAGTTCGGTAAAAACCACCTTGGCGATCGCGATGAATTCCTGCCGACCGCGCACGGTTTCGATGAATTCCTCGGTAACCTGTATCACCTGAATGCCGAAGAAGAGCCGGAAAACCCGGATTACCCGAAAGATCCCAACTTCCGCAAACAGTTTGGCCCGCGCGGCGTGATTAAGAGCACCGCTGACGGCAAGATCGAAGATACCGGACCGCTGACCGTGAAGCGTATGGGCACCGTAGATGAAGAGACTCTGGCCGCCAACAACGACTTTATGGCGCGCCAGGTGAAAGCCGGTAAGCCATTCTTTACCTGGTTCAACACCACCCGCATGCACAACAAAACCCACCTCAAAGACGACAGCGTTGGCGTCACCGGGTTGGGAACCTATGCCGACGGCATGGTTGAGCACGATAAAATCGTCGGCCAGGTACTACAGAAGATTAAAGACCTCGGTATCGAAGATAACACTATCGTTATCTACACCACCGATAACGGCCCGATGACCGCCACCTGGCCGGACGCAGGCGAAACTCCGTTCCGCGGTGAGAAAAACACCGGCTGGGAAGGCGGCTTCCGCGTACCGGCGATGATCAAGTGGCCAGGCCACATCAAACCGGGCACCGTGGTGAACGATATGTTCGCCAGCTATGACTGGTTCCCGACGCTGGTTGCCGCCGCCGGCGACAGCAACATCAAACAGGAAATGCTGAAAGGGTATAAAACGCCGTCCATCACCTACAAGGTTCACCTTGATGGCTATAACCAGCTCGACTTCCTGCAGGGCAAAGGAAAAGACCAGCGTAACGAATTCTTCTACTGGAGCGATGACGGCGATCTGCTGGCGATGCGTCAGGGCCGCTGGAAGATCCACTTTATGATCCAGGAACACACCGGTCTCGATCTGTGGCGCTATCCGTTCACCAAACTGCGTACTCCGCTGATCTTCGATCTGAAAGTCGATCCGCTGGAGAAAGGTTCCGACGGCATGGGCTACGACACCTGGTTCTACGATCGTCTGTTCCTGCTGGGCGGCGCGCAGAAGTCGGCAAAAGATATGCTGGCGACGTTTAAAGAATTCCCGCCGCGTCAGAAGCCGGGCTCCTTCACCGTCTCCGATGTCAGCGCAATGCTCGATAAGAGCGCAAGCACCGGTAAGTAACGGTAGTCCATCTCCCAGGGCGGTTCGCCGCCCTGTTTTCTTCTCGCCTTACCCTCGACCTGACTAATCCGGGAGTTATTTATGAAACACAGCACCACCGTGCCTGTTAACGCATTACCTTCGGCAGAAAAGTACGCGGGTAACGGCCCCGCTTACCAACGTCGCTTTCATGTGATGGCGAAACCCACCGGCTCGGCCTGTAATCTCGATTGCAGCTACTGCTTTTACCTGCACAAAGAACACTTACTCCAGCAGGAAAAACGCCGCTACATGAGCGATGAAACGCTGGAAAACTTTATCCGCCAGTACATCGACGGACAGGATGGCGAACAGGTGGTCTTCTCCTGGCAGGGCGGCGAACCGACCCTGATGGGACTGGAGTTTTTCCACAAAGTGGTGAAATTCCAGCAGCAATATAAAAAGCCCGGCCAGCGGATCGAAAACGATCTGCAAACCAACGGTATCCTGATTAACGATGCCTGGGCTGAATTCCTCAAAGCGAATCATTTCCTTGTCGGCCTGTCGATTGACGGCCCGCGAGAGTTACACGACCGCTATCGCATTACCCGCAGCGGTAAACCAACGTTTGATAAAGTGATGGCCGGCGTCGACGCCCTGAAACGCAATGGCGTTCCATTCAATGCGCTGGTGACCGTCAACCGCACCAACGCCCGTTTCCCGTTAGAGGTTTACCGCTTTGTTACCCGCGAACTGGGGGCGACCTACGTGCAGTTTAACCCCTGCGTCGAACCGGTGGACTTTACCCAGACCGCGCCTCATTTCTGGCGTGATGACAGTATCCCCACCGTCGGCAGCCGCCGCGCGCGCCCCGGCGATTTAGACGCTATCGTCACCGACTGGTCAGTCGACCCGGACGATTGGGGACGCTTTTTGATAGCAACCTTCGAAGAGTGGGTGAACAACGACCTTGGCCGCGTCCAGGTCAATCTGTTCGAAACCGCCGTCGCCCAGATGATGGGCATGCCGGCGCAAATTTGTACCACCGCGGAGTTTTGCGGCAAAGGGCTCGCGGTCGAGAAAAACGGCGATGTTTTCTCCTGCGACCACTACGTCTATCCGGAGTATCAAATCGGCAATATCGCCGATAACAGCCTGGCGCGAATGGCTTTCTCCGAACGTCAGCAGGCTTTCGGTATGGGTAAATGCGACACGCTGCCCCAGCAGTGCAGGCAGTGCCCTTACCTGAAGCTTTGCCACGGCGAGTGCCCGAAAAACCGTCTGGTGCTCACCACCGACGGCGAAGCCGGCTTGAACTATCTCTGCCCGGGCATTAAGGCCTTTTTCAACTATGCCGAGCCGATTCTGGCGGGCATTGTCACTCTGGTGAAACGCGATTTTAAAGGAGTTAGCCGATGAACCTGCGCGATAAAATGCTACGGCTGGAGCAGCGCATGAATGCGCAGGTGCTCGGCCAGGAAAACGTCGTTCGCATGCTGCTTATCGCCCTGCTCTGCGATGGGCATATCCTGCTCGAAGGGCTGCCGGGGCTGGCGAAGACCCGCGCCGTACGCGAGCTGGCGCGACATATCGCCGGCGAGTTTCGCCGTATTCAGTTCACTCCGGATCTGCTGCCCTCGGATATCACCGGCAGCGAGATTTATCAGCAAAATGCCAGCCGCGAAGAGGAGCAGTTTCGTTTTCGCCCGGGGCCGGTATTCGGCAACGTGATTCTGGCGGACGAAATCAACCGCGCCTCGGCCCGCGTGCAGTCGGCGCTGCTGGAGGCGATGGAAGAGCGCCACGTCACCGTGGCGGGCAAAAGCTGGCCGCTGCCGGGCGTGTTTATGGTGCTGGCGACGCAGAACCCCGTCGACCAGGAAGGAACCTGGCCGCTACCGGAAGCCCAGCTCGACCGCTTTCTGATGAAGGTACAGGTCGACTATCCATCGAAAGAGCATGAGCAGCAGGTGATGCAGCTGGTTCGCGCCGAGCAGCAGACAAAATATGGCGTAGCGGCAAAAACCACCCCCGCGCCAGAAGCGGAATCACTGCGGTTCAGCCAACAGGAGATCGCCTCCTGCTGGCAGGAGATAAGCGCCATCCACGTCGCGCCGATTATCGAAACCTGGATAGTCGAACTGGTCAACGCCAGCCGCCAGCCGCAGCACATCAGCGAACAATTAGCCAGTTATCTGGCTTACGGCCTGAGCCCGCGCGGCACCTTAGCGCTGGAGCGCTGCGCCCGCGCGCAGGCCTGGCTCGCGGGACGTGACGCGGTTCGCCCGGAAGACGTGCGCTTTATCGCGCCGGCGGTGATGCGCCACCGCTTGATGCTAAGCTATCAGGCCAGCGCCGATGGTTGCAGCGCCGACGATGTGATTACCATGCTGCTCAACGCCGTGGTGATCTGATGAGCGACCTCTGCGTGAATCGCCAGATGCTGCTCGACCTCGCGCCGCAGGCGCGGTTGATGGTTAACCCACCGGAACAGATCCCGCCGGGGGCGTTGTCCGGCGAACGCGCCTCCCGCCAGCAGGGGCGTGGGCTCAACTTCGACAGCCTGCGTCGTTATCAACCCGGCGACGACATACGCATGATCGACTGGCAGACGACCGCCCGTCTACGTACGCCGTGGGTGCGCCAGTACAATGAAGAGCGTGAACGCCCGGTCTTTTTGCTGGTCGACCAGCGATTAGATATGCATTTCGCCACCCGCGGGCAAACTAAAGCCAGCGCCGCGGCCAAAACCGCCGCGCTGCTGGCCTGGCGTAGCCATCACGATGGCGATCGCCTCGGCAGCCTGGTATTTAACGATATCACGTTGGCGCTACACCCGTGCCGCGCCCCGCGTAGCTCTCTACCCGCGCTGCTGGACGATCTGACGCATTACAACCAGTTGCTGGCGCAGCAATATCCTCTCGAGCCGGAGCGTACGCAGACGCTTTCGCAGGCGCTACAGCGCGCGGTCAGCACGATTCCGCGCGGCGCCTGGGTCGCTATCCTCAGCGATTTTCACGATCTCGACGCCCCAGCTCAGGCCATGCTGGCGCATCTGCGCCGTCGCTGCGAGGTCAGCGCATTTGTGCTGTTCGACGACTTACATCTTCGCCTGCCGCGCTCCGGCACGCTGGCCGCCTGCTACGGCGGGCGCAGCGCCAGCGTCACCCTCACCTCCGCGCTCAGCACCGATATTCGTCAACACATCATCGGTCGGCTGGCGCGTCAGCAGCAGCAACTCAACCAGTTGGGTATTCGGGTTAATCATCTGACGGTAACTCAGGACCTGCTGCGCCAGTTACAAAAAGGGCTTTAAATGTTTGAGAAAGGCTATGCGGTGCCGGAGCTACTAACGCCCGCGCTGCCCCCCGCCCCCAGCTGGTTTCCGCTACCAATCGGCTGGCTGATTCTGCTCGCGATTGCCGTAGGCCTGGCGGGGCTGTTCCTGCTTATCCGCTACGCCCGCTGGCGGCGCAACCGCTGGCGACGAGAAGCGCTGCTGGCGCTCAATCATCCGCATACCGTCGATAGCTGGATGCAGCTGATTAAACGCGTGCAGATGGTCCACCAGCCGCGCCAGATGGTTAGCCAAACGCTGGCACCGGAAGCCGTGCTGGCGTCGTTGACGCTGGATGCTGACCTGCGCGACCAGCTCATCGCCCGCTACTGCCGGGCCGACAACGCCCTGAACGACCAGCAGACGGCGCGGCTTCGCGCTCAGTTGGCGCAGTGGCTAAAGGAGCTTCCACATGTCTGAATGGCTCGCCCACATTGATTTCGCCTGGCCCTGGGCCGCGCTACTGCTGGCGCTGCCGCTGCTCACTCGTTTTCTCCCGCTACCGGCAAAAACCACCGACGAGCGCGTGCGGGTACCGTTTTTACCCTCGCTCATTGACGCGCTACAGCTCGATACCCGGCCAAAACGCGGAAATGGGGCCAGCGCCGTGCTGTTCTGGCTTATCTGGTCGCTGCTGGTTTGCGCGCTGGCGCGGCCGGAATACCTGACGCCGCCACAATATATTACCAGGCCGATGCGCGACATCGTGCTGATCCTCGATGTCTCCGGGTCAATGGCGAAAAATGACGTCCAGGGCGGTAATACGCGCCTGCAGGCGGTACAGCAATCGGTGCGCAAGTTTATCGCCGCCCGCCAATCCGACCGCATCGGCATGGTCATCTTCGCCAGCAAGGCCTGGCCCTTCGCCCCGATAAGCGAAGATAAACAGGCGCTGCAAACGCGCATCAATCAGCTAGCGCCGGGCATGATTGGCCAGCAAACCGCTATCGGCGATGCGCTGGGCGTGGCGGTTAAGGTGCTGGAAAATGGCCCCGATAAGCAGGCCGACAAGCTGGCGATTTTACTCACCGACGGCAATGATACCGCTTCGCAGCTGTCGCCTGAACTGGCGGCAAAGCTTGCCGCCGACCACCATGTGCGGGTACATACCATCGCCTTCGGCGACCTCAGCGATACCAGCGAAGACAAAGTCGATTTGCCGCTACTGCAACGCATCGCGAAAACCACCGGCGGCCAGAGCTGGACCGCCGCGCATTCCGGCAGCGCGCTGGATAGCGTCTGGCAACAAATCGACGCCCTCACTCCGGCGCAGGTCAAAAGCCTCGGCTGGTCCTGGCATCAGGCGCTCTATCCGTGGCCGCTCGCCGTCGCGCTGCTATTGCTACTGCTGGCCGCCTGCGGCCGTGTCCTCAGGGAGAAAATGGCATGAGCGATTTTCACTTTCTCTATCCGTGGCGCTTAACCGCGCTGCTGCTGTGTCTGCTGGTGGCCTGGCTTCCTGGCTACGGCGCCTCCGCCTGGTCCACGCTAATGGATAAACCCTTTCGTGCGTTGATTATTCAACGCCGTCGCAGGCTAACCCGGCTGCTGCCGTGGCTACTCACACTCGGCGTCGTGGCATTGGCGGGCCCGAGCTGGCAGCGTGAACTACCGGCGGCGCTCACCCCGCAAAGCAACGTGATGGTAATACTGCAGCAGGATCTGGCGATGTATGCCCAGGATCTTCCCCCCTCGCGCCATCAGCGCATGCAGCATAAAATCGCGGCGCTGATGCAACGGCAGCCCGGTTCACATTATGGTCTGGTGGTTTACAGTAGCCAGGCCTTTCTCACCACGCCACTGACGCAGGATCCGCAGTTTTATCAGCTGTTTCTCAACGCCCAGTCGCCCTCTTTGCTGCCGGAAGGTAGCGGTTCCGCCCTGCCGCAGGCCGTCGCACTGGCGTTAAAAAATCTGCCTACCGCCAAAGACAGCCCGCGTAGCCTAATCCTCGTTGCCGATACCCTGTCGCCTGCCGATGTCACCTGGCTGAAAGGGCAACATCTACCGCTGCAAATTTGGGTCCCCGGCACCGCCACGGGCGGCACGCTGCCGGATAAGTACGCCAGCCTCGGCATCGATACCCGACTAAACGTCGATCGTTTCCGTCAGCTGCGCGACGCCGGGATCCCGGTGACGCTGGCCAGCGATGATGGCGACGATCTGCCGATCATCGCCAGCCACATTCAACAATCGGTGACTCAGCAAAATAATGCCCGCCAGGATCTGCACTGGAAAAACAGCGGCTACCTGCTGATCGCGCCGATGCTGTTCCTGCTGCTGTTCTGGCGACGCCAGTTACTGATGGTAGCGCTTCTATTTCCCGCGCTGCTGTGGTCGCCGCACAGCGATGCCGCCTGGCTCGATGCCTGGGTTCGCCCGGATATCCTGGGACAGCACGCCTTTAACCGCGGCGACTACGCCGCTGCCGCCGGGCACTATCGCGATCCGTTATGGCAAGGTATCGCCTGGTATCGGGCCGGCGACTATCCTGCCGCCGCCAGCGCGTTTCGCGCCGCGCCGCCAAGCGCGGAAACCTTGCTGTGGCTGGGTAACAGCTATGCTCAGCAAAAGCAGTGGCAACAGGCGCTCGACAGCTACGATCGCGCCCTTTACCTACACCCTGACTGGCCCATGGCGCTGCAAAATCGCGACAAAATCTCGCAGATCGTAATGCGCATTCGTCAGCAGGAGCGAGAGCGCCAACAGGCGCAGGGCGATGCGATGGACGATGGCCCGGATAAGCTGGTCCACGATCTGCAGAAAAATCAGGGCATCGATCAGCAGCAAATCGGCGCTATCGCCGGGGAGAGTCCGCAGGTTAATCAATGGTTTGATGCACTGGAGGTTTCGCCTACCGGGCTACTGAAAAGCCTGTATCGCAACGGCTCAGGAGATACCACGCCATGAACAAAGCGCTACTTTTTCTGCTGGTTGCCGCGCTTCCCGCGCATGCGGCGATGGACATCACCCGTGAACTGGAAGCGCCGACGCAGATCGTCCCCGGCCAGCCGGTTCGGGTGGCGATCACCTGGTGGACCGATAGCTGGTTTAACCCGCCGCCGCAGTGGCCCGAGTTTGCCGTCAAAAACGGCGAACTCCTGAATACTGCGTTGCCTTCACAGCTGGTGACGCGCAAAAAGAACGGGATCGTCTGGAGCGGCATTCGCCTTGAACGTCAGGTCAGCGCCTGGCAGCAAGGCGTGCTACGCCTGCCGGCAATCGACATTACCGCGTCATCCGCCAATCAGGCGCCGGTCACGGTGCATCTTCCGGCGCTGGAACGCCCGGTAAACTGGCCGGCCAATACCACTCAGGCGGACCATTTTTTACCGGCCAGCCAGCTGACGCTCAGCCAGCAAATTCAACAGTACCACGCGGGGAAAGACGCCACGCTGCGGGTCGGCGATGCCGTTGACCGTATCGTGACCGTCGAGGCGCGGGATGCGCTGCCGGGGCAAATTCCACCGCTGCTGTACGCCATTAGCGGTAGCGAGAGCCAGCGTCTGGCGCCGGTCAGTGAACCATTAAAAAGCGAGCGCGGCGATGTTATCGGCGCCCACCGGGTGGAGCGACTGCGCTATTTGCCCAGCCATAGCGGCACGCTGACGCTACCGCCGATTAGCTTGCGCTGGTGGGATACCATTAATCATCAATGGCGAACGGCGAAGCTGACGGGAGAAACGTTGAACGTCGCCGCGGCGCGACAAGGCGGCGCGGAGCAAGCGCTGCGCGGTACCACGGGAATGGTCTCCTGGCAGAGCCTGATGTGGATAATGATTGCTGCCGCGGCGGCCGGTGGGGGATGGTTTGGCCGCCGCTGGTGTTATCGAATGCTTCTCGGCATTAGCCGACGCTGGCGGCGTTTCTGGCAGCCGCAGCCGTTGCCGCCGCTGGCCCCTTAGGCAAAGCACTTCCCGGCGGTTGACCGGATACTATTCGTAGGCCGGATAAGGCGCAGCCGCCATCCGGCAAAAATACGGTTCCGAACTCACCGCCATTGCCCGGCGGCGTTTTTTATTTCGCCTTACACTGCGCCGGGTCGTATACCGTCTTCCAGTCCTGCTGCATATCGACAACCGTCCAGCCCTTCTGTTTCGCCTCGGCCAATCCTTTCACCAGCTTGCCGCTGGCGGAAGGATGGCTGTCGTAGGCATACTCCCGCGCCGCATCGGTATGGTGGACCAGCAGCTCAAAGGTTTTATAGTTCGGGTTGGCGGCGGTGTATTGCAGCATCGCCAGATCGCCATCGCTGTTGCCGAAAGCCGCAACCGGGCGCTGCCCCATAAACAGGTGGATCGCCACCGGCTTGGCCGCGGCGTCATCATTAAATGCGCCTTTCATCGTTTTGCGAAGCTGGGTGCCATTGTCCGTCAGACTAAACTCGCTGAGCGCGAACGAACCGATAACCTGCTCCGGCGGAATACCGTACATTTTCTCCGACACTACGCGCATGAAGTCAATTCCGCCGCCGGAAACGATCCACGTTTTAAAACCATTGGCGCGCAGATAGTCCAGCAACTGGCGCATCGGCTGATATCCCAACTGGTCGTAGCGACAGCCGGTACGTTTATCCTGATGGCTGTCAAACCATGCGCTGACTCGCTGACTAAACTCTTCGGTGGTCATGCCGCTATGGGTTAACGCCAGCAGCTTGAGTAGCCCTTTTTCACCGCCCGCCGCTACCGTTTTCAAATCATTGTTCAGTACCGCCGCCACCAGCGGATCTTTTTGCCACTCCGGATGTTCCGGCGCCAGTCTTTTCACTTCATCCACCGCGAACTGTAGTTGGAAAGTCAGCGGCGCTTCCGGCCACAGGGTGCCGTCGTTATCGAAAACCACATAGCGCTTATCCAGCGGAATAAAGTCCGCCCCGCCTTCACGCGTCGCCCCCTGCACCCATTGCTCAATTGCCTGTTTAGCAGGGGTATCTTTCCATGCCGGCAGCATATCGGTGGCTGCCGCGCTGGTGAAGCTCAATAGCAGCATGCTGAGCAATACTGTTTTTTTCATTGTTTATCCTTCTTATTCCACCGCCTAAAGCCAGACCTACTTCAGCATGGCGGCAATCTTCTCAAGCGTCGGTTTAACCGTCGCGTAAAAATGGCGAAAGCCAGGACATAAATAATTGAGCCCCTCTTCGCCATCCGGGGCGCGCACGATGCGGTTTTTCGGGCATTCGCCCCAGCATAAATTCAGATGCGGGCAGCTTTTGCAGTAGGCGGGCAGCGTCTCTTTCTTGCCCATCCCAAACACTTTCTGCCGCTCGGAAAAGACCATATGCGCCAGCTTATGCGCCTTAATATTGCCAAGCTTATATTCCGGGTAGACGTAGTGATCGCAGGAGTAGACGTCGCCGTTTTTCTCAATCGCCAGCGCCTTACCGCAAAACGGCGCGGTGATGCATAACTGGGATGGAAGCCCCATAGTCTGTACCACGGCGGTTTCGAACAAATTCACCTGCACGCGGCCCAGATCGTAGGTCACCCACTCATCAAAAGCTTCGGTCAGAAAATGTCCCCAATCGTCCGGATCCACCGACCAGTCGGTGACGATAGAATCCAGATCGCCCGGTTTCGCCCGGCGGCTGCCGGTGATGGGGATCGTCTCTTCGCGCCAGAACTGCGGCGCGGTAGTTTTAAACTCGGCGGCCTCTACGCAAGGCGTAAACTGGATATAGGTGGCGCCGAGTTCGCGGGTAAGAAAACGATATACCTCGCGCGGGAAACGGGCATTCACCCGGTTAACGACTGCCAGCGCGTTGAACGGCACGCCGTGGCGCTTCAGCGCCGCGATCCCTTCCATGACCTTATCGAAGGTCGGCTTGCCGCTTCGCGTCACGCGGAAGCGATCGTGGATCTCGCGCGGGCCATCGATCGATACCCCGACCAGGAAGTTATGCGCCTTCAAGAAGGCGGCCCACTTATCGTTAATCAGCACGCCATTGGTCTGCAGATCGTTCTCAATGCGCTGGTGCTGCGGCTGATATTTCTTTTGCAGCTCAACGACCTTTTCGAAAAACTCCAGTCCCATCAGGGTTGGCTCGCCGCCCTGCCAGGAGAAAATAATCTCTTCGCCGTCCTGGCTTTGGATGTACTGACGAATGAAATTCTCCAGTACCTCGTCGCTCATTCCTTTGTCGTGCGGCTGATGTAAAAGCTGCTCTTTATGCAGATAAAAACAGTATTGACAGTCCAGGTTGCAGGTGGAGCCGCTGGGTTTCGCCATCATGTGATAGCGGCGTTTATAGGCGGGCAGATAGCGCCCCTGGTTCTGTAATGGCGTTAATGGAATGGTGGTGCTTTTTTTCATCGACCAGAACCTATCTTTAGAATGCTCACAACAGCAAAAGGCCCGGACATCTCGCCCGGGCCAACGTCATTTTAATTACCGGTCGGCATCGCCAACTGGAACCCTTCTTTTTGTAACTGCTCGCGGATATTACTAAAGCGTTGGTACTGCGACAGGGTAATCGGCCCACTGTAGGCTTCGCTCTGCGGCTTACGCGGCGGATACTCGACGTAGGTTTTCATCAACTTAGTGATGGCTTCATTGAAGGTCACCAGCGTCCAGGTATGCTCGGTATAGTTGTTCATAAAGATATCGTAGCGTTCCTGCGGATCCTGCCAGAGGTCGAAAATCTGCGGCACCGTTGCGACATAGGACTCCGGCCCTTTCCAGCCGAGGTTGGAATCCACCGCCAGGCCGCCGGTTTTCGCGCCGTTATCGCCGCGCAGGTTAAACACCGCCTTATAGTGGCCGACGCGCGCCGCCCCCGGGGTCAACTCATTTTCAGTGAAGTAGAACCAGGAGGTACGCGGATCTTTACCCGTGCCAAACAGTACCGGTGAAATATCGTAGCTATCGAAGATAATCGGCTGCCCGGCGCGGTCTTTGGTCGGTAATTTAACGCCGGCCACCGAAGCAAAAGTCGCCATCAGATCGAGGCCGCCAACGATATCGTGGTTACGGCTGTGCTCTTTAATCTTGCCCGGCCACCAGGCGATAGCCGGAACGCGGCTGCCGCCCTCGCGGTCGGTGCCTTTGGTGCCGCGGAATGGCGTATAGCCGGCATCCGGATAGACGTCCTGCCAGGCGCCGTTATCGGTGGTCCATACCACAAGGGTGTTTTTATCGATCCCCAACTCGCGCAGCTTATCCATGATATGGCCAACGCGGGCATCCATTTCCACCATCGAGTCGGCGTATTTGCTCTTCGACATCGACTTACCGACGTAATCCGGATCCGGCATGTTCGGCTGGTGGTTCTTCATAAAGTTGATGCTCATGAAGAACGGTTCGGAAGATTTTGCATTTGCTTCGAGATAGTCCAGCGAGGCCTTCTCGACATAGCGGTCGAAGAATGGGATCCCGACCACGCCCTCTTTGCCATCAACGACCGGGGTATTCACATACTGGCCGTTAATTTTGAACTCTTCCTTCGGCGCTTCGCCCGCCTTGCCGGAGAGCGCGCCGCGGGTGACGCGGGCAAACATTTCACGCAGTTGCGGATCCATATCCGGGAACCAGGTCGGGTCGGCATAGGTATAGGCGTTCAGGTGATAGAGGCCGACGTATTTCATTTCGTCGTAGCCCTGCGCGTTTGGTAACGCGTAATCGGCTTCGCCGAGGTGCCACTTACCGGTAAAGAAGGTTTTATAGCCGCCGGTTTTCAGTACCGAGGCCAGCGTCCACTCTTCTTTCGGTAAACCGCCGCCTTGCCCCTGGAAAGCCACGGTGGTCATACCGCTACGGTTGGGAATGCGCCCGGTCTGCATCGCCGCGCGGCCCGGCGTGCTGCTCGGCTGGCCGTAGAAGTCGAAAAAGGTCATCCCCTCATCGGCCATTTTGTCGAGGTTTGGCGTCGGCATACCGCGGCCTTCGCCGCCGCCGTAGACGCCGAGGTCGCCATAGCCGGTATCGTCAGAGACGATCAGGATAATATTGGGCTTCTTTGCCGCACCATCGCTGGAGCCAGCCGCATTTTGATCGGCGGCATTGGCCGTCGCGCCGGGTAATAACGAACCGGCGGCAAATGCCAGCACGCCGATACCCTTGTATTTTTTATTCATCTTCAAACCTCATTGCTCAGAATGCGCCTGATTTAACTTACGATTTAGCTAAAGTCAGGCAGGCATTGTCAGATTAGATAAGTCTCAATATGAGATGAGCGACATCGGCAGATATTCTTGTCGCTACTGAGGCGATTGCGCTTAAGTGAAGTAGAGAAAGCAATAAAAATCCACAGGTTCTGGTTTTATTTTTTAATTTATGCAAAGCGCATCACCATCACCGTTTCGCTAAAGAAACCCGCCGCAAAAGCAATATTATCATTCAATATTTAAGTGGATTCTTAGTTACTAAAAATAGAAGCCCAACTACCCACTAAAACAGTCTAAGTGAGTGTTTTAAAAAGAGCGATAGATCAGTCCGTTAACGGACTCTAAAAGTGTCGTCTGCTATCTGGCGCCAGCTTTTAAATTTAGATATTTTGTATCAGGCGTAATTCCGCGCCGTTAAAATATAAAGTATCGCCACTGCAAAATAGCAAAGAGTAATTAAGCGGTAGAATTGAGTCTGGAGAGAAGATGAGTCGTATTCAAACGCCCTATTCCCACATCATCGATGAATATAATAAGATGATTTCAAAGAATATAAAGGCGATAGACTCGTTAGCTCTCAGCAATAATATCCGCAAGATTGCCGATGAAACACATTTCACTCTGAGTACAGGCGAGATTATTATTGTTCTTGAAGGCGTTATTGCCGTTGAGATGCAGGAGCACAACTTTATTGTCGCCCCAGGAAAAGCAAAAACCCAGCCGAAAAAGTTGTTTCAGATCGGTAAAGGCATCAAAGGGATGTTTTTCGGTATCGTCGAGAATTATGGTCCGGGCATTCAGTTGCACTATACCGCCAAAAAAAATGTCAAAGTGTTCAGCTGTAATCTCGAATACTTTGAGAAACATTTTACCCAGCCCGATAAATTTACCTTTCTGATGAACATGATGGCCATCACGTTGGCGTTTTTGCTCGATGCGCATGACGAAAGAGCTATTGGCACCCGCTATTTTGTCATTCGCTCCATGATTTATCGTTATCTCAAACAGAAAAATGAAGGCGTATTACACGATCCGAGCCTGGCGAACTTTATCCTGCGACGCACCAAAATGTCGCGTAGCTATCTGTTTCAGGTACTTTCCGATCTGAAAAACGGCGGCTATATCACGATGAAAAACGGCGAGCTCGTCGATATTGTCAACGAGCTGCCGGAAAAATATTAACGCCGTTGGCTTAACTCTTATCCTGCCCCCGGCGCTTAAACTGCCCGGCGTCGATGTCGTACTGCTTCATCTTGCGCCACAGTGTGGTACGGCCAATATTCAGCAACTGCGACATCTCCTGTACCCGGCCGCTGGTGACTCGCGCCGCCTGGATAATCGCCTCTTTCTCGATGGCGCTGAAAGACAGGCTTGATGGTAGTAATGAGGACGCCGTTTCGCTGCCCGGCCGGGTAGAGAAGAGATGCTCGGGGAGATTGCTTAAGCGGATATGACCGTTATCGCTACTCATCGCGATATTCTCAATAATGCTATTAAGCTCAAAATCGTTGCCTGGCCACGGGTAGGCCACCAGTTGCGCCAGCGCGTCGTCATCCACCTTCAGGCGTGATGAAAAGCGTTTTTCCAGCCGACGCAGACGGCTATGCACTAACGAAGGAATACTGCCGCGCCGCGCCCGCAGCGGCGGAATGACTATTTCAAACGAATGTAGCGCATAGTAAAGCTGGCGGCTAAAGCGGTTCTGCTCCACCAGGTTGGCGAGGTCGACGGTGGTGGTGGCGATCACTTTCACATCCACCGGAATCAGCCGCCGGGCATCAAGACGCGTCAGCACGCCCTGTTTTATCACCTGCAGCAGCGCTGACTGCAACTCGGGGGCCAGATACTCTATTTTTTCCAGGAACAGCGTGCCGCCGTTGGCCAGTTCGAGTCGGCTGAGGCGGCCATTTTCATCGTCGGTTGGCGCGCTGCCCATAAAATCCTGGCCCAGTACGCTGTCGGCGTACAGCTGGCAGTTAACCGAAATATACGGGCCCGGCGCCCGTTCGCTTTCGTTATGGATCGCCTGGCTCAGTAATTCTTTACCCACCCCTTCCTCGCCGCACAGCAGCACCGGGAAAGCGCCGCGCGCCGCCTGACGGCCAAAGTGGATCAGCCTGCGGGTTTCCGGGTCATCCGCCGACATCTGTTCGAAGGTATGGCTCACTTTGCCCAATTGGCTGGTCATTAATTGACGCATCTGCTCCACCGGGTGGAGCAGTAAAATGAAACTATTGCCCTGCTCCTCCACGATAGGCTTCAGGGTGATCACCGCGTCGATAAATTGATGCTGGCTCTCAAAGGTCACTTCCACATGATTAAGGCCGCGGGCCTGTTTAATCGCGCGGCGCAGCAACGCCGGCAGGGTCAGCAGCTCATTGATATTTCGCCCCTGGCTGGCCTGGGTATCGAGATGGAGCAGCGTGGCCGCCTGCACGTTGAGAAACTGCAGCACTCCCTGCTCGTTCCACGCCATCACCCCGTCGTCCATACTTTCCAGCAGGCCGTACATTTGATTAAGGTGGCGGTTAGATTCCGCCAGCAGGCTGTCGGTAAGCAGCGAGTTACCCACTTCGCGGGCGATGGCCAGCGTCAGCGACAGATCCGCCGGGGCCCACTCTTCGCGCAGGCAGCATAGCGAAATCGATCCAAACAGACGGCCATGGTTATCGAACACCGGCGTCGAACTGAACGACCAGCGCCGCAGCGCCTGCTTAAAGTGCTCGTCCCCTGCGGTGTTGACCGGCTGTCCGAGCATCGAAGCCAGCGACAGCGCGCAGGTGCCGATAATGCTTTCCGCACAGTAGCTGCCGTCGCGAAATCCCAGCTCCGCCAGTTGTTCCAGGGTCTGAGGATTGCCACAGCGGCTCAGAATACAGGCCGACTCATCAAGGATGAACAGCGCGCAGGGGCGGTTGGCCATAAACTCCCACGCATCTTCCAGCGCTGCCTGGCCGATGGTAAGCAGCGCGGTTTTGCGACGGCAGATCGATTCAAAGGTCAGCCCCTGCGCCTGATGCGGCGCCTGCCAGGTTTCCCGCTGCATAAATTTGCTGCAGCGATGCCACGACTGGCTGATAACGGCTGAAACTTCATTTTCCGCGCCCTGAGTCTGAGCTGTCATATCCCTTTTCCGCTGGAGTTAACACAGTTAAAACGACAAAACCCTCCGACAGCGGGTGCCGGAGGGGAAAGTTCATGCCGCATTATGCTGCGGCGTCTCGGTCAGGCGAAAACGAATTAACGCGCCAGCCACTGCTGCCCAAGCAGGTCAGCGGTAAGGATGGCGGCATAGACGCTATCCGCGGTGACCGGGAACGGCATATTGTGGATGGTTTCGCCTTCCGCGCAGGTGGCTTTCGCGACCGCGTGGATTTTGCTTTCGATACCCTCTTTCACGCCCATCTGCGCAAGGGTGATCGGCAGGCCGACTTTTTCACAGAAGCCCATCACGGTTTCGATCTCTTCCAGCGGGCTGTTTTGTAGTACCAGCTGCGCCAGGGTGCCGAAAGCGACTTTTTCGCCGTGATACAAATGGTGGCACTCTTCAAGAATGGTGAAACCGTTGTGAATCGCGTGCGCGCCGGCCAGGCCGCTGCTCTCAAAGCCGATACCGCTCAGATAGGTGTTGGCTTCGACAATGCGCTCCAGCGCATCGGTCACCACTCCAGCCTGAGCCGCCAGACGTGCTTTTTCGCCTTCCGCCAGCAGCGTATCATAGCACAGGCGCGCCAGGCTCAAGGCCGCCGCCGTGGACTGCCCGCCCGCCATGCTGGTGGCTCGCGCATCGAAGCAGGCCTTGGCTTCAAACCAGGTGGAGAGCGCATCGCCCATCCCGGCCACCAGCAAGCGTACCGGCGCTTTGGCGATAATCGCCGTGTCCATCACCACCATATCCGGGTTTTTCGGGTAGATCAGATACTCTTCAAACTCGCCCGCCTCGGTGTAGATAACCGACAGCGCGCTGGTCGGCGCATCGGTTGAGGCAATTGTCGGGATCACCACCACCGGCAGCTTCTGGTAATAGCCGATAGCCTTCGCGGTATCGAGGGTTTTCCCGCCGCCGATACCCACCACGCCGCGGCAGCCGTGCTGCTTAAGAATGGCGATCAGACGGTTGATTTCCGCATGGCTGCACTCGCCGTTAAACCGTTCCGCATGGCAGCTAATATTGTGGCTATGCAGGCCGTTCAATACTTTGTCGCCCGCCAGCTTCATCACGAAGTCATCGGCGATAACAAAAAAGCTGTCGGCCAGGTTTTTAGCGTATTCGCCAAACAGCATGGCGGCATCAGGTCCCTGGAGATATTTGGCTGGAGATTGAATAACTTTTAGCATTCCTTTCACCCTCAAATAAGTGCGTATGTTGACACGTGAGCCCAGGCCGTCATGCCGCGGCGCCTGATATCAATGGCGCTTACAGCCACGCTGCCGGAGCGATGCAACCACTGTAGGGCGAGCCACGGCGAAAAAAATTTTTCCCTTTTTTGTTCTCTTCTGAAACAGATAAAAAAATAATACGTTTCACATTGAAACAATGTGACTGAGAAAGCGATGGGATTGCGATCGCGATCGGCTCATTTTGGCAAAAAAGCCGCTATCGTCTCCCCTCTTTAACGCAGAAAATCGCCTCAATGCGGCACAATGGCGAAAAAAATCATCCTTGCCCCATTTCTGATAGCAGAAAAAAACGGACAAATTATTAGCGCTGGCTCGCATTTCTGGTGTTTATCGGTGAATAACGTTCCATAAAGGAACAAAAATCATTTTCTACGTTCCGTTATGGAACCCATTTTGACGGCATTTTATTTTGCGCCCGCTCAGCCAGAATCACTACATCGCCGGGCTACCCTTATAGACAGGCGACCTCCCCCTACCCTACGGAGCATAAACAATGAAAAAACTGATTAACCGTGTGGAAGATGTACTGAGTGAACAGCTTATCGGCCTGGCGAAGGCGCATCCTGAATTGACGCTGCACCAGGACCCGGTCTATGTCACCCGCGCCGATGCGCCGGTCGCCGGCAAAGTGGCGCTGCTCTCCGGCGGTGGCAGCGGACACGAACCGATGCACTGCGGCTACATCGGCCAGGGCATGCTTTCCGGCGCCTGCCCGGGGGAAATTTTCACCTCGCCGACGCCGGACAAAATGTTCGAATGCGCGATGCAGATTGACGGCGGCGAAGGCGTCCTGCTGATTATCAAAAACTATACCGGCGACATCCTGAATTTTGAGACCGCTACCGAGCTGCTGCACGAAAGCGGCGTTAAGGTCACCACCGTCGTGGTGGATGACGACGTGGCGGTAAAAGATAGTCTCTATACCGCCGGACGCCGCGGCGTCGCCAATACCGTGCTGATTGAAAAACTGGTCGGCGCCGCCGCCGAACGCGGCGACTCGCTGGAAGCCTGCGCTGAACTGGGCCGCCGTTTAAATAACCTTGGTCACTCGATTGGCATCGCGCTGGGCGCCTGCACCGTACCGGCCGCCGGACAGCCCTCCTTTACCCTGAAAGACGATGAGATGGAGTTCGGCGTCGGCATCCATGGCGAGCCGGGTATCGACCGCCGCCGCTTCAGCTCGCTCGACCAAACCGTCGATGAGATGTTCGATACCCTGCTGGAAAACGGCGTATACAGCCGCACGCTGCGCCAGTGGGATAACGTCAAGGGAGCGTGGCAGGAAGTGAAACAGAGCAAAACCGCGCTGCAAAACGGCGATCGGGTTATCGCGCTGGTCAATAACCTCGGCGCCACCCCGCTTTCCGAACTATACGGCGTTTACAACCGCCTCGCCCAGCGCTGCGAAGCCTCCGGCATTGTGATTGAACGCAACCTCATCGGCAGCTACTGCACCTCGCTGGATATGGCGGGTTTCTCCATCACCCTGCTGAAAGCGGATGATGACACGCTGGCGTTATGGGACGCCCCGGTTCATACCCCGGCGCTGAACTGGGGAAAATAAGGAGCACGACATGTCACTGAACAGAACGCAAATCGTCGACTGGCTGTACCGCTGCGGCGACATTTTCACCAAACAGAGCGATTTTCTCACCGGCCTTGATAAAGAGATCGGTGATGCCGACCACGGCCTCAATATGCACCGCGGCTTCAGCAAAGTGGTCGAAAAGCTGCCGTCGATCGCCGATAAAGACATCGGTTTTATTCTCAAGAATACCGGGATGACGCTGCTTTCCAACGTCGGCGGCGCCAGCGGTCCGCTGTTCGGCACCTTCTTTATCCGCGCCGCCCAGGTCACCCAGGCGCATCAAAGCCTGACCCTCGACGAACTTTATCAGATGATCCGCGAAGGCGCGGACGGCGTCGTCAACCGTGGTAAAGCGGAGCCGGGCGATAAGACGATGTGCGACGTCTGGCTGCCGGTAGTGGAATCCCTGCGTCATTCCAGCGAGCAGCATTTGTCTATCCCTGCCGCGCTGGATGCCGCCTGTGAAGTGGCCGAGCGCGCCGCCCACGCCACCATCACCATGCAGGCGCGTAAAGGCCGCGCCAGCTATCTCGGCGAGCGCAGCATCGGGCATCAGGATCCCGGCGCGACCTCGGTGCTGTTTATGGTTCAGATGCTGGCTGCCGCCGCCAAAGAGTAAGGAAATCGCGATGGTAAACCTGGTTATTGTTTCTCATAGCGCCCGGCTGGGCGAAGGTGTCGGAGAACTGGCCCGGCAGATGTTAATGAATGATGGCTGTAAGCTTGCGATCGCCGCCGGGATCGACGATCCCGACAGCCCGATCGGCACCGATCCGATTAAAGTTATGGAGGCGATCGAGTCCGTCGCCGACACCGACCATGTACTGGTGATGATGGATATCGGCAGCGCCCTGCTCAGCGCCGAAACCGCCCTCGATCTACTCGATCCGGCGATGGCGGCAAAAGTGCGGCTGTGCGCCGCGCCGCTGGTCGAAGGGACGCTGGCGGCCACCGTCAGCGCCGCCTCCGGCGCCGGAATCGACAAAGTTATCGCCGATGCCATGAACGCCCTGGAAGCCAAGCGGGTTCAGCTGGGTTTACCTTCGCACACGCCTGACGCCGCCGCCCCAACGTTTGCTGACGACGGCGACGCTAAATCGGTTTCAGTCATTATTAACAATCACAACGGCCTGCACGTGCGTCCGGCATCAAAGCTGGTCGCCGCACTGGCGGGTTTTAACGCCGACCTGGTACTGGAGAAAAACGGCAAATGCGTTACCCCGGACAGTCTGAATCAAATCGCTCTGCTGCAGGTGCGCCGCCACGATAAGCTGCGCCTGCTGGCTCGTGGTCCGGACGCCGATGCCGCGCTGGCGGCGTTTCAGGCGCTGGCCGCTGAAAACTTCGGCGAGTCGCCGGAGGCGCAACCGACAGCGGAACCCGCCATACCTGCGCGTGTTGAAGGCGCCGCCCTGCTTTATCCGCTGGCGGCGATCCAACCGGCGCTCCCCGCCGCCGCCGACATCGCCCGCGAGCAGCAGCGCCTGCGCCAGGCGCTCGACCAGACGCTGGCCGATCTCAATGCTCTCACCGAGCTGGCGGAAAACAAATTTAACGCCGATATCGCGGCGATCTTCGCCGGCCATCACACCTTGCTCGACGATGAAGATCTGTTTGATGCCGCCAACGATCGCCTGCTCACCGAACAGTGCTCGGCGGAATGGGCGTGGCATCAGGTGCTGATGGAGCTCAGCCAACAGTATCGCCAGCTGGATGACGCCTACCTGCAGGCGCGCTATATCGATATCGAAGATATTCTGCAGCGCACGCTACGCCATCTGCAGGGTATTAAGGAAATACTGCCAACTCCCAGTGAGCCGACGATTATTATCGCCGACAATATTTATCCCTCGACCGTACTCCAACTGGATGCCAGCAAGATCACCGGCCTGTGCCTGCGCGACGGCAGCGAACAGGCCCACGGCGCGATTATCGCCCGCGCGGCGGGGATCGCCTGGCTATGCCAGCAGGGCGAAGCGCTGAATGATATTGAGCCTGGCGAAGCCATCACGCTCGATATGCGTCAGCAACGTCTTATTCGTCGCTAAATCCACTTTGACCATTACCCCTCCGGAGGCCCACCTCCGGAGGGTGAGTTTTCGCTTACTGATCAGGAACCACTATGTCTCAATTCTTTTTTAACCAGCGCGCCAGCCTCGTTAACGACGTGATCGAGGGAACCATTATTGCCAGCCCGTGGAACAACCTCGCCAGGCTGGAGAGCGACCCGGCGATCCGCGTGGTGGTGCGCCGCGATCTGAATAAAAACAACGTGGCGGTGATTTCCGGCGGCGGCTCCGGCCATGAACCGGCGCACGTCGGCTTTATTGGTAAAGGCATGCTGACCGCCGCGGTCTGCGGCGATCTGTTCGCCTCGCCGAGCGTCGACGCGGTACTCACCGCGATTCAGGCGGTGACCGGCGAGGCGGGCTGTCTGCTGATCGTTAAAAACTACACCGGCGATCGGCTTAACTTCGGCCTCGCGGCGGAGAAAGCGCGCCGTCTTGGCTATAACGTAGAGATGCTGATCGTCGGCGACGATATTTCGCTGCCGGATAACAAACAGCCGCGCGGCATCGCCGGGACCATTCTGGTGCATAAAGTGGCGGGCTATTTCGCCGAGCGCGGCTTCAACCTCGCCACCGTCCTGCGTGAAGCGCAATATGCCGCCAACCATACCGCCAGCATCGGGGTGGCGCTGGCCAGCTGTCACCTGCCGCAGGAAGCGGAAAGCGCGCCGCGCCATCAGCCCGGCCACGCCGAGCTGGGGATGGGCATCCACGGCGAACCGGGAGCTTCGACGATCGCGACCCATAACAGCGCGGAAATCATGCAGATTATGGTAGAGAAGCTGACCGCCGCCCTACCTGAAACCGGCCGCCTGGCGGTGATGCTCAATAATCTCGGCGGCGTGTCGGTGGCCGAGATGGCGATTCTGACCCGCGAGCTGGCCAATACCCCACTCCATGCGCGCATTGACTGGTTGATTGGTCCGGCTTCGCTGGTAACGGCGCTGGATATGAAAGGCTTTTCGCTGACCACTATCGTGCTGGAAGAGAGCATTGAAAAGGCGCTGCTGTCGGATGTCGAAACCGCCAGTTGGCAGAAGCCGGTGCAGCCGCGGGCCGTTAACATTATGCCGTCCGCGCTCGCCAGCGCACGCGTCGCCTTTACGCCATCGGCCAACCAGCAGGTGGGCGATTACGTGGCGCAGGTGACCAGCACGCTCTCCGGCCTCGAAACCCATCTCAACGCTCTGGACGCCAAAGTGGGCGACGGCGATACCGGCTCCACCTTCGCCGCCGGCGCGCGCGAGATTGCAGCTCTGCTGCAACGCCAGCAACTGCCGCTCAATGATTTACCCACGCTGTTCGCGCTAATCGGCGAACGCCTGACGGTGGTAATGGGCGGCTCCAGCGGCGTATTGATGTCGATTTTCTTCACCGCCGCCGGGCAGAAGCTGGAGCAAGGCGCCAGCGTGGCCGAAGCGCTGAATGCGGGTCTGGGGCAGATGAAATTTTACGGCGGCGCCGATGAGGGCGACCGGACGATGATTGATGCTCTACAGCCGGCGCTGGCGGCGCTGCTGGCCGAACCGGATAATCTGCAGGCCGCTTTTGCCGCGGCGCAGGCCGGCGCGGATCGCACCTGCCAGTCGAGCAAAGCCGGCGCCGGGCGTGCATCCTATCTCAATAGCGAGAGCCTGCTCGGCAATATGGACCCCGGCGCCCACGCGGTAGCGATGGTGTTTAAGACGCTGGCTGAACGCTAAGCCTCACCCGGTAGCGCTGCGCTTACCGGGGCGACATAACACCACTGAAAGGTAGCCCGGAGAAGGCGCAACGCGCCGCTATCCGGGTTTACCACACTGCCGATTATTTGCTATGCCAGTACGCCTGCGAGCGCACCAGTTGCTGATCGATACTCGGCTCCTCAAAGCGCGCCAGCAGCGATTTCACCACGCCGCCTTCTCCGGTCAGCCAGATAAAATAATCGTCCGATGGCACCTTAACCTGCGCCAGCCGCTCGGCGACGAACCCCGGGTTGTGGCCCACCACCCATTCGATATTAAAGCCGTCGAGATCCGCCAGATAATCTTTATACGAAGCATCCGCGACGGTGACGATGGCCGTCACCTGCGGCGTCACCGGCAGCTGACGTAATCCCAGCAGGCGACGGCGCAGCGCCGGCATGCCCGACTCGTCACAGACGTAAAGCTGCCAGGCGTAATCTTCCGGCACCACCAGCGAACCGCGCGGCCCGCCGATCACCAGCTTATCGCCGACGTTGGCTTCCAGCGCCCAGCGGCTGGCAATACCGCCATCGTGGATATAAAAATCGTAAGCCAGCTCATGGCGTTCGGCATCGTACAGCGGCGTGTAGTCGCGGGTCGCCGGGCGCACGCCCTCGCCCCAGTTAATGCCTTCGTCGGTCACTTCCGGCGGCGTGAATACGCTGCCAGCCTGCGGGAAAAACAGTTTGGTGTGGTCGTCAAAACCTTGTGAAACAAAGCCATCCAGCGCCTCGCCCCCCAGCACGATCCGCTGGAACGCCTGGCCGATACGCTCAACGCGCAGCACGGTTAATTCGCGAAAACGTAGTTCGTTACGCACGCGCTGCGGATATTTTACTTGATTAATTGTGGTCATCCGTCGTCGCCTTGGTGAAGGGTAAATAGATATATCTAAACTCAGTGCAAATGATAATGATTGCCATTAATAAAAATGGCAAGTTTTTTTTGATATAAAGCGAGAGAAAGTCACAATAAAGCCAAAATCAAAAACAAATTCATTTAAATCAATTAATTAAAAATAAAATATTGTCTTTTATTATTTTTTAGATATAAATTAGATATATCAAAAAGACAGGAGGTATCGATGCGACATCATCACGAAGAGGGCCACGGCGAACAGGGCCGTCGCGGCGGCGGTCGCCGCCAGCGTTTCTTTGGCCACGGCGAATTGCGCCTGGTGATCCTCGATATCCTTTCGCGCAACGCCAGCCACGGCTATGAGCTGATTAAAGAGATTGAGGCGCTGACGCAGGGCAATTACAGCCCCAGCCCCGGCGTTATCTATCCGACGCTCGACCTGCTGCAGGATCAGGGATTGATTAGCGTAGAAGAGGAAAATGGGCGTAAAAAAATCGCTATCACCGAAGAGGGACGCCGCCTGTGCGCCGAAAGCGGCGCACAGTTAAGCCAAATTCAGACGCGCCTGCAGGAACGCATGGTCGGCTGCGAATTGCGCAAAAATCCGCAGATGAAACGCGCGCTGGAAAACTTTAAAGCGGTGCTGAACCTGAAGGTCAACCAGCAGAGCATCAGCGACGCGCAGTTGAAACAGATTATCGGCGTGATTGACCGCGCGGCGATGGAAATTTCCCAGCTCGATTAACCTCTCGCACCACAATAGTTCCCAGGCTGCTCCAACACGCGGCAGCCTGCACCACCCCAATTCATACCGCTTCACACCCCAACGGCAGTTTATCTTGCGGCCTCAGGAATAAAACGTGCCAATAATTAAGTTATGAGATTAAATTTTGCACATTTGCGCCTTAACTTTGCGTTTATCCCGATTTTCATCGTCGCTGCCAGGCTGGCGTAATCCCTGCAATACTTAATTCAGTATCATGTGATACGCCCCCCCCAGGAGCACATTTTGAACAGGTTACCTTCCAGCGCATCGGCTCTGGCCTGCAGCGCGCACGCACTGAATCTCATTGAGAAGCAATCGCTCTCCCATGACGAAATGAAAGCACTGAACCAGGAGGTGAGAGAATACTTTAAAGAACATGTGAACCCGGGGTTTCTGGAGTATAGAAAATCGGTCACAGCCGGCGGGGATTACGGAGCCGTAGAGTGGCAAGCGGGAGGGTTAAATACGCTTGTCGACACCCAGGGACAGGAGTTTATCGACTGCCTTGGTGGGTTTGGCATCTTCAATGTAGGGCACCGTAATCCAGTTGTGGTATCCGCCGTCGAAAATCAACTCGCGAAACAACCGCTTCACAGCCAGGAGCTGCTGGACCCGCTGCGGGCGATGCTGGCGAAAACGCTGGCGGCCTTAACGCCCGGTAAGCTCAAATACAGTTTCTTCTGCAACAGCGGCACGGAATCCGTGGAAGCGGCGCTGAAGCTGGCAAAAGCCTATCAGTCTCCGCGCGGCAAATTTACCTTCGTCGCCACCAGCGGCGCGTTCCACGGTAAATCGCTCGGCGCGCTGTCGGCCACCGCGAAATCGACCTTCCGTAAACCGTTTATGCCGCTACTGCCGGGCTTCCGTCACGTGCCGTTCGGCGATATTAACGCCATGCGTTCCATTCTGAGCGAATGCAAGAAAACCGGTGATGACGTCGCGGCGGTGATCCTTGAGCCTATCCAGGGCGAAGGCGGCGTGATCCTGCCGCCGACGGGTTACTTACCGGCGGTCCGTAAACTGTGCGACGAGTTTGGCGCGTTGCTGATCCTCGACGAAGTACAGACCGGCATGGGCCGCACCGGCAAGATGTTCGCCTGCGAGCATGAAAACGTGCAGCCGGATATTCTGTGTCTGGCTAAAGCGCTCGGCGGCGGCGTAATGCCGATCGGCGCGACGGTAGCGACGGAAGAGGTCTTCTCGGTGCTGTTCGATAACCCATTCCTGCACACCACCACCTTCGGCGGCAACCCGCTGGCCTGCGCGGCGGCGCTGGCGACGATCAACGTCTTGCTCTCGCAGAACCTGCCGGCGCAGGCGGAGCAAAAAGGCGATCTGTTGCTGGACGGCTTCCGTCAACTGGCGCGCGAATATCCGGATCTGGTGAATGAAGTCCGCGGGAAAGGCATGTTGATGGCTATTGAGTTTGTCGATAACGAGATTGGCTACAACTTTGCCAGCGAGATGTTCAGACAGCGGGTGCTGGTCGCCGGGACGTTAAACAACGCCAAGACGATCCGCGTTGAACCGCCGCTGACGCTCACCCTCGAGCAGTGCGAGCAGGTACTGAAGGCGGCGCGCAAGGCGCTGGCGGCACTGCGCGTTTCGGTCGAAGAGACATAATTCACACCCGACCCTCTCCCGTCGGGAGAGGGTATTTTCGCGTTATACCACCCGCACGCCCGCCGGCATGACGCGTTCCGGCGTCAACAGCACGCTTTCGCTTTCATCCTCTGTTTCCGCGCACAACAGCATGCACTCAGATGTTTCGCCACGCATTTTGGCTTTCGCCAGATTACACAGCACCACCACCGTTTTCCCCAGCAGTTCCTCTTCGCTGTAGTAGGGCACCAGGCTGGTGACCGTCTGCAGCGTGCGGTCGCCGACATCAATCCGCGCGATATACAGCTTGTCGGCATTGTCATGGCGTTTCACCTCGACAATCTTGCCGACGCGCATCTCCAGTTTGGCAAAATCAGCGTAAGCTACGGTATCCATCTCTCACCTCCAGTAAATTTTTACTAAAAGATAGCAAGTTTTTGCCGTTCGTCTGCATAATGCTGATAATAATGCTACTTCTGTCACGCTATCGCTGGGGAAAACGGCCCTCGCGCGCTGGCGTTTTTTACTGAAATAAGGTGCAGGACGCGACGCTTGCTTTACAATAGATGAGCAAACATGGGCAACGTCCGATAAAGGAAAAAGATGGCAACGCTAAAAGACATTGCGACCGAAGCGGGTGTTTCGCTGGCGACGGTTTCCCGGGTGTTAAACGACGATCCCACCCTGAACGTAAAAGAAGAGACCAAGCATCGCATTCTCGAGATTGCGGAGAAGCTGGAGTATAAAAGCAGCAGCGCGCGTAAAACGCAGGTCCTTCCCGTCGGCCATCATCATATCCTGGCGCTGTACAGCTACCAGCAAGAGCTGGAAATTAACGACCCTTACTATCTCGCCATTCGCCACGGTATTGAAACACAGTGCGAAAAGCTCGCTATCGAACTCACCAACTGCTATCTCAATAACACCCTGCCAGAGCTGAAAAAGGTCACTGGCGTATTGATTATCGGCCAGCCGACGCGCGAGCTCCGCGAGACCGCCAGCGCGCTGACCGACAATATCTGCTTTATTGATTTCCACGAAGCCGGCAGCCCGTACGATGCGGTGGATATCGACCTGGTACGTATCGCTAAAGAGGTGGTCGACTTCTTTATCCAGCAGGGCGCGTCGCGTATTGGATTTATCGGCGGCCAGGACCAGCCCGGCAAGGCCGATATTCGCGAAGTGGCGTTTGTGGAGTACGGTCAGTTGAAGGGCGTGGTTTCAGCCGATGATATCTGGCGCGGCGGTTTTTCCAGTTCTTCCGGTTATGAGCTGGCGAAGCAGATGCTGGCGCAAACGGAGTTTCCGCGGGCGCTGTTTGTCGCCTCGGACTCCATCGCCATCGGCGTGCTGCGCGCCATTCACGAACGCGGGCTGGCGATCCCGGAAGATATTTCGCTGATTAGCGTCAACGATATCCCCACCGCGCGCTTTACCTTCCCGCCGCTGTCAACGGTGCGGATCCACTCCGAAATGATGGGTAGTCAGGGGGTGAACCTGCTGATAGAGAAGGCCCGCGATGGCCGCGCCCTGCCGCTTAACGTTTTTGTTCCCAGCGTGTTGAAGCTGCGCGGCACCACCCGTTAATCCAACCCCATCCCGGCGGCGCTGCGCTTGGCCGGGCTACCGCTCCTGCCCGGAACGCCATTCTGTAGGCCGGGTAAGGCGCAGCCGCCACCCGGCACAAAAGCGGTTCATTTTGTGATCGAGTTAAAGTAAATCATCCCTGGCGATTTTATTTAGTAAAAGTTTTACTAAAATGAGCTTTATCTTATTAAGCCGTTCAGGGAGGCGATATGAATCGCTGGGAAAACCTTCAACTCACTCATGAAAACAGGCTGCCGCCGCGGGCGTATTTCTTCTCTTACGACTCACTGGCCCAGGCGCGGACCTTCGCCCGCGAAACCAGCAGCCGCTTCCTGTCCCTCAGCGGGCAGTGGAACTTCCGCTTCTTCACCAACCCGCTGCTGGTACCGGAGAGCTTTACCTCATGCTATCAGAACGAGTGGGGGCCGATTACCGTACCGGGCATGTGGCAGATGGAAGGCCACGGCCAGCTGCAGTACACCGACGAAGGTTTCCCCTTCCCCATCGACGTGCCCTATGTCCCGACCGATAACCCGACCGGCGCCTACCAGCGCCTGTTCACCCTCGGCGACGGCTGGCAGGGCAAACAAACCATCATCAAATTCGATGGCGTCGAAACCTATTTCGAAGTCTACGTTAACGGCCAGTACATCGGCTTTAGCAAAGGCAGCCGCCTGACCGCCGAGTTCGATATCAGCGCGGTGGTGCAAACCGGCGACAACCTGCTGTGCGTGCGCGTGATGCAGTGGGCGGACTCCACCTATATTGAAGATCAGGACATGTGGTGGTCGGCGGGCATTTTCCGCGACGTCTATCTGGTGGGGAAAAATCCGCTGCACGTGCAGGATTTCACCGTGCGCACCGATTTTAACGATGACTACATCGACGCGACCCTCTCCTGCCAGCTGACGCTGGAAAACCTGGCTCCGCAGACGGCGGCGGCAACGCTGGAATATACTCTGTTCGACGGCGAAAAGGCGCTTTATTCGGGCAACGTTGGTCAACTGCAGGTCAGCCAGCAGCTAAACACCGGCTTCACGATTGATGTGAGCGCGCCGCAGCAGTGGTCGGCGGAAAGCCCGTATCTCTATCATCTGGTGCTGACGTTAAAGAACGCCGCCGGCGAGGTGCTGGAAATCATTCCGCAGCGCGTCGGTTTCCGCGATATCAAAGTGCGTGACGGCTTGTTCTACATCAACAACCGCTACGTAATGCTGCACGGCGTAAACCGCCACGATAACGACCATCTGAAAGGCCGCGCGGTCGGCATGGATCGCGTGGAAAAAGATCTGCTGTTGATGAAGCAGCACAACATCAACTCGGTGCGTACCGCTCACTATCCGAACGACCCGCGTTTCTATGAAATGTGCGACATTTATGGGCTGTTCGTGATGGCAGAAACCGATGTGGAATCCCACGGTTTCGCCAACGTCGGCAACCTCAGCGCCATCACCGACGATCCGGCCTGGGAACATATCTACGTTGAGCGCATCGTGCGCCACGTTCACGCACAGAAAAACCATCCGTCTATCATCATCTGGTCACTGGGTAATGAATCCGGCTACGGCTGCAACATCCGCGCTATGTACCACGCCACCAAAGCGCTGGATGATACCCGGCTGGTGCACTACGAAGAGGACCGTGATGCCGAAGTAGTGGATATCATCTCCACGATGTATACCCGCGTACCGCTGATGAACGAATTCGGCGAGCATCCGCATGAAAAACCACGCATTATTTGCGAATACGCCCATGCGATGGGCAATGGTCCCGGCGGATTAACTGAATATCAGAACGTTTTTTACCAGCACGACTGTATCCAGGGCCACTACGTGTGGGAATGGTGCGACCACGGGATTCAGGCCACCGACGATAACGGCGCGGTGTGGTACAAATTCGGCGGCGATTACGGCGACTACCCGAACAACTACAACTTCTGCCTTGATGGGCTGATTTTCTCCGACCAAACGCCGGGGCCGGGCCTACGCGAATATAAACAGGTCATCGCCCCGGTAAAAGTACAGGCGCGGGATATCTGCCGCGGCCAATTGCGGGTGGAAAACAAACTGTGGTTCTCCACTCTCGATGACTACACCCTGCGCTTAGAAGTCCGCGCCGAGGGCGAAACGCTCTCCAGCCAGTTGCTGAAAGTGAAAGACCTGGCGCCGAACAGCGGCCGCGACCTGCAAATCGCCCTGCCGCAACTCGACGAGCGTGAAGCTTTCGTCAACATCATGGTGACCAAAGATTCGCGCACCCCGTATAGCGAAGCCAATCACGATATCGCCGTCTATCAGTTCCCGCTTAAGGCGCGGACCGCCGCGCGAACTCCGCTGTTAAACGCCAGCGCCACCCCGCTGCAGATTGCCGATGAACGCCTGAACTACACCATCAGCGGCCATAACTTCCGCGTGGTATTCAGCAAGGTCAGCGGCAAACTCAGTGAATGGCAGGTCAACGGCGTCGATCAGGTAACCCGCGAGCCGAAGATTAACTTCTTCAAGCCAATGATTGACAACCATAAACAGGAATACGAAGGGCTGTGGCAGCCGGCCCACCTGCAGATAATGCAGGAGCATCTTCGCGAATTCAGCGCTGAAATAGAGGGTGAAACGGTGGTGATCACCACCCGCAGCGTGATTGCGCCGCCGGTGTTCGACTTCGGTATGCGCTGCACCTATCGCTGGCAGATTACGCCACAGGGCCACATCAACGTTGAGTTGGCCGGCGAGCGCTACGGCGACTATCCACACATTGTCCCGTGCATCGGCTTTATGCTGGGCATTAACGGTGAGTTCGACCAGGTGAACTACTATGGCCGCGGGCCGGGCGAGAACTACGCCGACAGCCAGCAAAGCAACATCATTGATATCTGGCATACCACCGTCGACGATATGTTCGTCAATTATCCGTTCCCACAGAATAACGGTAACCGTCAGCACGTGCGCTGGGCATCGTTCAGCGACCGCCACGGCAGCGGCCTGCTGGTCGTTCCGCGCAATCCGCTCAACGTCAGCGCCTGGCACTTTACGGCAGAAAACCTGCACGCCGCCCAGCACTGCAACGAACTGCAGCGCAGTGATGACATCACCCTGAATATCGATGCGCAACTACTCGGCCTCGGCTCCAACTCCTGGGGCAGCGAAGTGCTGGATAGCTGGCGCGTCTGGCTCAACACCTTCAACTATGGCTTTACGCTGCTGCCGCTGGAGGGCGGATGCGGCACCTCGCAGGTACTGGCGAACCATAGCTTCGGCGCCGGTTTCTTTTCCCCCGTTGCACACAGCGAGGCTGAACAATGAGAATTCTCGATAATTTAGAACAGTTTAAGCAGGTTTATCATAGCGGCCGCAAATGGCAGCGCTGCGTGGAAGCCATCAATAACATCGACAACATCCGCCCGGGCGTGGCGCATTCCATTGGCGATTCGCTCTCCTATCGGGTGGAAACCGATAGTACGACCGATGCGCTATTTGTCGGCAACCGCCGCTACTTTGAGGTGCACTATTACCTGCAAGGGCAGCAGAAAATCGAGTTTGCCGCCAAAGAAAATCTGCAAACCGTCGCCTGCTACCGCGACGAAACCGATCGCGAATACCTGAAAGGGATCGGTGAAACGGTGAAGGTTCATGAAGGGCAGATGGTGATTTGCGATATCGACGAAGCCTACCGCTTTATCTGCGATGCGCCGGTAAAAAAAGTGGTGCTGCGAGTCACGGTTGAAGACGGCTACTTCCTCAATAAGTAAACCCGCGTTAAGCGACAAGGGAGGTCAACGGGTACGCCCGTTGGCCTTTCGGTTCCAGCCCGCTGCGGCGGGTAGATGAATGATTGGAGGACGTATGTCCGAATCTGTACGTGCCAAAATCGGCAAGTTCGCGCTGCTATCGATGGCCTTTACCGCCGTCTTTAACGTGAGAAATATCGTCAATAATAACATTGAGTTAGGGCTCAGTTCCGCGCCTATCTTCTTATTCGCCACTATCGTTTACTTTATCCCGTTCGTGTTTATCATCGCCGAATTCGTCTCGGCCAATAAACACTCTGAATCCGGGATGTACGCGTGGCTGAAGCAGCCGCTGGGCACCCGCGCCGCCTATCTTGGTTCCTTCCTCTACTGGTTTGTGAACCTGTTCTTTTTCCTCTCGCTATTGCCGAACGTGGTGGCCTACGCCTCGTATGCGATCACCGGTTACGCGATCCCCTTCTCGCCGATGGTGACCTCGCTTATCTCCATCGTGCTGTTCGCCATGGCCACCCATATATCCACCAAAGGGGCGACCTGGCTGGGGAAAATTTCCGAATGTGTGGCCTACGGCGTGTTCGCTTTGTTCGCGATTTACGTCGTCGGCGCGCTGACCGCGCTGGGTTCCGGTCACGTCCCGGCGCAGCCGATTACCCTGGCGGCGATGGAGCCGACCATCAACTGGGCGACGCTCGGTATTATGTGCTGGATTTTCCAGGCCGCAGGCGGCGCGGAAACCGTTGCCGCCTACCTCAACGACACCAAGGGCGGGCAGAAATCCTTTATTAAAGTCATCATCACCGCCGGGGTGCTGATTGGCGGTATGTACGCCTTAGGTTCGCTGCTGGTTAACGTCTTTGTCGCCCGTGAAAACCTGACCTACGCCGGCGGAATGGTGGAAATCTTTACCGGTCTCGGCGCCTACTTCCACATTTCTGAAGCGCTGATGGGCCGCTTCGTTGGCATCATCCTGTTTATCGCTATCTTCGGCAGCATGATGATGTGGACCGCCGCGCCGGTCAAAATCCACTTCTCGGAAATCCCGAAGGGTATCTACGGCCAGAAAACCACCGAGCTGAACGCCCACGGCGTGCCGGTACGCGCCGCCTGGTGGCAGTTCCTGTTCGTCTTCCTGATGTTGATTGTTAACGGCTTCGGCTCCGCCAGCGTGCAGCAGATGATGAACACCGCCATTAATCTCACCGCCGGTACCGCCATGCTGCCGCCGCTGTTCATCATGGCCGCCTACTTCGTCTTCCGCTGGAAACACGATGACACGCCACGCGACTTCCGTATGGGCTCAAGAAAAGTGGGCATGAGCGTGGTATCGATGCTGATAGTGATTTTCGTGGTTAGCATGACCGCTTCCGCCTTCCCGCCGGGCGTCGATCTGGTTAACGCTTTCTTTATCAACGTCTTTATGACCGCGGTCTTCTCCGGCCTGGCGTGGTGGTGGATCACCCGCTTTGAAAAAAAGCAGCAACGTCTGCGCGCCGCGGCGCCGGTTAACGCTGCTGCCGCCGGTAAATAACGCTCCTGTCGTCCCGTCAGCCCCTCGTCGGCTGGCGGGATTTTTTTATCCCTCGCCTGATTACGTATTACTCAACCTTTTTCGTGATCGAGTTAAAGCTATTCGGTTTCTTTACTTCTATTTACTAAAACTTTTACTAAAATCGACATTAATTCTTAACTACCTCTACCCTACAAACAACACAACCCCCTTCAGCGACCCTCTGAAGGACAATGTGTGGAGATGTGTTATGTCTGATACTAAACGTAATACCATCGGCAAGTTCGGCCTGTTATCGCTGACCTTTGCCGCCGTTTACAGTTTCAATAACGTCATCAACAACAATATCGAACTGGGGCTGGCGTCGGCGCCGATGTTCTTCCTCGCCACCCTGTTCTACTTCATTCCGTTTTGCCTGATTATCGCCGAGTTCGTATCACTGAATAAAAACTCCGAGGCCGGAGTTTACGCCTGGGTGAAAAGTTCGCTCGGCGGCCGTTGGGCGTTTATCACCGCCTATACCTACTGGTTCGTAAACCTGTTTTTCTTCACCTCGCTGCTGCCGCGCGTAATCGCCTATGCCTCTTACGCCTTCCTCGGCTACGAATACATTCTGACGCCGTTCGCCACCACCGTGTTGAGCATGGCGCTGTTCGCTTTCTCCACCTGGATCTCCACCAACGGCGCGAAAATGCTGGGGCCAATTACCTCCGTGACCTCTTCATTGATGCTACTGCTGACGCTGTCCTATATTTTGCTGGCCGGTACCGCGCTGGTCGGTGGCATACAGCCAGCCGATCCAATCACCGTCGATGCAATGATCCCTAACTTCAACTGGGCGTTCCTCGGTATTACCACGTGGATCTTTATGGCGGCGGGCGGCGCGGAATCGGTGGCGGTATATGTCAACGATGTGAAAGGCGGCTCTAAATCCTTCGTCAAAGTGATCATTCTCGCCGGGATCTTTATCGGCGTGCTGTACTCGATCTCCTCCGTACTGATCAACGTCTTCGTCAGCAGCAAAGAGTTGAAATTTACCGGCGGCTCGGTGCAGGTGTTCCACGGTTTGGCGGCTTACTTTGGCCTGCCGGAAATCCTGATGAACCGGTTCGTCGGCCTCGTTTCGTTTACCGCGATGTTTGGCTCGCTGCTGATGTGGACCGCCACCCCGGTTAAAATCTTCTTCTCGGAAATCCCCTCCGGCATCTTTGGTAAAAAGACCGTCGAGCTTAATGAGAACGGTGTCCCGGCACGCGCTGCCTGGATCCAGTATCTGATCGTCATTCCGCTGATGATCATCCCGACGTTGGGATCCAACACCGTGCAGGATCTGATGAACACCATCATCAACATGACCGCCGCCGCTTCCATGCTGCCGCCGCTGTTCATCATGCTGGCCTACCTCAACCTGCGCCGCAAGCTCGACCATCTGCCGCGCGATTTTCGCATGGGCTCGCGTACTACCGGCATCGTGGTGGTATCCATGCTGATTGTGATTTTCGCCATCGGTTTCGTCGCCTCAACCTTCCCAACCGGTGGCAACATCCTGACCATCATTTTCTACAACGTCGGCGGGATCGTGATTTTCCTTGGCTTCGCGTGGTGGAAATACAGCAAATACGTCAAAGGATTAACCCAGGAACAACAACAAATAGAAGCGGCTCCGGCTTCCCATACCTCTTAAAAACCTTAAAAAATGAAAACTAACCCTTACTTATACGGGGCACTCATTGCCCTGGCTTTTTGCGCCCCTGCGGCGGCCGCTGAGACCGTCCATCCGGCCGAGCACGACGATACCAAAACGCCGGAATTAACCACCACCTCCTACCGCTTTTACGGCGAATTGGGGGTTGGCGGTTACATGGATTTAGAAGGCGAGGATAAACATAAATACAGCGATGGCACCTATATCGAGGGCGGGCTGGAGGTCAAAAACGGCCACTGGTTCGGGCTGATCTACGGCGAAGCCTGGACGGTACAGGCCGATAGCCAGGGCAATGCCTGGACGCCCGGCCACAGCTGGGGCGGCGTGGAAGGCGGCCTTAACCGCCTCTATGGCGGCTATAAAACCGATAACAACACCGAGATCATGCTCAGCCTGCGCCAGGACTCGTCGCTGGACGACCTGCAGTGGTGGGGCGACTTTACCCCCGATCTGGGTTATGTGATCCCCAATACCCGCGACATCATGTACGCGCTGAAGGTACAAAACCGCAGCGGCGATTTCCGCTATAGCGTCACCGCCACGCCGGCCGGGCATCACGATGAAAGCAAGGCCTGGCTGCACTTCGGCAAATATGATCGCTATGACGATAAGTACACCTACCCGGCAATGGTCAACGGCTACGTGCAGTACGACATCGTCAAAGATGTCACCTGGATGAACGGCCTTGAAGTGACCGACGGCACCGGACAGCTATTCCTGACCGGCGTTCTGTCGCCCAATCTGGCCTTCCGCGCCTGGCACCATACCGGCCGCGCCAAAGGGCTGGATGTTCCCGGCAGTGAAACCGGCTTTATGGCCAGCGCCGTGTATGAAGCCTTAAGCGGGCTCTACTTCTCCACCGCATACAGCTACGCCAAACACCGCCCGGACCACGCCGCTGATGAAACCACCGCATTTATGCAATTTGGCATCTGGTACGAATACGGCGGCGGGCGTTTCGCCACCGCCGCCGACAGCCGTTTTTACACCAGCAACGCCAGCGGCGACCCGAGCGACAAAATTTTCCTGATGCAATACTTCTACTGGTAACAAGGAGCCGAGATACCATGAACCTCACCACTACGCTGACGCCGCTGGCCTGCGCGCTGATGCTGAGTTTTTCCGCCCACGCCGTCACCGCGCAGGCGTTTAAAAACGTCATCGACCGCAGCGGCGCGCCGCAGTATATGCAGGATTTCGACGCCGACGACCACCAGCGCTTCAACCCCTTTTTCGACCTCGGGGCGTGGCACGGCCACCTGCTGCCCGACGGCCCGGCGACCATGGGCGGCTTCCCCGGCCCCGCGCTGCTGACCGAAGAGTACATCAACTTTATGGCCACCAACTTCGATCGCCTGACGGTGTATCAGAACGGCAAAAAAGTTGATTTCACCCTGCAGGCCTGGAGCCTGCCGGGCGCGCTGAAACAAACCCTCACCGCCCCCGGCGTGAAGGTGGAGATGACGCTGCGCTTCGCCAGCGCCCACACTTCGCTAGTGGAGACCAAAATCACCAGCAACACTCCACTGAAGCTGGTGTGGGATGGCGAACTGCTGGAAAAACTGGCCGCCAAAGAGGGTAAAGCGCTATCGGACAAAACCATTGATGAAGCCTTCCCGGACTATCAGCGCCGTCTGAGCGCCACGCCCGACGGCCTGACGGTCAGCTTTGGCAAAGTTCGCGCCGCCTCTGACCTGATGACTTCCGGCGAATCGCAGTATCAGATCCACCGTTCGCTGGCAACCGAGACCCGTATCGACGGTCACCGCTTCACCAGCAGCGCGGAGATCCGCGGCTCCACCACCCTCTACACCACTTATTCGCACCTGCTCACCGCGGAGCAAGCGCGACGGGAAAAAGCGCAGATCCGCGATATTCTGGCGCGCCCGGCTTACTATCTCACCGCCTCCGAACAGCGCTGGGACGGCTATCTGCAAAAAGGGCTCAGCAATCCAGACGCTACCGCTGAACAGACCCGCGTGGCGGTGAAAGCCATTGAGACGCTCAACGGCAACTGGCGCGCGCCGGGCGGCGCGGTGCATTACCACACCGTCACCCCATCCGTGACCGGCCGCTGGTTCTCCGGCAACCAGACCTGGCCGTGGGATACCTGGAAACAGGCCTACGCCATGGCCCACTTCAACCCGGATATCGCCAAAGAGAATATCCGCGCCGTCTTCTCCTGGCAGATTAAAGCCAATGATAAGGTGCGCCCGCAGGATGCCGGATTTGTGCCCGATCTGATTGCCTGGAACCTGAGCCCCGAGCGCGGCGGCGACGGCAGCAACTGGAACGAACGCAACACCAAGCCAAGCCTCGCGGCCTGGTCGGTGATGGAGGTGTATAACGTCACCAAAGATAAAGCATGGCTGGAAGAGATGTATCCGAAGCTGGTGGCCTATCATGACTGGTGGCTGCGCAACCGCGACCATAACGGTAACGGCGTGCCGGAATATGGCGCAACCCGCGATAAGGCGCACAACACCGCCGACGGCGCCATGCTGTTCACGGTGAAAAAAGGGCAAACCAAGCAGACGTTTTCCGGCCTTAGCGCCTACGAGCAGGTGACGGCCAAAGGCGATTACGACAGCCTCGAAATCCCGGCGCAGGTAGCGGCATCGTGGGAATCCGGGCGCGACGATGCGGCGGTATTTGGTTTTATCGATAAAGAACAGCTGGATAAATACGTCGCCAACGGCGGCAAACGCAGCGACTGGACGGTGAAATTCGCCGAAAACCGCGACCGCAACGGCAACCTGCTGGGGTATTCGCTGCTCCAGGAGTCGGTCGATCAGGCCAGCTATATGTACAGCGATAACCACTATCTGGCGCAGATGGCGACGATTCTTGGCAAAGCGGAGGAAGCAAAGCGCTATCAGGCGCTGGCGGCGAAGCTGGCGGATTATATCAATACCTGCATGTTCGACCCGCAGACCCGCTTCTATTACGACATTCGTATCGAGGAACAACCGCTGGCCAACGGCTGCGCCGGTAAACCGATCGTCGAGCGCGGCAAAGGGCCGGAAGGCTGGTCGCCGCTGTTTAACGGCGCGGCGACGCAGCAACATGCTGACGATGTGGTTTCGGTGATGTTCGACCCGAAAGAGTTCAACACCTTTGTGCCGCTGGGCACCGCCGCGCTGACCAACCCGGCCTTTGGCGCCGATATTTACTGGCGCGGACGAGTGTGGGTGGATCAGTTCTGGTTCGGCCTGAAGGGAATGGAGCGCTACGGTCATCGCGATGAGGCGCTGAAGCTGGCGGACGCCTTCTTCCAGCACGCCAAAGGCTTAACCGCCGATGGCCCGATTCAGGAGAACTACAATCCGCTGACCGGCGCCCAGCAGGGAGCGCCCAACTTCTCGTGGAGCGCGGCGCATTTATATATGTTGTATAACGAGTTTTTCCGTAAGCCGTAGCATTTTCCCCTCACCCTAACCCTCTCCCACAGGGAGAGGGAACCTCACACCGCCGGTAACAGGCCGATAAAGCTGCGCTTCTGCCGCGGCTGCGACATCATCTCCTCCAGCTTTTCGACGCAGGCTAAATAGTGCGGCGTCTTCTTATGCGCCAGCACCGCCTCATCGTCTTTATAGGCTTCGTAGATAAAAAAGCGAGTTTTCACCTCTGGATCCTGCAGGACATCAAAGCGCAGGTTGCCCGGTTCCCGCAGCGCGCCTTCGTGGTTGGCGCGAAACACCTCGAGAAATTCATCCACCCGCTCGGGTTTAATATTGATCTCCACCAGCGTCACGTTCATTTCAGCTCTCCCTGTTTCTCTTCCTGCCAGAACTGATACGCTTCGCGGGCGTTCAGATTCTCATGCACCACCTTTTTCACCGCCTTCAGCATCGCGCGCGGGGCGCTGGACTGGAAGATATTGCGCCCCATATCCACCCCGGACGCCCCCTGGTCGATCGCCCGCCAGCACATCTCCAGCGCTTCATGCTCCGGCAGTTTTTTACCGCCGGCGATAACGATCGGCACCGGACAGCTGGCGGTCACTTTTTCAAAGCCTTCCTCAACGAAATAGGTCTTCACAAACTGCGCCCCCATTTCGGCGGCAATCCGGCTGGCCAGCGAGAAGTAGCGCGCGTCGCGGGTCATCTCTTTGCCGACGCCGGTAACCGCCAGGACCGGCATACCGTAGCGATTGCCGGCATCCACCAGTTTGATGATGTTATTGATCGACTGATGTTCGTATTCGCTGCCGATATAGACCTGCGCCGCCACCGCGCAAACGTTGAGACGCAGCGCGTCTTCCATCGCCACCGCCACGCATTCGTTGGAGAGTTCGCTCAAAATCGAATTGCCGCCGGAGGCGCGCAGCACCACCGGCTTATTGGTGGCCGCCGGTACCTGGCTGCGCAATACGCCGCGGGTGCACATCAGCACGTCGGTGTCGGCAAACAGCGGCGCAATCGACAGGTCGATACGCTCAAGCCCGGTCGTTGGCCCCTGGAAGTAGCCGTGATCGAAGGCCAGCATCACCGTGCGATTGCTGTGCGGATTAAAGATGCGCGCCAGCCGCGACTGCATGCCCCAATCTAGCGAGCCGCAGCCTTTCAGGGTATACAGCGTGTTCTGCTGCGGGCGGTCGATACCGAAGTCCTTACCCTCTTTGATGTCGTCTAAATCAGCCATCTCATCCTCCGTCAGAAGTCGTAATTGTTGATGTTCTCTTTGCTGAACACCACGCGTTCCGGCAGCAGCACGATACCGTTGCCCTTCGCCTCATACTGGTAACCCTGTACGCTGTTCGGCTCGACCTTAAGCGGGCCGATATCTTTCACCTCAACGCTGTCGCCTACGTTAAGATCGCCCTTTTTCAGCAATCGATCGGCGACGTTAACCGCAATTTTGCCCTGCTGAACCACATCCCACAGACCAAAGGCTTTCACCGTGCCGCGCTCAACGTACGGGCGCATCACGTTCGGTGTACTAAAGCCGACGATCGCCACGCCCTGACGCTTGAGGTTCTCCGCCGCCTGCGCCGCCGCCGGCAGCGCATTGGCATCCGGCGCGATAATGGCATCGAGATCCGGATACGCTTTTAAGATCCCCTCGGCAGTTTGCAGCGATTTGGTGGCATCGTTATAGCCGAACTGGGTGGTGACGATTTGCCACTGCGGATGCTCTTTTTCGATTTTGGCTTTGGCTTCCTTCACCCACTGGTTCTGGTCGGTCACCGTTGGGCTGGAGTAGAAAAACGCGACTTTGGCGGCAGGTTTGCTGACCTGCTTTTCCGCCATCTCGACCAGCAGGCCGCCGAGCTGCTGCGGCGTGCCCTGATTGATATAGATACTGCGGCACTCCGGCTTGGTATCGGAATCCCAGGTCAGGACCTTCACCCCGCGCTGCATCGCCCGCTTCAGCGCTGGGCACAGGCCGTCCGGCGAGACGGCGGAAACGATAATGGCGTTGTAGCCCTGGTTGACGAAGTTGTTGATAAGCTGCACTTGGCCGGAGACGCTGGGCTCGGTTGGGCCGTCATAGGTGACATCCACGCCCAGCGCTTTCCCCGCCTCTTTCGCACCGTTGCCGCCGCTGGTAAAGAAGCCAACGCCGACCAGCTTAGGAATAAAGGCGATGCGGTCCGCCGCCTGGGCGGTGACTACGCTCATCGCCAACGCCAGCACGATCAGTTTTAATTTCATTTTATGCTCCGATTGTTTTATGCGAGAAAAGACGCCGCCAGGTCGCGCGCACCCATTCACGGTGCAGGCTCAGCGAGCGCCCCATCACCACCACAACCAACAGCGCCCCTGACAGCGCGCTCGACACCTGGTTGGGGATGCCGACCATCTGTAAACCCTGTTGCAGATACCCCACCAGCAATGCCGCCAGCGCGGTACCCAGTATCGATCCCGAGCCGCCGTAAATATTGGCCCCGCCGAGCACCGCCGCGGTCAACGCCGGCATCAGCAGGTCGCGGCCTAAATCCGAACGCGCCGAGCCGAAATAGGAGACCATCACCAGCGCCGCGGCCGCCGAGGCGACGCCAACCAGGCCATACAGCACGTACGGGATGCCGTTCACCGACAGCGCGGCATAGCGCGCGGCGCGCGGGTTTTGCCCGAGTAAAAAGAGGTGGCGGCCAAAGCGCCCGCGATGGGCCAGTAGCCAGAAGAAAAAGGTGATAATCGCGAATAGCACCAGCGGCAGCGGCAGTCCGGCGAAAGTTAAATTGGCGAAGGCGGTGAAGCTATCGGGGAAGCCGCCAATCCCCTCGTAACCGGTCGCGCCGGCCATGCCGGAAAGCAGCAGCGCGCCGCCGCCGTACAGATACAGCGTCCCGAGGGTGATCACCAGCGGGCTGATGCCGGTGTAGTGAATCAGCGCGGCGTTGAGTAACCCGCACAGCAGCCCCAATAGCAACGTCAGCGATACCGCCAGCCACAGCGGCCAGCCCGCCTGGGCCATCACCCCGAGGGCGATGGCGCACAGGCCGATGGTCGAGCCCAGCGAAATATCGATCCCGCCGCTGATGATCACCAGCGTCAGCGGCAGCGCGACGATGCCGATGCAGATAAAGTCGCTGGTGCTAAAGAGCAGCATATTGAGATCCAGCATGCGCGGATTCAAAGCGCCGAATAGCAGGATTTCCGCGATCAGTAACGCCAGCAGCGCGCTTTCCCAGTTAAGCTTCAGCTTCATTTAAGCCACCTCTTTGCTTTTGCGTTCGGGAAAGCGGGCAACCTGTTTGCTTCCTTTGTTACCGGGCTGAAAACGGCTGTACTTCAGCGCCCGCTGATGGCGGGCCAGCGCCTGACGCAGGCGGCCATCGAGCACCAGCACGCCGAGCAGCACCAGGCCGGCGATAAAGTCATTCCACCAGGCGGGAAGGCGGAACAGCACCAGCACGGTGTCGATTTGGGTGAGGAAAAAGGCGCCGAGAAACGCGCCGAGCAGCGTACCGGTGCCGCCGAGCAGCGAGATCCCGCCCAGTACGCAGGCGGCGATGGCTTTCATCTCCAGCCCGCTGCCGGTCTGATTAGGCACAAAACCAATTTGCGCGGCGAAGACGATCCCAGCGCAGGCCGCCAGCATGCCGTTGAGGGTAAAGGCCAGCATCCGCGTGCGGTTGACCGCCACGCCCAGCTGACGCGCGGCGGCGAGATTATCGCCAACGGCGTAAAAATCACGACCAAAGGCGGTGCGCGACAGCAGCCAGCCGCCCGCCAGCAGCAGCGCCAGCACCAGCCAGCCCAGCGGCGACACGCCAATAAACGCGGGCTCCGAGAGCGATTTCAGGCTGTCGGGCAAGCCCTCGATCCATTTCCCGCCGGTCCACAGCAACATCACTCCGCGATACAACCCCAGCGTACCGAGCGTCGCGACGATCGCCGGAATGCGCAGCCCCACGACCAGCAGGCCGTTAAAAGCTCCGGCCAGCGCGCCAATCGCCAGCGCGAAGGCGATAGCCGTCGCCAGCCCGTAACCGTTGTTCAGCGCCACGCCGACGGCGATGGCGCACAGCCCAACGGTCGAGCCTACCGACACATCAATATTGCGGGTCAGCATCACCAGCGTCGCGCCCAATGCCAGCAGGCAGAGGATCTGCGAGCTGGCGAAAATCATCGCCAGGGTCTGCAGGCTGAAATAGGCTGGATTGAGCGCCACCAGCACGATAAAGAGCGCCACGATGGCAAAGAAGGCGCTCAGTTCGCGATTCTTCAGTAACGTTTTCATGCCTGCCCTCCGAAGGCCAGGGTCATCATGCGATCGACGGTCACCGCCTGCCGCGCCAGCTCGCCGCTGTAGCGGCCCTGATGCATCACCAGCACCCGGTCGGCAAGGCCGACGAACTCATCCAGATCGGAGGAGATCATCAGCACCGCCACGTTTTGCGCGGCAACGCTTTTTAGCAGTTGATAGATATCGGCGCGGGCTGAGACATCCACGCCGCGCGTCGGCTCATCGACAATCAGCAGCAACGGATTAGCTTCCAGACAGCGCGCCAGCAGCACTTTTTGCTGGTTGCCGCCAGAGAGCGTGCGCACCGGCTGATCGTCATCGGCCAGCTTGATCCCCAGCGCCCGGTGATAGCGCTCAACCACCGCCGCCTCCCGTTTCCCCTGCTGCCACCATGACGGCTGATTGAACATCACTGTGTTCCAGCGCACCGGCGCATCAAGAAACAGCCCCGAGACCTGACGGTCTTCCGGCAGATAAACCAGCCCGCTGGCCAACCTGGCGCGGGTGCTGTCGCGGCTAATCTCGCGGTTCTCCAGCCAGATCCGCCCGGCGCGCGGTGGGCGCAGGCCGTATAGGGTTTCGGCAAATTCGGTGCGCCCGGATCCCACCAGCCCGGCCAGACCGACGATCTCTCCGGCGCGGATCTCCAGATTGAGATCGATAAAACCTTCTCCGGTGAGATCTTCCACCCGCAGCACGGGAAAGTCCTGCGGTTGCGTACGGCGGTTACCCGGTAGCGACAGCCACAGCTTTTGCGTGTCGCTCAGCGTATGGTCGCGGCTGACCGGCGTCATCGCGTTAATCAGTTGCTCATCGCGGTATGCCGCGGTCTCGCCGCTCAGCACCACCGCGCCGTCGCGCATCACCGAAATATGGCTGGCAAGCTGGCGGATTTCGGGCAATTTGTGTGAGATAAAGACGATCCCAACGTCCAGCGCCTGTAACGCGCGGATCTGGCTAAACAGTCTCTCGGTTTCACCCGGCGTTAAAGAGGCGGTGGGTTCATCAAGGATCAGGATCCTGGCTTCGCGCATAAGCCCGCGCAGGATCTCGACCATCTGTTGATCGGCCACCTCGAGCGTGCTGGCGCTGGCATCGAGGTTGATCTGGCAGTTCAGCTGCTGCAGTTTGTCCTGCAACCGCGCGGCGGTATCCGCCCGCTTCGGCAGGCGGAAGAGAATGTTCTCGCGCACGCTGAGGTTGGGAAACAGCATCGGCTCCTGCGGCACCAGATAGATGCCAAGCTGGTGCGCCAGCGCCGGGCTGAGGCGCGCAAACGCGCGGTCGCCGATCGTCAGTTCACCGCTGTCCGGCGTTTCAACACCGGCGATGATCTTCATCAGCGTCGATTTACCCGCGCCGTTCCCCCCCATCAGCGCATGCACCTGTCCCGCGCCTAGCGTGAAATCGATGCCTTTCAGCACCGCAACGCCGGAGAACTGTTTGCAAATCTGGCGAGCTTCAAGCAGTGGCTTCATCGTCGCGCCTCGATTGAACAAATGATTTTTAGATTTAATAATGTTCAAAAGCGTAGACCGTGAACTATATTTACAACCGTGCGAAGATCACAGTTTGGCGCTTTAGATCGTCAGGAAAAAAGGCGCCAGCGATGAAAGATCCGTTTTGCCAGTCGGCTCACACTTTCCGACCGCGCAATAGCGAACATATGATCTAAATTTTTATAAGAGTTCAATTTATGAGCGAAAAACGCATTACGGAAGAGAACCGCTACGCCGGGCTGGCGTTAGCCGAGGAAGAGCTGGTGGCGCGGGTGGCGTGGTGCTACTACCACGACGGCCTGACGCAAAATGACATCGGCGAGCGTTTAGGGTTGCCGCGACTGAAGATTTCTCGCCTGCTGGAGAAAGGCCGTCAGTCCGGGGTGATCCGCGTGCAGATCAACTCGCGCTATGAGGGCTGTCTGGCGCTGGAAAGTGAACTCCAGCAACGCTTTGGCCTCAAGCTTGCCCGCGTACTGCCAGCGCTCAACACTCCACCGATGAATACCCGGCTGGGGATCGGCGCGGCGCAGTCGCTGATGGGCATTCTGCAACCGGGGCAATTATTGGCAGTCGGCTTCGGCGAAGCCACCATGAGCTGCCTGCAGCATCTCAGCGGCTTTATCGGCTCGCAGCAGGTGCGGCTGGTGACCCTCTCCGGCGGCGTCGGCCCCTATATGACCGGCATCGGCCAGCTTGATGCCGCCTGCAGCGTCAGCATTATTCCGGCGCCGCTGCGGGTCTCTTCGGCGGAGGTCGCCGAGATCCTGCGCCGCGAGTCGAGCGTGCGCGACGTGATGCTGGCGGCAACGGCGGCGGACGCGGCGGTGGTTGGCATTGGCGCCATCGAGCAGCGGCGCGACGCCACCATTTTACGCTCCGGATATATCAGCGAGGGTGAACAGCTGATGTACGCGCGCAAAGGCGCGGTCGGCGACATTTTAGGTTATTTCCTGCAGGCTGACGGCCGGCCGGTAGAAGGACTGGAGATCCATCGGGAACTCCTCGGCGTAACCCTCGATGAACTGGCGCAGCTGCCAACCATCGTCGGCGTCGCCGGGGGCGAACAAAAAGCGCAGGCGATTCATGCCGCTCTGATTGGCAAGCGCATTAATGGCCTGGTAACGGAAGAGACAACAGCACGCGCGGTGCTCGCACTGGCCTCCTGACGGCCTGGCGCCGCGCGACAACAGCGAGGCGCATGTCATGAGTTACCTGTTAGCGTTAGATGCCGGGACCGGCAGCATTCGGGCGGTCATTTTCGATCTTAATGGCCGCCAGCTGGCGGTAGGCCAGGCCGAATGGAAACACCTGAGCGTTGATAACGTCCCCGGCTCGATGGAGTTCGACCTTACCACCAACTGGCAGCTGGCCTGCCAGTGCATTCGCCAGGCGCTCGACGCCGCCCGGCTCTCCGCCGCCGACATTCAATCCATCGCCTGCTGTTCGATGCGCGAAGGGATCGTCCTCTATGACCGCAACGGCGAGGCCATCTGGGCCTGCGCCAACGTCGATGCCCGCGCCAGCCGCGAAGTGGCGGAGCTTAAGGAGATCCACGACTATCGTTTTGAATCCGAGGTGTACGAGGTCTCGGGACAAACCCTGGCGCTAAGCGCCATGCCGCGCCTGCTGTGGCTGGCGCACCACCGCCCCGATATCTACCGCAAAGCGGCGACCATCACCATGATCAGCGACTGGCTGGCGGCGAAACTTTCCGGCGAGCTGGCGGTCGACCCGTCAAACGCCGGCACCACCGGCATGCTCGATCTGTTCAGCCGCGACTGGCGCCCGGCGCTGCTGGATATGGCCGGGCTGCGCGCCGATATGCTGTCGCCGGTCAAAGAGACCGGGACCCTGCTGGGCGCCGTCACCGAAGCGGCGGCACAGCAGAGCGGCCTGCGCGCCGGGACGCCGGTGGTGATGGGCGGCGGCGACGTCCAGCTCGGCTGCCTGGGCCTTGGGGTGGTGCGCGCCGGGCAAACTGCGGTACTCGGCGGCACTTTCTGGCAGCAGGTGGTCAACCTGCCGCAGGTGCGTACCGATCCGCAGATGAATATTCGCGTCAATCCTCATGTCATTCCCGGCATGGCGCAGGCGGAATCGATCAGTTTCTTTACCGGGCTGACCATGCGCTGGTTTCGCGACGCCTTCTGCGCTGAAGAAAAACTGATTGCCGAGCGGCTCGGCGTCGATGCCTATTCGCTGCTGGAGGAGATGGCCAGCCGCGTGCCCGCCGGTTCCCACGGCGTGATGCCTATTTTTTCCGACGCCATGCACTTTAAGCAGTGGTACCACGCCGCGCCGTCGTTTATTAACCTCTCCATCGATCCGGAGAAGTGCAACAAAGCGACCCTGTTCCGCGCGCTGGAGGAGAACGCGGCGATTGTCTCCGCCTGCAACCTGGCGCAGATTTCACAGTTCTCCGGCGTGACATTCGAGAGCCTGGTGTTTGCCGGCGGCGGCTCTAAAGGCGCGCTGTGGAGCCAAATCCTCAGCGACGTCACCGGCCTGCCGGTGCGGGTGCCGGTGGTCCGCGAAGCCACCGCTCTGGGCTGCGCCATCGCCGCCGGAACCGGCGCCGGACTGTATGGCGATATGGCCAGTACAGGAGAACGGTTAGTGAGCTGGCACCGCGAGTTCACCCCAAATCCGCAGCATCGCGAGCTGTATCAGGAGATGATGAGCAAGTGGCAGACGGTGTACGCCGATCAGCTTGGCCTTGTCGATAGCGGCCTGACAACATCGATGTGGCAAGCACCGGGCCTGGAGCGCCGCCAGCGCGTAGCGTCTTCCCCGTCACCCTAACCACCGGTACCGATCCGCCTTTCCCCCTCTCCCTTTGGGAGAGGGCCGGGGTGAGGGACAACGATTTCCGTTCTTTGAATCCCATCACAATCACCGCACTCCCCTTTTCCCTTTTTCTCCGCGACGGCTAAATTAGTAACTCATCCGACCACATAACAATAATTTTACATTGGAAGCCACTATGAGCCGCTATCCGTCGCTTTTCGCCCCGCTTGAGCTGGGCTTCACAACGCTCAAAAACCGCGTGTTGATGGGCTCAATGCACACCGGCCTGGAAGAGTTACCGGACGGCGCGCAGCGGCTGGCGGCCTTTTACGCCGAACGCGCCCGTCACGGCGTGGCGCTGATCGTCACCGGCGGCATCGCTCCGGCGCCTTCCGGGGTGACCATGGCCGGCGGCGCGGTACTCAACGATGCCAGCCATCTGGCGCACCATCGCCATATTACCGACGCGGTCCATCAGGAAGGCGGCAAAATCGCCCTGCAGATCCTGCATACCGGGCGCTACAGCTACCAGCCCGCGCTAGTGGCCCCTTCGGCGCTACAGGCGCCGATTAACCGTTTTACACCCCATGAACTGAGCCACGATGAGATCCTGACGCTGATCGATGATTTTGCCCATTGCGCCCAACTGGCGCGTGAAGCGGGCTATGACGGCGTCGAAGTGATGGGCTCTGAGGGCTATCTGATTAACGAATTTCTCGCCGCGCGCACCAACCAGCGCGACGACCAATGGGGCGGCGATTATGTCAGGCGCATGCGTTTCGCCGTAGAGGTGGTTAAGGCGGTGCGCCAGCGCGCCGGCCACGATTTCATTATCATCTACCGCCTGTCGATGCTCGATCTGGTCAACGGCGGCAGCACGCTGGCGGAAGTCATCACGCTGGCCAAAGCGATTGAAGCGGCGGGAGCGACAATTATCAACACCGGGATTGGCTGGCACGAAGCGCGCATTCCGACCATCGCCACGCCGGTACCGCGCGGAGCTTTCAGCTGGGTCACCCGCAAGCTGAAAGGCGCGGTGTCGATCCCGTTGATCACCACCAACCGCATCAACGATCCGCAGGTCGCGGAGGGTATTCTCGCCCGCGGCGATGCCGATATGGTATCGATGGCCCGCCCTTTCCTTGCCGACGCTGAATTTATGTCGAAAGCGCAGCGCGATCGCGCCGGGGAGATCAATACCTGCATCGGTTGCAACCAGGCGTGCCTCGATCGGATCTTCGTCGGCAAAGTCACCTCCTGTCTGGTCAACCCGCGCGCCTGTCATGAAACCCTGATGCCGGTCCAGCCCGCCAACGCGCCTAAACGGTTGGCGGTCGTCGGCGCCGGGCCTGCCGGTCTGGCCTTCGCCGTTAACGCCGCCGCCCGTGGTCATCACGTCACGTTGTTCGATGCGCTCTCTGAGATCGGCGGCCAGTTTAATATCGCCAAACAGATCCCCGGCAAAGAGGAGTTTCACGAGACGTTGCGTTACTACCGCACCATGCTCGATCTTCATGGTGTCGATCTACGCCTGAACACCCGCGTCACGGCAGACGATCTGCTGGCGTTCGATGAGACGATCCTCGCCACCGGTATCGCCCCGCGCCTGCCGGCGATCGACGGGATCGAACATCCCAAAGTGCTGAGCTACCTGGATGTCTTGCGCGATAAAGCGCCGGTTGGCGCGAAGGTGGCGATTATCGGCTGCGGAGGCATCGGCTTCGACACCGCGATGTATTTAAGCCAGTCGGGTGCGGCCACCAGCCAGGATATCGGCGAGTTCTGCCGCGAATGGGGTATCGATACCAGCCTGAAAACGGCGGGAGGGCTGAGTGCTGAAGGCCCGCAGTTGAGTAAAAGCCCGCGACAGATTGTGATGCTACAGCGCAAAGCCAGCAAGCCGGGCGAAGGGCTCGGCAAAACCACCGGTTGGATCCACCGCGCGACGCTGCTGGCGCGCGGCGTGAAAATGATCCCGGCGGTCAGCTATGAAAAGATCGATGATGAAGGATTACACGTCACTATCGGCGGCGAGCGCCAACTGTTGGCGGTCGATCAGGTAATTATCTGCGCCGGTCAGGAACCGCGCCGCGAGCTGGCGGAACCGCTGCGCGCGGCGGGGAAAACGGTGCATTTAATCGGCGGTTGCGACGTGGCGACGGAGCTGGATGCGCGCCGGGCGATTGCCCAGGGCACAAAACTGGCGCTGGCGATTTAGCCGTGTCCCGGGGGCGGCTCGATGCGTCTTCCCCGGGCTACCACGATAATCCCGAACGGTAGCCCGGCTAAAGCGACAGTCGGTAGCCCGGCTAAGGCGACAGCCGCAAGCCGGGGGAAGCAGCGACATGCATCAGCGCTGCTTACGCACCTTCGTTGCTTTCAAAATGACAAACTTATTGTTCGTCGCAATGGTCGTGCAATTACCAAAAGCGCGCTTCAGCTTACGGAAGTAATCGAGGTGGCGGTTGCCGACGACGTACAGCTCGCCGCCGTATTTCAGGCTGCGGCGGGCATCGTTAAACATCTGCCAGGCAATATGGTCGGTAATAGCGTGCTGCTGATGGAACGGCGGATTACACAGAATCGCCGTAAAGCGGTCAGGCTCAATGCCGGAAAGCGAATTGTTGACCATGAATTCACAGCGTTCGATATCGTCCGGCAGGTTGCGCTCGACGTTCAAACGGCTGGAAGCCACCGCCATGTGCGACTCATCGGTGAACATCACGCTGGCGTTTGGGTTTTGCGCCAGCGCCTGCAGGCCAATCACCCCATTGCCGCAGCCAAGATCGGCGATCTCGCCTTCTAAATCAGACGGTAAATGCTGTAGGAAGAAACGCGCGCCGATATCCAGGCCACTGCGGGCAAAAACGTTGGCATGGTTATGGATGGTCCACGGCGTGCCGTCCAGCTTCCAGCTGTAGGTTTGCGGCGCTTCGGCAAGCTTAGGGGCGGTGAAAACGCAGTGGATCAGACGCGCTTTTTTCCACGCCAGCGAGGTGGTGGTGGTACCGAGGATTTTTTCAAACAGCGCCAACGTCGAGTTGTGCACATCTCGGGCTTTCGCCGCGGCGATAATGCGGGTTTCCGGCGTCGCCACTTCGCGCAGCGCGCGCAGCTGCTGTTCCAGCAGCGCCAGCTGTTTTGGCACCTTAATCAGCACCAGCGCCGGCGCGACCGGCAGCGGGCTCAGGCTATCCTGAAAGCGCACGCTCTCTTCATCGATACCGTTCATCCGCAGGTTGTGGCGAGTCGCCAGCTCGGAAATAAAGGAGTCGTTGATGCTGAACGGGTTACGCTCCGCCAGCGCGCAGGAGAGCGCGCCGAAGCCGTCGTTGAAGATGAGCGTCAGGCCGTCGACGTCATTCACCTGTTGCAGCAGATATTCATCCGCCGCTTCCCATGCCTGAAGCGCTTCTTCTTCAGCGTTAGGTGGGAACCGCTCTAATGTGAATAACTCACCGTTTAACTCTACCTGGCTCATCGCCCCTCCGAAATGCTAAAATTCGCGCGTGTTATCGCTCAATTCTCCGGAGAAGTAAACTTTTTTCACCATGAACACGCTACCTTACCTTCAGGGTTACCCCGAATCGCTGCTGTCGCAGGTGACGACTTTAATCGAGCAAGGTCGCCTCGGCGAGGTGCTGCAAAAGCGCTATCCGCAGGGGCATGATGTCAACAGCGATAAGGCGTTATATCAATATACCCAGGATCTGAAGGCCCGCTATCTGCGCGGGGCGGCGCCAATCAATAAGGTGATGTACGACAGTAAAATCCACGTGCTGAAGAACGCGCTTGGTCTGCATACCGCTATTTCCCGCGTTCAGGGCGGCAAACTAAAAGCTAAAGCGGAAATTCGCGTAGCGACGGTGTTTCGCGACGCGCCGGAAGCGTTTCTGCGTATGATCGTGGTTCATGAACTGGCGCATTTAAAAGAGAAGGATCACAACAAAGCCTTCTATCAGTTGTGCTGTCATATGGAGCCGCAGTACCACCAGCTAGAGTTTGATACCCGCCTGTGGCTGACGCACCTTTCGTTAAACCGTTCTGCGTGATAGCGCACTCGTTTTGTCATCATGGCGTGCTAGAGTGACGAAAGGTCCCCTTTAACGGAGTTCGTCAACGTTTATGATACGTTTCGCAGTTGTTGGCACAAACTGGATTACTAAGCAGTTTGTCGATGCCGCCCATGAAACCGGTAAATTTAAACTCACCGCGATTTATTCCCGCAGCCTTGAACAGGCGCAAGCTTTCGCTAATGACTACCCGGTCGAGCATCTGTTTACTTCGCTCGATGAACTGGCGCAGAGTCCTGACGTTGACGCGGTCTATATTGCCAGTCCGAACTCGCTGCACTTCCCGCAAACTCGCCTGTTCCTGAGCCATAAAAAGCACGTGATTTGCGAAAAGCCGCTGGCATCAAACCTGCAGGAAGTCGAAGCGGCGATTGCCATGGCTAAAGAAAACAACGTGGTGCTGTTTGAAGCCTTCAAAACCGCCAGCCTGCCCAACTTCCTGCTGCTGCGCGAAGCGCTCGATAAAGTGGGCAAATTGCGCAAAGCCTTCATCAACTACTGTCAGTACTCGTCGCGCTACCAGCGCTATCTCGACGGCGAAAACCCGAATACTTTCAACCCGGCTTTTTCCAATGGCTCGATTATGGATATCGGTTTTTACTGCCTCGCCTCGGCGGTCGCGCTGTGGGGCGAACCGCAAGCGGTCCATGCCAGCGCCAGCCTGCTGGCGAGCGGCGTTGATGGCCAGGGTACGGTGGTGCTGAGCTACGGCGATTTCGATGTCACCTTGCACCACTCGAAGGTCAGCGACTCCACTATCCCTAGCGAAATCCAGGGTGAAGAAGGCGCGCTGGTGATTGAGAAAATCTCCGAATGCCAGAAGGTGGCCTTTATTCCACGCGGCGGCAAAGCGCAGGATCTCACCCAGCCTCAGCACATCAATACTATGCTGTATGAAGCGGAAGCGTTCGCGCGGCTGGTGGAAGCCAACGACGTCGATCATCCCGGGCTTGAGGTCAGCCGCATTACGGCAAAACTGCTTAGCGAAATACGTCGCCAGACCGGCGTGGTCTTCCCGGCGGATACTCAACCTATACCCTAAATAATTCAAGTTGCAGGAAGGCGGCAAGTGCGCGAATCCCCAGGAGCATAGATAACTATGTGACTGGGGTGAACGCACGCAGCCAACGCACCTGCAGCTTGAAGTATGACGGGTATATCGCGTAAAGCAGTGTAAATGGGCCCTCGACCTCCATTGACGCCCTTTATAACTTGTAATACTTTGTTACGTGCAAAGGGGAGTAACTTCCTGGCCGGTCGATCGTCATTACGATGCGTGCAAAACCGCATCCGGTCGCCGGGCAACAAGACCAAGGGTCCAGTTCCCGTCTTGTTGTAAGTGAGACCTTGCCGGAAGGCGAGGTCTATGCATAAAAGCGCAGCGGCTGCCGTCTTCCGACGACAGCCGTTTTGTTTTTATGTAAGGAATAACGCAATGAATAGTGTCGGCACGCCGTTGTTATGGGGCGGATTCGCTGTAGTCGTGGTCATCATGCTGGCGATCGATTTACTGCTTCAGGGAAGGCGCGGTGCGCATACCATGACCATGAAGCAGGCCGCCGGTTGGTCCATCCTGTGGGTCACCCTCTCCCTGCTGTTTAACGCCGCTTTCTGGTGGTACCTGGTGCAAACGCAGGGCCGCGCCGTCGCCGATCCGCAGGCGTTAGCCTTCCTCACCGGTTATCTGATTGAAAAATCACTGGCGGTCGATAACGTCTTCGTCTGGTTAATGCTCTTTAGCTACTTTGCCGTGCCGCCTGCGCTACAGCGCCGGGTACTGGTGTATGGCGTCCTCGGGGCGATTGTCCTGCGTACCATTATGATCTTCACCGGCAGCTGGCTGATTTCGCAGTTCGAATGGCTACTGTACGTGTTCGGCGCGTTCCTGCTGTTTACCGGGGTGAAAATGGCGCTGGCGAAAGAAGATGATTCCGGGATCGGCGATAAGCCACTGGTGCGTTGGATCCGCAGCCATCTGCGTATGACGGATAAAATCGAGAGCGAGCGCTTCTTCACCCGTAAAAACGGCGTACTGTTCGCCACGCCGCTGCTGCTGGTGCTGATCCTGGTTGAGCTGAGCGACGTGATTTTCGCCGTTGATAGCATCCCGGCGATTTTCGCGGTGACCACCGACCCGTTTATCGTGCTGACCTCTAACCTATTTGCGATTCTCGGTCTGCGTGCGATGTATTTCCTGCTGGCGGGTGTGGCCGAACGCTTCTCGATGCTGAAGTATGGCCTGTCGGTGATCCTGGTGTTTATCGGTATCAAGATGCTGATCGTCGATTTCTACCACATTCCGATTGCCGTTTCCCTCGGCGTGGTGGGCGGCATTCTGGCGGCGACGCTGCTGATTAACGCCTGGGTGAACAAACAGAACGATAAGAAGAAACAGCTGCAATAACTCCCTGCTCCCGGTCAGATATCGCGTATCTGGCCGGGATACGCATCACTGCTTCAGGCTTCCCGCGCATAATCTTTATCTATGTCACAAAAACGTTAATACATAGTTAAAAAACAAGATCGGCGCGTAAGAAACAGTAGATTACGCTTCCTCCCTCGCGTTCTTTCCGTATACTCGACCATGCAAACATTCATTTACATCCGGACATAAACGTAACAAATAATACGTCGCCGGGATGGACTGCTACATCACTGGAAGGAATGATTTATGACAACACAAACCCGCCCGTCGGGGCTGCTGCAGCGCCTGGCGCATGGCAGTCTGGTGAAACAAATCCTGTTGGGACTGGTACTTGGCGTGATACTGGCGCTGGTCTCGAAACCGGCCGCTATCGCGGTCGGGCTGCTGGGAACGCTGTTCGTCGGCGCGCTAAAAGCAGTCGCGCCGGTACTGGTATTAATGCTGGTGATGGCGTCGATCGCTAACCATCAGCACGGACAAAAAACCAGTATCCGCCCGATTCTGTTTCTCTATCTGCTGGGCACCTTCAGCGCGGCGCTCACCGCGGTGCTGTTTAGCTTTGTTTTCCCTTCTACGCTGCATCTGACCAGCGCGGCGGACAGCATCACACCGCCGTCGGGGATTGTAGAGGTGCTGCGCGGACTGCTGATGAGTATGGTGGCTAATCCTATCGACGCGCTGCTGAACGCCAACTACATCGGTATTCTGGTGTGGGCGGTGGGCCTGGGCTTCGCGCTGCGCCACGGTAACGACAGCACTAAAAACCTGATTAACGACGTCTCGCACGCCGTGACTTTTATCGTCAAGATGGTCATCCGTTTTGCGCCGCTGGGTATTTTTGGCCTGGTCGCCTCGACGCTGGCGACGACCGGTTTCGACACATTGTGGGGCTACGCCCAGCTGCTGCTGGTGCTGGTCGGCTGCATGCTGCTGGTGGCGCTGGTGATTAACCCGCTGCTGGTATTCTGGAAAATCCGCCGTAACCCGTATCCGCTGGTGCTGACCTGCCTGCGTGAAAGCGGCGTCTACGCCTTCTTTACCCGCAGCTCCGCCGCCAACATTCCGGTGAATATGGCGCTGTGCGAGAAGCTGAATCTGGATCGCGATACCTATTCGGTATCTATTCCACTGGGGGCGACCATCAATATGGCGGGCGCGGCGATTACTATCACCGTGCTAACGCTGGCGGCGGTGCATACGTTGAATATTCCGGTGGACCTGCCGACAGCGCTGCTGCTGAGCGTTGTGGCTTCACTGTGCGCCTGCGGCGCTTCCGGAGTGGCGGGCGGTTCACTGCTGCTGATCCCGCTGGCCTGTAACATGTTCGGTATTCCGAACGATGTCGCCATGCAGGTCGTCGCCGTCGGCTTTATTATCGGCGTGCTGCAGGACTCCTGCGAAACGGCGCTCAACTCATCAACCGATGCGCTGTTTACCGCTGCGGCCTGTATGGCCGAAGACGAACAGCTGGCGAAAAACGCCCTGCGTAGTTAAAGCATTGCCTGATGGCGCTACGCTTATCAGGCCTACGGTCCGGTATTCGGCTGGTAGCCCCGGTAAGCGTGAGCGCGACCGGGGAGAGTTCAATATTGTCGGATGGCGTTGCGCTTATCCGACCTTGCAAACACCGCGGTGGTCACTGCCGTTACAGCGTGACGCCGCTTTTAAAGATAGCCAGTTCGCGGAAATCATTGCGTTCGTTGCAGGTTTGCTTGCCGTTGGCGATATCAACGATCAGATCGACAAACTCCTCCAGCACCTGCGGCATCGCTTTCCCGTGAATCAACTGCCCGGCATCGAAATCAATCCAGTGCTTTTTCTTCGCCGCCAGCTCGCTGTTGGTAGCGATTTTTACCGTCGGTACGAAACCACCATAAGGGGTGCCGCGACCGGTACTAAACAGCACCATATGACAGCCGGCGCCCGCCAGCGCGCTGGTCGCCACCGCGTCGTTACCCGGCGCGCTCAACAGATTCAACCCGTGGACTTTCAAACGTTCGCCGTAGCGCAGAACGTCAACCACCTGGCTGGAACCGGCTTTCTGCGTGCAGCCAAGCGACTTATCTTCCAGCGTCGTGATACCGCCCGCTTTGTTACCCGGCGACGGATTCTCATAGATAGGCTGGTCGTGGGCGATAAAATACTGTTTAAAATCATTGACCATAGTGACCAGTTTGCCGAAGGTCTCTTCGTCGCGACAGTGGCTCATCAGCAGCTGCTCGGCGCCGAACATTTCCGGCACTTCGGTCAACACCGTGGTGCCGCCGTTCGCAATCAGATAGTCAGAAAAACGCCCCAGCATTGGGTTAGCGGTAATGCCGGACAGGCCGTCCGAGCCGCCGCACTCAAGGCCAAACTTGAGCTCGCTCAGCTTACCCGCTTCGCGTTTATCATGGCGCATCGCTTCATAGAGCTGGTGAAGATGCTCAATTCCCGCTTCCACTTCATCTTCCTGATGCTGGCAAACCATGAAGTGCACGCGTTCCGGGTCAAAATCCCCCAGAGTTTCACGGAAGGCATCCACCTGGTTGTTCTCGCAGCCGAGGCCAATCACCAGCACCGCCCCGGCATTCGGGTGACGGACCATGTTTTGCAGCATGGTACGGGTGTTGATGTGGTCATCTCCCAACTGCGAGCAGCCGTAGGTGTGGCTGAAAAGGAAGACACCGTCGGTGCCCTCTGCGTCGTTGGTCTCTTTCAGGAAACGGTTCTGGATCTGCCGGGCGATACCGTTAACGCAGCCCACGGTCGGCAGGATCCATAACTCGTTACGCACGCCGACTTCACCACTGGCGCGACGATAAATCTCAACGTCGCGATCCGCAGGCTGCGCCGGTTGTTCAACCCGGTCAGGTTGATAGCGATACGCGTCGAGATCGCTCAGATTGGTACGCGTATTGTGCGCATGAACATGCTCGCCCGGCGCGATATCCGCCAGCGCATGACCAATCGGCAACCCGTACTTAATGACGTTTTCACCTTTCGCAATGGCCCGCAGCGCGAACTTATGACCGCGGACAACATCCTGGCGGAGGGTGACGGTATCGTTATCAATCGTCACCACGGTTCCTGACGCCATATCCGCCAGCGCCACCGCGACGTTATCCTGCGAATGGATTTTAATGTATTGCATATCAACCGACCTCAGGCCTTAGTTCAATTCAATGGCGAAGTAATCACGCGCATTGTTAAAGCAGATGTTTTGCACCATCTCGCCCAGCAGCGCGATATCCGCAGGTGCTTCGCCAGCAGCCACCCAGCGGCCGATCATCTGGCACAGAATACGGCGGAAGTATTCATGGCGGGTGTAGGAGAGGAAGCTGCGGCTGTCGGTCAGCATACCGACAAAGCGGCTCAGCAGACCAAGCTGCGCCAGCTGGGTCATCTGACGTTCCATGCCGTCTTTCTGATCGTTGAACCACCAGCCGGAACCGAACTGCATCTTGCCCGGCATGCCTTCGCCCTGGAAGTTACCGACCATGGTGCCCAGCACTTCGTTATCGCGTGGGTTCAGGCAGTACAGAATGGTTTTCGGCAGCAGGTTTTCTTCGTTCTGCTTGCTCAGCAGCTTTGATAGCTCTTCAGCCATCGGACGATCGTTGATGGAGTCGAAGCCAACATCCGGCCCTAACAGTTTGAACTGACGCAGGTTGTTGTTACGCAGCGCGCCGATGTGGTACTGCTGTACCCAGCCGCGGCGCGCGTATTCCGCACCGAGGAACACCAGCACCGCCGTTTTGAACTGCGCGACTTCATGCTCGCTGAGCGTTTCGCCCGCCAGACGGCGCGCCAGAATGCTATCCAGTTCGCTATCAGTGGCTTCAGCGAACAGCACCACGTCCAGCGCGTGGTCGGAAACTTTACAGCCGTGAGCGGCAAAGTGATCCAGACGCTTAGTCAGCGCGCTTTGCAGATCGGCAAAACGGCGAATCTCGGTATCGGAGACTTCGCCAAGCTTGCTCATGTAATCGTTAAAAGTGGCCTGCTCGATGTTGAACGCTTTATCCGGGCGCCAGCTCGGCAATACCTTGATATCAAAAGTACTATCTTTAGCGACCGCCGCATGATGCTCCAGTGAATCAATCGGATCGTCGGTCGTCCCCACCATCTTCACATTCATCTGCTTCATGATTCCACGAGCGGAGAACGACTCCTGAGCCAGCAACTCATTACACTGGTTCCAGATTTCATCCGCCGTGGCTGGCGACAGTAACTTACCTGTAATACCAAAAGGACGGCGCAGCTCTAAATGCGTCCAGTGGTATAGCGGGTTACCGATGGTATGAGGAACGGTCGCCGCCCAGGCGTCAAATTTCTCGCGATCGGAAGCATCGCCGGTACACAGGCGCTCCGCCACGCCGTTGGTACGCATCGCGCGCCATTTGTAATGGTCGCCTTTCAGCCAGATGTCATACAGGTTCTTAAAACGATAATTTTCGGCAACCTGCTGCGGCGGAAGGTGGCAGTGGTAGTCGAAAATCGGCTGATCTTTGGCGTAATCGTGGTACAGACGGCGGGCAAACTCGGTATCAAGCAGAAAATCTTCGGTCATAAACGGTGTCATTGTCGTGTCCTCTTCGCCCCATCAAGGAGCCCATCAGATGATTGACTCTAATGCTGACAAAGTTATCACACCAATTTCTACAGGCCGAAGTATTTTTCGTGAGTTAGATCAATAAACGTCGACAAAAAAAGCACCACCAAAGGAGTAAACATCGCTGCAAGCCGCGCCAGTACTGGCTTTAATTGACGCGATTAATGTCCCTACAAACTTTCCCACTTTTGTGACAGTACTCAACTTTTAAAGTTGTATGACAAGTTATCTTTCTGCCGTCGCAACATATAAACCGACGGAATGCATTACCGGTGTGAATAACATCGGCTTAAACGGTAGGGATGCCGGTTTCACTTTAACCACTGATGGCAAGGTTCAGTTCACGTCCTGAACCCTCCGTTTCCCCATCCAGCTCCTCTTAACGAGGGGAAAGATGGCCGCAGACGCTGCGGAGAGACAACAACGATGAGGTTTTACATGCGTAAAATTAAAGGGTTACGTTGGTATATGATCGCACTGGTGACGCTGGGCACCGTGCTGGGTTACCTGACTCGTAACACCGTAGCGGCGGCTGCACCGACGCTGATGGAAGAGTTGCACATTTCAACCCAACAATATTCTTATATCATCGCCGCCTACTCCGCTGCATATACCGTTATGCAGCCGGTTGCCGGCTATGTGCTGGATGTGCTTGGCACCAAAATTGGCTACGCCTTCTTTGCTATCGCCTGGGCGGTATTCTGCGGTTCAACGGCGCTGGCAGGGAGCTGGGGCGGCCTGGCGCTGGCCCGCGGCGCGGTCGGCGCAGCGGAAGCGGCGATGATTCCAGCCGGTCTGAAAGCCAGCTCCGAATGGTTCCCGGCGAAAGAGCGTTCCATCGCCGTCGGCTACTTCAACGTCGGCTCTTCCATCGGCGCGATGATTGCTCCGCCGCTGGTGGTATGGGCGATTGTCATGCATAGCTGGCAGATGGCATTTATTATTTCCGGGGTTCTGAGCTTCGCCTGGGCGATGGCCTGGCTGATTTTCTACAAACACCCGCGCGATCAGAAAAAACTCACCGATGAAGAACGTGACTACATCATCGGCGGCCAGGAATCTCAGCATCAGACCAACAACGCGAAGAAAATGTCGCCGTGGCAGATCCTGCGTAACCGTCAGTTCTGGGGTATTGCGCTGCCGCGCTTCCTCGCAGAACCGGCCTGGGGTACTTTCAACGCCTGGATCCCGCTGTTCATGTTTAAGGTTTACGGCTTTAACCTGAAAGAGATCGCCATGTTCGCCTGGATGCCGATGCTGTTCGCCGACCTCGGCTGCATCGTCGGCGGCTATTTGCCTCCGCTGTTCCAGCGCTGGTTTGGCGTGAATCTTATCGTCTCACGTAAAATGGTCGTAACGATGGGCGCCCTGCTGATGATTGGTCCTGGCATGATTGGCCTGTTCACCAGCCCGTATGTGGCGATTGCGCTGCTGTGCGTCGGCGGTTTTGCTCATCAGGCCTTGTCCGGTGCGCTGATCACCCTCTCTTCCGACGTCTTTGGTCGTAACGAAGTGGCGACCGCCAACGGCCTGACCGGGATGGCCGCATGGCTGGCCAGCACCCTATTCGCGCTGGTCGTCGGCGCGCTGGCGGATACCATCGGCTTCAGCCCACTGTTTGCGGTGCTGGCGGTCTTCGACTTACTCGGCGCGCTGGTTATCTGGACGGTACTGAAAAACAAATCGGCCGACGATGACTCGACGCCGCTCAATACCAGTAAACCGGTGACGCAAAGCTAGACTGCAAGATGATTTTGCACCGACTAAGCCGCCTTTTAAGGCGGCTTTTTTTGTGGCTTCCAGTGGTGGAAAGCGCGTAAAAGTGGTATAACAAATCGAATATTGTCGCCATCTTCCGGGAGCGAATATGGAAATCAGTGAACCGCGCCGTCTCTATCAGCAGCTTGCCGCTGAGCTAAAGACGCGTATCGAACAAGGCGTCTACCTTGTAGGGGATAAGCTGCCCGCAGAGCGCTTCATCGCCGATGAAAAAAGCGTCAGCCGCACCGTGGTTCGCGAAGCCATCATCATGCTGGAAGTCGAAGGCTATGTTGAAGTCCGCAAAGGCTCCGGCATCCACGTTATTTCCAACCACCCGAAATACCAACAGGTGGTGGACGAATCGCTGGAATTCGCCAACTATGGCCCGTTTGAATTACTCCAGGCCCGTCAGTTAATTGAGAGCAATATCGCTGAATTCGCCGCGACTCAGGTGACCAAACAGGACATCATGAAGCTAATGGAAATTCAGGAGAAAGCCCGCAACGAGAAGTGTTTCCGTGATTCCGAATGGGACCTGCAGTTCCATGTCCAGGTCGCGCTGGCCACCCAGAATACCGCCCTTGCCGCCATCGTTGAGAAGATGTGGACCCAGCGTGTGCATAACCCATACTGGAAAAAACTACACGATCACATCGATCTGCGCACCGTCGATAACTGGTGCGACGATCATGACCAAATCCTCAAAGCGCTAATTCGTAAAGACCCTCATGCGGCGAAGCTGGCGATGTGGCAACATCTGGAGAATACCAAGCTGATGCTGTTTAACGAAACCAGCGATGACTTTGAATTCAATGCCGATCGCTATCTGTTTGCCGAAAATCCGGTGGTTCATCTCGATACCGCGGCGAACGGAGCAAAATAACGTATTATCCCCTCCACGGGCAGAACCTCTTTTTCTGCCCGCAAACCCGACAGGGTAAGCAAAGCATATATAGTGTCAGCCTGTGTAAATCCTCTCGCTACTCGTCCACGCAACCCGCAAAATCAATCAGCAACAAACTGCAATTTCTCTGACGGAAAGTCAGCTAGTTTGTTACAATTAGATGCATTTTGCCGTTCTGTAGGTAAGTGTTTACTTACTGTTTAATCAAGGATCCGATCAGAACGTCTCAACAGCGGCCATACTCTAAAAATAATCTAGTCGCTATGTATAAGACGTACCGTTAACCGATGTACCAGGAATCGTGAATGGAACTACTAACCCAATTACTGAATGCCTTATGGGCCCAGGATTACGAAACGCTCGCTAATCCCTCCATGATTGGCATGCTCTATTTTGTCTTATTTATGATTTTGTTCCTTGAGAACGGTTTGCTGCCGGCGGCGTTTTTACCGGGCGATAGCCTGCTGGTGCTGGTCGGCGTTTTGATCGCCAAAGGGGCGATGGGCTTCCCGGAAACCTTGCTGCTTCTGACGGCGGCGGCGAGCCTCGGCTGCTGGGTGAGCTACATTCAGGGACGCTGGCTGGGCAATACGCGGATCGTGCAAAACTGGCTCTCGCATTTACCCTCGCATTATCACCAGCGAGCGCATCACCTGTTCCACAAACACGGGTTGTCGGCGCTGCTGATTGGCCGCTTTATCGCCTTCGTGCGTACGCTTCTGCCAACGATCGCCGGTATCTCCGGTCTGAATAATGCGCGTTTTCAGTTCTTTAACTGGATGAGCGGCCTGCTGTGGGTGCTGATTCTTACCTCTCTCGGCTATCTGCTGGGTAAAACTCCGGTGTTCCTGAAGTATGAAGATCAGCTGATGTCATGTCTGATGCTGCTACCGGTTGCGCTGCTGGTCTTTGGTCTGATCGGCTCCCTGGTTGTACTGTGGAAGAAAAAACACAGCAGTCGGAGCTGAGCATGGTCATCAAACGTCCTTCCTGGCGCCAGCTGCGGTGGCTGCTGGGCGGCTCACTGCTGCTTTGCGCCATCGTCTGGCTGTGGTTGACCGTCAGTCAGCACGAGTCCACCCTGGCCATCCGTCCCGTCAGCCAGGGCGTCGCTATGCCGGACGGTTTTTCCGTCTGGCATCATCTTGACGCCAACGGCATCCGTTTTAAGAGCATCACGCCGCAAAAAGACGGCCTGCTGATCAAATTCGACTCCAATGCTCAGGGCGCCGCGGCAAAAGAAGTATTGGGCCGAGCTCTGCCTCACGGTTATATTATTGCTCTGGTGGATGAAGAAAATTCGGCCACCGCCTGGTTATCCCGCCTGCGCGATGCTCCGCGCCGTTTGGGATAACGCGTCAAAAATTCCGAATCTTTTCGCACGGTTTGGTGAAGTCTCGCTTTCGTGTCTATTATTAACACTGCGGGAACCGCCTGGCTTGTAATGTTGACTGGATTGGGTATATCACCGATATCCCCTCACACAATGGAAGGTAGAATCCATGAATTACCGCATCGCACTATTACTGGCTCTGACCTCACTTAGCGCCAGCGCCTTCGCAGCCTCTCCTTGTCAGGAAAAAGAACAAAGCATCCAACGGGAGATCAGCTATGCCGAAAAACACCATAATCAGCATCGCATAGACGGCCTGAACAAAGCGCTGCAGGAAGTTCGCGCTAACTGCAGCGACAGCAAAGTCAGGGCTGAACATCAGCAGAAAATCGCTAAACAGAAGGCCGAAGTTGCCGAACGTCAGCGCGATCTGAGCGAGGCGAAGCAGAAAGGCGATGCAGACAAAATTAGCAAACGGGAACGCAAACTGGATGAAGCGCAGCAGGAACTGAAAGCGCTTGAGTCACGCGATTATTAATTGGTAAACGCTACAGGAGAACAAGATGGCTAAAGATAACGTTGCAGAAGATCTACGCGCTGAGCTGAAAAATCTGGCTGACACGCTGGAAGAAGTACTGAACTCCTCCACCGATAAATCGAAAGAAGAACTCGGCAAACTGCGTAGCAAAGCGGAAAGCGTACTGAAAGACAGCCGTGTGCGTCTCAGCGACACCAGCGATGCCATCGTCAAGCAGACGCGTGAAACCGCCGCTCGGGCCGATGAGTACGTCCGCGAAAATCCGTGGACCGGAGTGGGCATTGGCACAGCCGTCGGGCTGGTTGTCGGCGTACTGCTGTCGCGCCGTTAATTATGGCAAACTCTCAACACACGCAGGGCCCGGGACAGAGCGTATTCGGCATCGGCCAGCGGATTATCACGCTGCTGGTCGAAATGGTGGAAACGCGCTTGCGCCTGGTCGTCGTGGAGCTGGAAGAGGAGAAAGCGAACCTCTTCCAGCTGTTGCTGATGCTCGGGCTAACGCTGTTATTCGCCGCTTTTGGGCTGATGAGCCTGCTGGTGCTGATCATCTGGGCTGTCGATCCACAGTACCGCCTGCACGTGATGATCGCGACCACCAGCGTCCTGTTACTCGCCTCATTGATAGGGGGAATTTGGACCCTCAGGAAAGCTCGCCGCTCAACGTTTTTACGCCATACCCGCGACGAGCTGGCGAACGATCGCGCGCTGCTTGAGGACGATCGTCGATGAGCGGCCAACAGGAACGCGACCAGCGAAAAGCGCTGCTGCTGCGCCAAATCCAGCAACAGCGGCTGGATTTGGCCGCCAGCCATCGTCACTGGCTGGAAGCCACCTCGCCTATCGATCGCGGCTGGCAAACGCTGAAACACCTGCGTTCATGGGCGATGGTCGGCAGCGGGGTGATGGCTATCTGGTCAGTACGCCATCCGCGCTTTTTAATCCGCTGGGGCAAACGCGGCCTCGGCATCTGGAGCACCTGGCGGATGGTCAAAGGGATTCTGCGCCAGTCCGCATCGCGTTAATTGCTCGCTCAGTGCGCCAGCGCGCTGAGCTCTTGTTCGCTTAAACCGGTGGTTTTACTGACCAGCGCGCTATCAACGCCGTTACGAAGCATCGCAAGAGCTATTTTACGCGTCGCCTGACGTTCGCCTTCTTCTCTACCTTCTTCACGCCCCTCTTCACGACCCTGTTTTCTTCCCTTTGTGCGCCCACGCTCTTCAAACCATTCTGCTAATGTCATCAGCTGCTCCTTATGTTCAGGCATTCCCTGCGCCAGTTGACGAAAAAATCTGCCAGGGCTGGTCAAATGGCCGGAACGGGCAAGGATAAGGTGCCTCTGGTGATAAAACAATCAATAGCCACGCACGCTGCGAGGCGCCTCGGAAAATATTTTCACCGATCGCACCAATTGCTCAGAAACTTTGAAAAAGAACTACAGTTTTCCTTGCTAACAATCCCCTCTCAAGCTCGCTAATATCCTCTCCATCGACAGCAAGCCCGCGTAACCACGCAGGATTGCACTAAAAAACGAAATCGCCGCCCTTTGGGTTTCCTGGAGTAAGAAATGAAAAAATTAGAAGATGTTGGTGTATTGGTAGCGCGTATTCTGATGCCGATTCTGTTCATTACCGCTGGTTGGGGAAAAATCACCGGGTATGCAGGTACGCAGCAGTATATGGAAGCAATGGGTGTTCCGGGAGCGCTGCTGCCGCTGACTATTCTGCTTGAGTTTGGCGGCGGTCTGGCGATTCTGTTCGGTTTCCTGACTCGCACTACCGCGCTGTTCACCGCAGGCTTCACCCTGCTGACCGCGTTCCTGTTCCACAGCAACTTTGCTGAAGGTGTGAACTCGCTGATGTTCATGAAAAATCTGACCATCGCTGGTGGTTATCTGCTGCTGGCCGTGACAGGTCCGGGCGCATTCAGCATCGACCGCGTGCTGAATAAAAAGTGGTAAGCGCACTATACTGAGTAAAAATCTAAAAAAGCGAGGGGTTATCTCCTCGCTTTTGCTATCTGAAGGAGGAAGTAATGGGACAATTAGTCGACGGCGTCTGGCAAGATACCTGGTATGACACCAAATCCACCGGAGGACGGTTCAAGCGTTCCGTTTCAGCCTTCCGCAACTGGCTCACCGCCGATGGCGCCGCGGGCCCTGCGGGCGAAGGTGGCTTCGCCGCAGAGAAAGACCGCTATCACCTGTACGTTTCACTGGCCTGCCCGTGGGCGCATCGCACCCTGATTCTGCGCAAGTTGAAAGGATTAGAACCCTTTATATCCGTCTCAGTGGTGAATCCGCTGATGCTGGAAAACGGCTGGACCTTCGCCGACGATTTCCCCGATGCGACCGGCGACCAGCTCTATCATCATCAGTTCCTCTATCAGCTTTATCTGCAGGCCGATCCGCATTACACCGGCCGGGTGACCGTTCCGGTGCTGTGGGATAAAAAACAACAGACCATCGTCAGCAATGAGTCGGCTGAAATCATCCGCATGTTCAATACCGCGTTTGATGGCCTGGGCGCGCGCGCGGGCGACTATTATCCGCCGGCGTTGCGAGAAAAGATCGACGATCTGAATAGCTGGATCTACGACAACGTTAACAACGGGGTGTATAAAGCCGGTTTCGCCACCAGCCAGCAGGCCTATGACGAAGCCGTAGACGCGCTGTTTACCTCGCTCGAACGCCTTGAGCAGATCCTCGGTCAGCACCGCTATCTGACCGGAAACCAGTTAACGGAAGCGGATATCCGCCTGTGGACAACGCTGGTTCGTTTCGACCCGGTGTATGTCACCCACTTTAAATGCGATAAGCGCCGCATCAGCGACTATCTCAACCTGTACGGTTTCCTGCGCGATATCTACCAGATGCCGGGGATTGCGGAAACGGTGAATTTCCCGCATATCCGCAATCACTATTATCGCAGCCACAAAACCATCAACCCGACAGGGATCATCTCCGTGGGCCCGCTGCAGGATCTCAACGAACCGCACGGGCGGGATCGCTTTTCCCGCTGATCGATAAGGCGCCGAAAGGCGCCTTTTATTCAGATAACGGATATTTACCAGTTTGATATTCACGCCTATGATTATTTTGATCGCTTTAAAAACAAGTGATTAATGGTTAACTAAGGCGTGAGAAAATGGACTGGTATCTAAAAGTATTACGAAACTATATTGGCTTTGGCGGTCGCGCCCGGCGCAAAGAGTACTGGATGTTTATTCTGGTCAACATCATTCTCACCGCAGTGCTCAGCATCATTGATAAGATGCTCGGCTGGCAGCGTGCTGGGGGTGAAGGCATCCTGACGACCATTTACGGCGTGCTGGTTTTTTTACCCTGGTGGGCGGTGCAGTTTCGTCGCCTGCATGACACCGACCGCTCGGCGTGGTGGCTACTGCTGCTGCTGATCCCGGTCATCGGCTGGCTGGTGATTTTGATTTTCAATTGCCAGAACGGCACGCCCGGCGACAATCGCTTTGGGCCAAATCCAAAACCCTACTCCTACTGATTTACGCGCTCCTCGCGGCGGAGGAGCGCATCTTACCGTTATCTGCCGGCAAACAGTTTCGGGATCTCCCGTAGACACCACGATTTGGCTTCGCCCATGCTGTCACGGCGCCAGGCCATAATAATATCAATTTCGTTGGTGTATTCAGGACTCACAACCCGCAGGCGCCCTTCGGCAATATCTTTCTCAACCAACGGATAAGGCATGGTTGCAACCCCTAGCCCCGCCAGCAGCGCCTGGCGTTTATCTTCAATGGTGCTGACGGTTAAACGCGGCTGTTTATCCAGCAGTTGCACCGTCAGCACCGGGCGCTCGCGCGCGGTATCCGCCACCGCGACGCCACGATATTTCACCCGCGTCACCTCGGAAAGCGGTTCTGGCTCTTGATGAATCGGGTGATCCGGCGCGGCGACGTAAACGCTTAACACCGAATAGAGCTTACGTGAGTTAATTTCTGACGATGAACGAAAATGCATATCCGGCGCGACGACGATATCAGCACGCCCTTGCTCCAGCCGCTCCCAGGCGCCGGCCAGCACTTCGGTAATAATCGACAGCTGGGTATTGGATTTGGTCGCCAGCTTCTCAATCAGCGGAAACAGATCGGTAGTCGGAACCAAGGCTTCGGTCACGATGGTCAGGTGAGTTTCCCAGCCGCGCGACAGCGCTTCGGCGTCGGTGGTCAGCTTGTCCGCCGCTTCCAGCAGCACGCGCCCGCGTTCCAGCAGCATGCGGCCAACGTTCGTAAATTTTGTGCGATGGCCAGAACGGTCAAACAGCACCACATCCAGTTCTTCTTCCAGTTTTTGCATGGTATAGCTTAGGGCCGAAGGCACGCGCCCCAGCTCGTCAGCCGCAGCGGCAAAGCTCCCGCGTCGGTCTATCGCATCCATTACGCGTAACGCTTCCAGCGTTAATGCTCTCTCTTTCGCCATTTCGCTCTCATTCAGGAATTTTGAACATACCGGGCAGAATATCTGGCTAACAATACAGCGTCCATACCTTTACCATTGATTTAGTGTAAAGAGAGGTCAAGAAAATGATTACAACCCGAACAGCCAAACAATGCGGTCAAGCAGACTTCGGCTGGCTGCAGGCCCGCTACACCTTTTCCTTTGGCCACTACTTCGACCCTAAATTGCTGGGTTACGCCTCGCTGCGCGTACTCAATCAAGAAGTGCTGGCGCCGGGCGCGTCATTTCAGCCGCGTACCTATCCAAAGGTCGATATCCTGAATCTGATTCTGGAAGGTGAAGCGGAATACCGCGATAGCGACGGCAACCACGTACAGGCAAAGGCTGGTGAAGCCTTGCTGCTCTCCACCCAACCGGGGGTCAGCTACAGTGAGCATAATCTCAGTAAAGAGCAGTCGTTGACGCGCATGCAGCTGTGGCTCGACGCCTGCCCGGAACGCGAAAATCCGCTGGTGCAGAAACTCGCGGTTAGCGACTCGTCAATCCAGTTACTGGCTTCACCGGATGGCAGCGGTGACAGTGTACAGCTGCGCCAACAGGTATGGATCCATCATCTGCAGCTGGCGAAGGGTGAAGAGATTAGCGTTCAACTGCACGGCCCGCGCGCCTATCTGCAGTCGATTCACGGTACGGTACATGTCGTGGCAAAAAAGGAAGAGAAACAGGCATTAACCTGCGGTGATGGCGCTTTTATTCGTGACGAAGCTAACATTACCCTCGTCGCCGATACGCCGCTGCGCGCTTTGCTGATAGATTTACCGGTGTAACAAGGAAGCCGGGAGTTTGTGAGTGAGCAAGAAAAAGAGCAAAAAGGCGCAACCGTTAGACCAGCCAGTCGCTGTGGAAACCATGAGCCCAATCGGCTTTGGCTATGAAGAGATGCTGAGTGAACTGGAAGCCATCGTGGAAGATGCGCAAACGCGGTTGCAGGACGAAGATAACGCCGCCTGATGAAAATCGGCCCCATAACGGGGCCGACTTTATTACTCGCTCAATGCCTGAGAGAGATCTTTTTTCACCTGAGTACGCTGTTCCGGCGTCAGAACCTGATTTACACCGAAATAGTACTTCACGCGATAATAGCGCACCTGCTGTTCAACCTTGCCAAAGGCCGCCAGCTGATCCTTCACCGCTTTCTCATTCCACTTACCGGAATCGATCACGTCAAATAAAACGCCATCTTTAATATCTTTCTGCGAAACCTGCTGGACGTTCTTTTCCATTTCCTGATGCAGGCTCTTAATTTTAGCGACCTGATCCTGGCTCAATTTTAAATGCTGAACGATAGGATCCTGAGCCGGCGCCGGAGCGGCGTTAACCTCAGCAGCCTGTGCCGCCATGGAGAATCCCGCGGCTGCAGCCGTCATTAATACCATCCGAGAAAGTTTGTTCATCTTGTTATCCTGAATAAGTACGTAGTGATAAGACGCTCTATTATTCCCTGAACAATAATGACGATGTGTAAAAAAGCATGTTCACCAGTGTAAATATTCAGATAATACATTCACCAAATGAATTATCTGAAATATAAAATTCTTCTTGCTTATTGAATACGCACTAAATCCGGCGACGTTAAATTAATATCCATGCGCGGCGCAGCCAGCATGATTTTATTTTCATCGAGCGCATTTTTGATATTTTCCAGAAAATCAAAATAGGTATCCCAATACTCCGCATTTTTTACCCATACGCGAATGGTAAAATTAAGCGAACCAGGAGCCAACTCGATCAAGCGAACCGTGGTACCGCGAGAACGATCGATGCGCTTTTCATTATCGATAAGCGTCTGGATCACCTGTTTAACGTGTGATATTTGGCTATGACATGCCACCCCAAGCGTGAGATCGATGCGGCGATAGGGATGGCGGGAATAGTTAACGATGCTATCGGCAATAATTTTACCGTTCGGGATAATGACTTCTTTATTATCCACAGTCAGCAGTGTGGTGGAAAAAACATGTACCGATTGTACCAGACCGGATACCGCCCCCACCTGCACAAAGTTACCCGCGCGGAAGGGGCGTAACGTCACCAGCAATACGCCTGCGGCAAAATTTGACAGCGAGCCCTGCAGCGCCAGGCCAATGGCCAGACCTGCCGCGCCAAGGACGGCGATAATGGATGAGGTTTCAATCCCTACCCGGCCTAACGCGGCGATAATCGCAAAAGCCATGGTGATATAGCGCACCAGCGCGGCGAAGAAGTGGACGATTGTCGCATCTACGTTGCGTCGCAGCAGAATTTTCTCGAGAGTTTTGCCGAGTAATTTCGAAATCAGCTTACCAACAAACAAAATGATTAGCGCCGCCGCGATATTCCACGCAAACTGCATAATTGTATCGCCATGGCCGACAAGCCAGGCGAGCGCCGCTTTGATTTGGGGGAATAACACTACATTTTTCACGTCCACCGCCCTGTCTGGATAATACCTAAAACCTGCTATCCATTAAGCTGAATGATGACCGCTGCAAATGAGGGATTGAGATTAATGAATAGAAGATACATTTTCAAAGCGTGACAGTATCAATGAGAGCGGCCTGTAATGCAGCCAGAAAGCTGTTTAAAAGTGGATATCCAGTAATACAGGTTTGTAATGGGCTGAAATCAAAAAAACGTAATGGGATTGAGTTTCAGATAGCAAAAACCCCGCCGGAGCGGGGTTTTTACATTAAATAGGTGAAACTGACCAATAAGCCGCTTTCTTTCTGGTATAGCGTCGTGGACAGTCATTCATCTTTGTTCCACCCTCCGGATAGCAAAAACCCCGCCGGAGCGGGGTTTTTACATTAAATAGGTGAAACTGACCGATAAGCCGGGTTCTGTCGTGGACAGTCATTCATCTAGGCCAGCAATCGCTCACTGGCTCAAGCAGCCTACCCGGGTTCAGTACGGGCCGTACCTTATGAACCCCTATTTGGCCTTGCTCCGGGTGGAGTTTACCGTGCCGCGGACTGTTACCAGCCGCGCGGTGCGCTCTTACCGCACCCTTTCACCCTTACCTGATCCCACTTGCGCGGGCCATCGGCGGTTTGCTCTCTGTTGCACTGGTCGTGGGCTGTGACACCCCCCAGGCGTTACCTGGCACCTTGCCCTATGGAGCCCGGACTTTCCTCCCCTCCGCCCGTCTCCCCCTAAGAGGACGACGACGAAGCGGCGACTGTCTGGTCAGCTTCGGCGCGAAGTATAGAGGGTTCGCGCGCCTTTGTCACCCCGCACAGCGCATTCCGCTCGCCAGCCTCGCGGCAATCATGGCTTTTACCCTTCCCTCGCCGGCAGAAAGGCTTTGTTTATAAGAGTCTGGGACGAAGAAAATGTTCGTGGTGATGTAGCCTGACGGCGCTGCGAAAAGTAAGCATAACAGGGCGCAGGCACGCGCCCATCTTGTTAGCGAGTGACTTCCACTTTCGCCAGTTTTTCGTAGTAACACGCCAGAGCGCTATGGTCAGCGGTGCCCAGGCCATCCGCCCGCAGCGCCTGCATCATCTCCATCACCGCCGCCGTCAGCGGTAGCTGGGCGCCGACGCCGTGAGAAGTATCCAGCGCATTGGCCAGATCTTTAATATGTAGATCGATGCGGAAGCCCGGCTTGAAGTTGCGATCCATCACCATCGGCGCTTTAGCGTCGAGTACTGTGCTGCCCGCCAGGCCGCCGCGAATCGCCTGATACACCAGGTCCGGGTTAACACCGGCTTTGGTGGCCAGGGTTAACGCTTCCGACATTGCCGCGATGTTCAGCGCCACAATCACCTGGTTGGCCAACTTGGTGACGTTGCCTGCGCCAATATCGCCGGTATGCACCACGGATCCCGCCATCGCTTTCATCAGGTCGTAGTATTTATCGAAAATCGCCTTGTCACCGCCAACCATCACCGACAGGGTGCCGTCGATCGCTTTGGGTTCGCCGCCGCTTACCGGCGCGTCCAGCATATCGATGCCTTTGGCCTTCAGCGCTTCACTGATTTCGCGGCTCGCCAGCGGCGCGATGGAGCTCATATCGATCACCACGGTGCCTGGTTTCGCGCCTTCGATAATGCCGTTTTCACCCAGCGCAACGTCTTTCACGTGCGGAGAGTTTGGCAGCATGGTAATAATGACATCGCACTGCTCAGCAATGGCCTTCGCCGTGCTCGCGGTCTCTGCGCCCGCGGCAATCACGTCAGCAATAGCTTCAGGGTTACGGTCGGATACCACCAGCGAATAACCCGCCTTCAGCAAATTTTTGCTCATCGGCTTGCCCATGATGCCAAGGCCAATAAAACCCACTTTGATTGTCATAATATTCTCTCTTAATCCTGGTGATTATTTTTTAAAAGAATCAGCAAGTTTCTGGGTTGCTGAACGGAAGACGCCTAAATCGCTACCGACGGCGACGAAGGTCGCGCCCCACTCCAGATAGCGACGCGCATCGGCTTCTACCGGTGCAAGAATGCCGCTCGGCTTACCGTGTTTCTTCGCGCTGGAGAAAATATGCTGGATAGCACGCTGAACCTCAGGATGGGCGGCGTTACCCAGATGGCCCAACGCCGCAGCAAGATCGCTCGGACCGACGAACAGGCCATCAACGCCATCGGTCGCAGCGATAGCATCAACGTTATCCACCCCGGTCTGGCTCTCAATCTGTACCAGAATGGAGATATTCTTGTTGGACTGAGCGAAGTAGTCCGGCACGGTGCCGAACATATTGCCGCGATGAGAAACCGAAACACCGCGGATCCCTTCCGGCGGATAGCGGGTTGATGCCACCGCCTGCGCCGCCTGTTCAGCGGTTTCGACAAACGGCACCAGGAAGTTATAGAAACCGATGTCCAGCATGCGCTTGATGATAATCGGTTCATTGGTCGGCACGCGCACAACCGGCGCGCTGTGGCTGCCCTTCAACGCCATCAGTTGCGGGATAAGCGTGGTCACATCATTCGGCGCATGCTCCGCGTCAAGCACCAGCCAGTCGAAACCAGCAAGTCCTAATACCTCGGTGCTAATCGGATTCGCCAGGGCGCACCAGCAGCCAATTTGTACCTGGTGAGCCGCCAACGCGGCTTTGAACTTGTTTGGGAAAATTGCGTTATCCATGATTTTTACCTTGGGTTAATCGTTGCTTACTTCTGCTGCTCTATACGTTTCATCTCGCCAATCACCAATATAATTAGCAGAGTTAAATAGCGGGCTGGTACTCCTTTTCTGTGGCCCAATGCAGAATCATTTAAATATTCATCTGACACAGAACACCTTTTATTATTTTCAGCGAGCTATTTATTTTAAGCTATCTATTCACATATCAGATTCCTCAAAAACATGGCTCAGTATAATCAGCCCTCCGCCACCAGACACTATGCATAATCACAATATAAATGCCTAAATAATCATTTTAGTTATGCAAATGCCATAGGCCATGGGCGCTAATCCACAGTTCTCAGGATTACTCATCTATGTGTCATGGCCGGCGCGGCAAGGAGTGACGTAGATCACATCCTAACGCGATAACTCCTGACATTCTTTATTTCATCATTCTGCTAAGCAGAAATTTAATTAGCGTTTTATTTTATTATTAGCACCGGTTTGGAGAGCACTGGACAATGGCTGACATTGAAATTCGACAACAGTCGCCGACGGCGTTTTATATAAAAGTACACCCTACTGATAATGTGGCAATTATTGTTAACGATCGCGGTTTAACCGCCGGAACGCGTTTTCCGGATGGCCTGACCCTCGTTGAACATATCCCGCAAGGCCATAAAGTCGCTCTTGTCGATATTCCTGCCCATGGTGAAATCATCCGCTATGGCGAAGTGATTGGCTTCGCCGTTCGCGATATACCAAAGGGAAGCTGGATTGATGAGTCGTTGGTCGAACTGCCGACCGCCCCACCGCTGAACACCCTACCGCTGGCGACTAAAGTCCCCGAGCCGCTGCCGCCGCTGGAAGGATACACCTTTGAAGGGTATCGCAATGCCGATGGCAGCGTGGGAACCAAGAATTTGCTGGGGATCAGCACCAGCGTGCACTGCGTCGCCGGTGTGGTGGATTATGTGGTCAAGATCATCGAACGCGATCTGCTGCCGAAATACCCCAATGTCGATGGCGTGGTGGGATTAAACCACCTCTACGGCTGCGGCGTGGCGATTAACGCCCCGGCGGCCATCGTGCCGATTCGCACCATCCACAATATCGCGCTGAACCCCAACTTTGGCGGCGAGGTAATGGTGATTGGTCTTGGCTGTGAAAAGCTGCAGCCGGAACGTCTGCTGCAGGGAACCGAAGACGTGCAGCCGATCGCCGTCGATAGCGCAAGCGTAGTGCGCTTGCAGGATGAACAACATGTCGGTTTTAAATCGATGGTCGATGATATTCTGCAGGTTGCCGAGCGCCACCTGGCGAAGCTGAACGCCCGCCAGCGTGAAACCTGCCCGGCTTCGGAATTAGTGGTCGGTATGCAGTGCGGCGGCAGCGACGCCTTCTCCGGCGTGACCGCCAACCCGGCTGTGGGCTATGCCTCCGACCTGCTGGTGCGCTGCGGCGCGACGGTGATGTTCTCGGAAGTGACCGAGGTACGCGATGCTATTCATCTGTTAACCCCGCGAGCCATCAACGAAGAAGTTGGCAAGCGCCTGCTGGAAGAGATGGCCTGGTATGATAACTATCTGGAGCTGGGGAAAACCGACCGCAGCGCCAACCCGTCACCGGGCAATAAGAAAGGCGGTCTGGCGAACGTAGTGGAAAAAGCATTGGGTTCGATTGCCAAATCAGGCAAAAGCGCCATCGTCGAAGTCCTTTCGCCGGGTCAGCGCCCGACGAAACGCGGGCTTATCTATGCGGCGACGCCGGCCAGCGATTTTGTCTGCGGCACTCAACAGGTGGCTTCCGGCATTACCGTTCAGGTGTTCACCACCGGGCGCGGCACCCCTTACGGGCTGATGGCGGTCCCGGTGATTAAAATGGCGACCCGTACCGAGCTTGCCAACCGCTGGTATGACTTAATGGACATCAATGCCGGTACCATCGCAACCGGCGAAGAGACGATTGAGGATGTCGGGCTGAAACTGTTCGAGTTCATTCTCGACGTCGCCAGCGGACGTAAGAAAACCTTCTCCGATCAATGGGGTCTGCATAACCAGCTGGCGGTGTTTAACCCGGCGCCGGTGACGTGATATGCCCCCGTCCAACTATAATAATAAGCCCGGAAAATCCGGGCTTATTATTAGTTGTGTTGCGCTGCCAAAAAGTTTTTGATTTGCGCCTGCGTCGAAGTGCCTTCCATGGGGCCACGCTGACCGATCGCCAGTGAACCGCTGGCGTTTGCCCATTTCAGCGCTTCCTGCGGCGAGGCGCCGCTGAGGAACAGGCTAACGAAGGTCGCGCCGAAGCAGTCGCCTGCGCCAGTCGGATCGACAACCGGCACGTTAAAACCGGCGACGTGGTGTGTTTCAGCGGCGCTAAAGTAGCTCGCGCCACGCGGGCCGCGTTTAATCACCACGTGTTTAACACCGCGTTTCAGCAGCTTATCAACCAGCACCTGCTCATTTCGCCCCGGATTCAGGCCAAAGTAGTCCAGTTCACCGTCGCTTGGTAGAAAGATATCGGTGTAATCGAGAATGTATTCAAACGCCTGCGACATCTCGGGAATATTCAGCATCTCTTTGCGAATATTAGGATCGAACGACACCGTGCCGTTGCGCGCTTTAATGTTTTCAATCGCTTTACGCATCGCATCGATAATGCGAAATGAGAACAGCGATGACCCCATAATGTGGAAGTGCTGGCACTGGTTAAGCAGCCCCTCGTCGATGTGGTCCGCAGTCAGCAGACCACAGGCGCTGTTAGGCATATTAAAAATAAAATCGCGCTGCGCCTGGCTACGATAGCTGACGAACGCGCTGCCGGTTGTCGCTTTATGCAGCATGGCAATGCCGTTAACGTTAACGCCATCTTTCTCCAGCCGCGCAATATTCATTTCGCCAAATGCGTCGCTACCGACACAGCTAAACAGCACGGAGCCAAAACCCAGTTTCGCCACCTGATCGGCGAAAATTGCCGGCGCGCCGCTGGGATAGGGGCCCCAAAATTCACCGGGGCGGGAAAATCCCTGATTTTCTTCCTTGGCGAGAAATTCCACCAGCAGCTCGCCGATGGTGCAAATGGTTACGTTCATCACCGCTCCTGGTTTGTCTTCTGCAAAGCCGTGTTGAGCCATGTCAGGCATTCATTGTTGGTGTAGCTGTTAGTTAAACCCGCGGCGAGGAAACGGGCATGATATTCCGCGGCGACAACCTGCGGCGTCACCACGCTACTCATTTGCTGAAGTTCGCCGATGGCATAGCGTTTTTCACCATAGACCGGACGGGAAGCAACAACCGCGATAACCCGCTCGCTCTGCGCCACGACTTCGCTCAGCAGACGAGCGCTAGTTTCGTTGCGTACGCTCAGGGTGCCGTCTTCAGCGACGTGATCAACCGCAATCAGCGCGCGTGATGGCCGATAATGGCCTAACGCTTTCAGCGCCAAATCACCTTCGACTATCCGCCCGTTGCCGCCAAGCACGCCGCCGAGCAGCACCGTTTCCCCATTCAGGAACTCCTGCGCCAGCGCAACGTGGGCCAGATCGTTAAGCAGCAGGCAAAGTTCCTCACTGTTAGCCAGAAACGGGATCACTTTACGCAAAATGGAACCCTGGCCTAAAAATAGCGTTTCGCTATCTTCAATTTGCACCGCCACCTGACGCGCCATTTCCGTTTCCAGCGCTTTGTCCGTCACCTGTGGAGCGTCGCGAACCGTAGCGACCGGCGTGCCGGCCTGAGCCGTGTAAATCGCCCCGCCGAATGAACGCTTCAGATACCCCTGCTGCTCCAGATAGTTAAGATCGTTACGGATTGTCACTCCGGAAACAGCCAGCATTTCAGCCAGATCGTCGACTTTAATCTCGCCGTTCTTACGAACGATCTCCGCGATGTCCAAGCGCCTTTTCAGCAGGCTGGTTGACGGTTTTGCCACGGGTTATGCCTTTTTATTTTCTCCTGGAATAACTTTCATTTTTAAATTTCCCCATCTTAATGTCAAACCACGCCAGTTAGTCCCGTGAAGAAAAATTAATAAAGATAATAAAATTCAAATAGATAACAACATGATATCGCTTCATTGGAATTTTAAAAAAGAAACATAAAAAAGATTATTAACTTTCATTTTAAAAATCAATTCTCCATTGTGTGCGATGGATCACACCTAAACGCGGAAACGATCGTTACATTACTTTCAAATTGAAGGTTAAAATAAAAATATAACTTACAAGTTGAAAATAGAGGATTTAGAATGTACATCATTTCCAGTAAAAACATGCTGTTAAAGGCCCAGCGTCATGGTTACGCGGTCCCCGCTTTCAATATCCACAATCTTGAAACCATGCAGGTAGTGGTGGAAACGGCAGCAGAGCTGCGCTCGCCGCTGATCCTTGCCGGCACGCCGGGAACCTACAGCTATGCCGGCACCGGCAATGTGGTGGCGATCGCCCGCGATCTGGCGAAAATATGGGATCTCCCGCTCGCCCTGCACCTCGATCATCACGAGGATCTGGTCGACATCACGCACAAAGTTCAGGCGGGCATTCGCTCAGTCATGATCGATGGATCTCATTCACCGTTCGAAGAAAACGTAGCGCTGGTGAAAAGCGTGGTGGAATTAAGTCATCGCTACGATGCCAGCGTGGAAGCCGAGCTGGGCCGACTGGGGGGCGTGGAAGACGATCTGGTGGTTGATGCCAAAGATGCGCTCTATACCAACCCGGAACAGGCCCGTGAATTCGTCGCCCGTACCGGTATTGATTCGCTGGCCGTCGCCATCGGCACCGCGCACGGGCTCTACACCGCCGAACCGAAACTTGATTTTGACCGCCTGGCCGCCATCCGCGACTGCGTTGACGTTCCGCTGGTACTGCACGGCGCTTCTGGCCTCCCGGATAGCGATATTCGCCGCGCCATTTCTCTGGGCGTCTGCAAAGTCAACGTCGCCACCGAACTGAAAATCGCCTTCTCTGATGCGTTGAAAACCTACTTCCTGGAAAATCCGGGCGCCAACGATCCGCGTCACTATATGACGCCGGCGAAAGCGGCAATGAAAGAGGTTGTCCGCAAAGTGATTCACGTTTGTGGCTGCGAAGGGCAACTATAATCCGCGGATCGAAGGAGCAATGTCGTGATCCATACCCTGACACTGAATACCGCGATCGATATGAATATCTTTTGCGATCCGCTTCGGCCTGCGGCCGTCAACCGCACCCGGCAGACGGAATATTGCCCAAATGGCAAAGGGGTGAACGTTTCGCTGGTATTAGATCATTACCGACAGCCCACCCACGTCATGGGTATATTTGGCGGTTTTACTGGCCGCTATATAGTCGAAGAGCTGCGCAGACAGCATATTAAAGTGACTCCGGCATGGGTCGCCGAACCCACCCGTATTAATGTTTTTATTAATGACGGACACGAAGAATATAAGTTAGTAAATCCCGGCTCTCGTATTAATGATGAAGGCAAAGAGCAAATTATTCATCATTTACAGTGCGTCGAACCCGGTGATTATTTGGTAATCAGCGGCAGTTTGCCGCCGGGAATTGAAAGCCGGTTCTATAGCGAAATAATGGCCTTGTGTCAGCAAAAAGGTTGTGAAGTTATTTTAGATATCAGCCACCCGGCGCTGCGGCAGTTGCTCGAGCTACGCCCGCTATTGATTAAACCCAATGACGACGAACTCAAAGAGATCTTCGATCTCGACGTCGGCAGCCCGCAGCAGGTACATGACGCAATGCGCACGCTCCACCAGCTCGGGGCCCGAAACGTGCTGCTCACCCTGGGCGCGCAGGGGCTCTACTTTTCAAACGGCGAGCAACTGTGGTTCTGCTCGGCGCCGAAAATCAAACTGGTTAGCTCGGCCTGCGCCGGCGATGCCGCGCTGGGAGCATTCCTGAGTAAATGGCTTAACGAAGATGATGTCGTTCCCGCTCTGGCGCTGGCCAGCGCCACCGGCGCCGATGTTGCCGCCTCCGCCGGGCTTGGCAAATTAAACCGTACACAAGAATTATTACAACAACTTCAGATCGTCCAATTATAAAGGTCCGATTATGAAAAAGATTATTGCCGTTACCGGCTGCCCTACAGGTATTGCCCATACATTTATGGCTGAAGAAGCCTTAAAGACCGCAGCAAAAAAATTAAACGTTGAGATCAAAGTTGAAACCAACGGCGCTTCCGGGGTAGAGAATGTCATTACACCGGAAGATCTGAAAGATATTTATGGTGTTATTATCGCTGCCGATAAAGATGTTAATGCCGAACGTTTTAATGGTTTGCCTGTCATCGAAGTGCCGGTTAAAGAGGCCATTCATCATCCGGCAGAATTAATTAATAAAGTCGTCAGCGGCCAGGCGCAACGCCGTCAGGGGATCTCCGCCACAGCGGATCCTGCGGAGAAATATGAGCAGGAATCATTCGGCCGACAGATTTATAAACATCTGATGAGCGGTGTTTCCAATATGCTGCCCTTCGTGGTGGCCGGCGGGATCTTAATCGCCATTTCTTTCCTGTGGGGTATCTACTCCGCCGATCCAAATTCAGCGCAGTACAACGTGATTGCCGCCACCCTGATGAAAGTCGGCCAGCAGGCGTTCTCGATCATGGTACCGGTGTTCACGGCCTACATTGCCTGGTCCATTTCCGGCCGTCCGGGGATGGTCGCCGGGTTTGTCGGCGGCCTGCTGGCAAACGCCACCGGCGCCGGGTTCCTCGGCGGGATCATCGCCGGTTTCGCCGCCGGTTACTTTATGCTGCTTATCCGCCGCCTGCTCGACGGCCTGCCGCGTCAGTACGAAGGACTAAAGTCGATCTTTATTATGCCGCTGATTGGCGTACTGGTCATTGGCGTGATGATGGTGCTACTTGGCCAACCGGTGGCGGCGATCAACAACGGCATGATGAACTGGCTTAGCTCTCTGCAAGAAGCCAATCCCATTCTGCTGGGGATTGTGGTCGGGGCAATGTGTTCATTCGACTTCGGCGGCCCGGTCAATAAAGCGGCCTACGTCACCGGAACGCTCTTGCTAGGACAGGGAAACTATTTCTTTATGGCCGGCGTCTCCGCTGCCTGCATTACCCCGCCGCTGGTGATTGCGCTGGCAACCACGTTCTTCCCGAAAGGCTTTAGCGAAGAAGAACGCGCCGCCGGGATGGTGAACTATATCCTCGGCTGCACGCACATCACCGAAGGCGCGATTCCCTTTGCCGCTAAGGATCCGCTACGGGTGATCCCGATGATGATGATCGCCTCTTCAATCTCGGCCGTCCTCAGCTACAGCCTACATATTCAGGTCCCGGCGCCGCACGGCGGCTTCTTGATCCTACCGCTGGTCAGCAAACCGCTGGTGTGGGTGCTGTGCATTCTTACCGGCTCCGCCTGCGGCGCGCTCATGCTGGGATGCTGGCGGTTGTGGCAAAAACGCACTCAGGAAGCGACGGCGCTTGCCGGCGCCATTAAATAAGGAGCGAACTATGCAGCTGACTTCCGCAGACATTCATTTCGACCATCAGGTCAAAACGAAAGATGAAGCGCTACAGCGCGTCGTCGGTTCCCTGACCGCAGCCGGGCATACACAGATGGCCTATCTGGAGGGAATGCGCGAACGCGAGGGGCAAATCAGTACCTATCTGGGCAACGGCATCGCCATTCCTCACGGCACGCCGCAAAGCCGCGATGCGGTGCTAAGAACCGGCGTGAAGGTGCTAGCCTGTCCGCAGGGGGTGGACTGGGGCGAAGGGCAAACCGCCTATTTGATTGTTGGTATCGCCGCACAGGACAACGAACATCTCGATATCTTACGCCAGCTCACTCATGCGCTAGGCGACGATCGGGTGCCCGCCGCGCTGTCACGGGCCGATACTCCGCAGGCGGTGCTGGAGATACTTGCCGGCGATATCGCGCCGGCGCAAGGCGAAGAACCGGAACCGCCGCCGCGCTTTGATGAAGAGGCAATCTTTACGCTGCGCAATCCGCACGGCCTGCATGCCCGGCCCAGCGCGGTACTGGTGAAAGCCGTCAAGCAGTGGCAGTCGCAAATCCAGGTCGAAAACCTGGATACTCGATCGTCAATTGTCGATGCCAAAAATCTGATGCGCGTCGTATCGCTTGGCGCCAAACAGGGTCATCGTCTGCACTTTATGGCCAGCGGCAGCGATGCGCATCAGGCGCTGAAAGCAATTGGCGACGCCTTTAACGCCGGGCTCGGCGAGATCGCCGCCCAACCGCAGCAGGTCTCTCAGGCGGCAGAAAAAAGCAAACGCAGCTGGCTGTCCCGGTTATTCAGTTAATTTTCAATTAATTAAAAACGCTCTGCCGTGTTGGTCAGGGCGTTTTTTTTGCCAGTAAGACACCCTGTTCAACGCTTGCACAGCAATTTATCGATACAGATCACAATTCAAAACAAAGACATTTGCGACCAAAACAAAACATAACGAATATATTCGAAAGAAAACGGAGGTTGTAAATGAAAGATATTATCTCTCGCCATAAATCCGGCGAACACATCGGCATCTGCTCAGTTTGTTCAGCCCATCCGCTGGTTATCGAAGCGGCGTTACGTTTCGATCTGCCGACCAACAACAAAGTGCTGATTGAAGCAACATCAAACCAGGTCAACCAGTTTGGCGGCTATACCGGTATGCAGCCGGCCGATTTCCGCGACTTCGTCTACAACATCGCCCACACCGTCGGTTTCCCGGCAGAACGCATTATTCTTGGCGGCGACCATTTGGGCCCAAACTGCTGGCAAGACGAACCTTCTGCCGATGCGATGAAAAAATCCATCGACCTTATCAAAGCCTATGTCGCCGCAGGTTTTAGTAAGATCCACCTGGATGCATCAATGTCCTGCGCCGATGACCCGATACCGTTGAACCCAAGCGTGGTGGCAGAGCGCGCCGCCCGCCTCTGTCAGGCTGCTGAAGAGACCGCCAGCGATGAACAAAAGCGCCAGTTGACCTACGTTATCGGAACAGAAGTACCGGTTCCCGGCGGCGAAGCCAGCACCATCGGCAGCGTACATGTCACCCGGGCGCAGGATGCCGCCGCCACCCTCGAAACCCATGAAGCGGCGTTCCGCAAGCTGGGGCTCGACGCCGCGCTGAAGCGCGTCATCGCCATCGTCGTGCAGCCGGGCGTGGAGTTCGACCACACGCAAATCATCCATTACCAACCGCAGGAAGCGAAAGCGCTGTCCGCGTGGATCGAAAATACCCCGATGGTGTACGAAGCCCACTCCACCGACTACCAATCCCGCCAGGCCTACCGCGCGCTGGTCCGCGACCACTTCGCCATTCTGAAAGTCGGCCCGGCGCTCACCTTTGCCCTGCGCGAAGCCATTTTCGCTCTCGCACAGATGGAAAATGAGCTCATCGCGCCCGAGTCCCGTAGCCGGGTGATGGAAGTGATCGACGAAGTGATGCTCAACGAACCGGGCTACTGGAAAAAATACTATCGCCCGACCTGGAGTCAGGCGATGGTCGATATCCACTTTAGCCTTTCCGACCGTATCCGTTACTACTGGCCGCATCCGCGTATTCGGCAGAGCGTTGAGAAACTTATCGCGAACCTGACCGACGCTAAGCTGCCGCTGGGGCTTATCAGCCAATATATGCCGGTGCAGTTTGAACGACTGTCGCTGAATGAACTGAACGCCGTGCCGCACGAGCTCATCCTCGACAAAATCCAGGATGTTCTGCGCGCCTACCGCTACGGCTGTTCTTCTGAAACCGCGTGAAATAAAGAGGATCTATGAGTCAATTGTTTGTTCGTACCGGCATTCATTTCAGCTCCAGCCAGCAGGCGCTGGAGCATATTGGCGCGGAGATGCTGGCGCGAGGTGTTGTGCATGATAGCTATCCGGCAGCCCTGCTCGAACGCGAAGCAACTTTTCCGACCGGCATCGCGCTGGAGCAACACGCCGTGGCCATTCCCCATTGCGAAGCCATGCACGCGAAGTCACCGGCGATTTACCTGATTCGCCCGGACGCGCCGGTCCCTTTTCAGCGCGCTGATGACGATGGCGATATCGACGTTTCGCTTATCATCGCGCTGATTGTTGAAAACCCGGCGGCACAGCTGAAGCTGCTGCGCCGGTTATTTAGTGAGCTACAAAATCCAAACACGCTGGAGGTTCTGCTCTCCGCTTCCGACGAGCAGTTACCGGTGCTGTTCCAGCAATTTATCCTTGAGCCCGAGCTTAGCGCCCAGGCTTCATAACATACTGATAATAAAAGGGGTACCCTATGAAACGCAAAGTAATCGTCGCCTGCGGCGGCGCCGTCGCCACCTCCACGATGGCCGCAGAAGAGATTAAAGAGCTGTGCGCAGACCACAACATTGAGTTGGATCTGGTGCAGTGCCGGGTCAATGAAATCGAAACCTACATGGACGGCGCGGACCTTATCTGCACCACCGCCCGCGTGGACCGCGCCTTCGGCGATATTCCAGTGGTTCACGGCATGCCGTTTGTCTCCGGCGTCGGCATTGAAGCCTTACAGCAGAAAATCCTCGGCATCCTCGCGGAGTAAACGCCATGTTCAGCGAAATCATGCGTTATATCCTCGATCTTGGTCCGACGGTGATGCTGCCGATCGTGATCATTATCTTCTCCAAACTGCTGGGGATGAAGCTCGGGGACTGTTTCAAATCCGGTCTGCACATCGGGATCGGTTTTGTCGGCATCGGCCTGGTTATTGGCCTGATGCTCGACTCCATCGGCCCGGCGGCAAAGGCGATGGCGGAGCATTTCCAGATTAACCTTCACGTGATTGATATCGGCTGGCCGGGGTCATCGCCGATGACCTGGGCGTCGCAAATCGCGCTGGTAGCCATTCCGGTCGCCATCGTGGTCAATATCGTCATGCTGGTCACCCGCATGACCCGCGTGGTGAACGTCGATATCTGGAACATCTGGCATATGACCTTTACCGGCGCGATGCTGCATATCGCGACCGGTTCCTACTGGATAGGGATTCTCGGCGTCGTGGTTCATGCCGCCTTCGTTTACAAACTGGGTGACTGGTTTGCCAGGGATACCCGCGATTTCTTCGGCCTTGATGGCATCGCGATACCGCACGGCAGTTCGGCGTACTTAGGGCCGATTGCGGTGCTCGTCGATACCATCATCGAAAAAGTCCCCGGCCTTAACCGGATACACTTTAGCGCCGATGATATCCAGAAACGCTTCGGCCCCTTCGGCGAACCGGTCACCGTGGGCTTCGTGATGGGGCTGGTGATTGGCGCGCTGGCGGGTTATGACCTGAAAGGCATTCTGCAGTTGGCGGTGAAAACCGCGGCGGTGATGCTGCTGATGCCGCGGGTGATCAAACCCATTATGGATGGCCTCAACCCGATAGCCAAACAGGCGCGTAAACGTCTGCAGGCTAAATTCGGCGGCCAGGAGTTCCTGATTGGTCTCGACCCGGCGCTGCTGCTTGGCCATACCTCGGTGGTATCCGCCAGCCTGATTTTCATCCCGCTGAGCATTCTGATCGCCGTCGTGGTTCCAGGCAACCAGGTCCTGCCGTTCGGCGACCTGGCGACCATTGGTTTCTTCGTGGCGATGGCGGTAGCGGTGCATCAGGGCAACCTGTTCCGCACCCTGATTTCCGGGGTCATCATTATGGGTATCACCCTATGGATCGCAACCCAGACCATCGGCTTACACACGCAGCTGGCGGCAAACGCCGGGGCGTTAAAAGCGGGCGGTATGGTGGCTTCGATGGACCAGGGCGGCTCGCCGATTACCTGGCTGCTAATCCAGCTCTTCACCTGGCAGAACGTGGTCGGCTTCGCAATTATCGGCATCATCTATCTGGCTGGCGTCCTGCTGACCTGGCGTCGCGCCCGCCGCTTCATGGCGGTAGAGAAAGCAGAGAAAAGCGCCGCCGCGCAACAGCATCCAACCGCATCTTAAGCATTAGGGGAGCGCCGCTCCCCTGAACATTTCTGGAGAATGGTATGAAATCAGTGGTAATCCATGCTGAGGGGAACGTCTGCGTTGAAGAACGTCCCATCCCCACGCTGCAAACGGAAGACGATGTCCTGGTCAAAGTGGTCAGCTCCGGGCTGTGCGGCTCCGATATCCCGCGCATTTTCGCCAAAGGCGCGCACTACTACCCTATTACGCTTGGGCATGAATTCAGCGGCTATGTCGAGTCCTACGGCGCGGCGGTGACCGATCTACAGCCCGGTGACGCTGTTGCCTGCGTGCCGCTGCTGCCCTGCTTCCAGTGTCCGCAGTGCCAGCGCGAATATTTTTCTTTATGTAAGCAGTATCAGTTCGTCGGCTCCCGCAGCGAGGGCGGCAACGCCGAATACGTGGTGGTGAAGCGCGCCAACCTGTTCCGCCTGCCGGATCAGATGCCCATTGATGACGGCGCGTTTATCGAGCCGATAACCGTTGGCCTGCACGCTTTTCATCTGGCGCAGGGCTGCGAGGGTAAAAACGTCATTATTATCGGCGCCGGCACCATCGGCCTGCTGGCGCTGCAGTGCGCCCGCGAGCTAGGAGCCAATAGCGTCACGGCTATCGACATTAATCCACAGAAGCTGGAGCTGGCCAAAACCCTTGGCGCGAGCCGGGTGTTCAACAGCCGCGAGATGAGCGGCCAGGCGATTCAACAGGCGCTGGAGGAAATCCAGTTCGATCAGCTTGTCCTCGAGACCGCCGGTACGCCGCAGACCGTCGCATTAGCAATTGAAGCCGCCGGGCCGCGGGCGCAGCTGGCGCTGGTCGGTACCCTGCATCACGACCTAACGCTGCCTGCCGTCACCTTCGGGCAAATTCTGCGTAAAGAGCTGAATATCGTCGGCAGTTGGATGAACTACTCAGGCCCGTGGCCGGGAGAAGAGTGGCAAACAGCAACCCGCCTGCTGACGGAAAAACGCCTGCAGTTGGCGCCGTTGATAGCCCATCGCGGCGATGCCGAGAGTTTTGCTCGCGAAGTTCAGGCGCTAAACGGCGCGCCGATGCAGGGTAAAATCCTACTTAAACTTTCCTGATCGCTTGAGCCAGCAATCTGCGCTGGCTCACATTACCTTTCGAAAATTATCGTTCAACTTTCGTTATCCTTCGATTAAACTAAGTTGAGTTAATTATCAGGCATATCAAGATGAACTCATTTGAACGAAGGAACAAAATCGTCGATATGGTGAATACGCAGGGCAGCGTATTGGTTTTAGACCTTTCGAATCTCTTTGGCATCTCTGAAGTCACCATTCGCGCCGACCTCCGTATGCTGGAAGAGAAAGGCCTGGTGACCCGTTTTCACGGCGGCGCCGCCCGCCCGGGTAGCGATCTGACCGAGAGTGATAACCTGGAAGTGGTACTGGAAGATCGTTACCAGCTCGCCAGCGATCCGAAAAAGCGCATCGCCCAGGCCGCCGCGGCAATGATCCATGAAGGCATGACGGTGATCCTCGATAGCGGCAGCACCACGCTACTGATAGCCGAGGCGCTGGTACGAATGACCAATATCACCGTCATCACCAATAGCCTACCCGCCGCGTTTACGCTGTCGGAAAATAAAGATATTACGCTGGTGGTATGCGGCGGTACGGTTCGGCACAAAACGCATTCAATGCACGGAACCATCGCTGAACGTTCGCTGCAGGGGATTTGCGCTGACCTGATGTTCGTTGGCGCCGATGGTATCGACGCGACCAACGGCATCACCACCTTTAATGAAGGCTATTCGATCAGCAGCGTGATGGCCGCCGCCGCGCATCAGGTGATCGCCGTGCTCGATGCCAGCAAATTCAATCGCCGGGGCTTTAACCAGGTCCTGCCGATGGACAAAATTGACTGCGTGATTACCGACGACGGCATCAGTGACGCCGACCGCGCGGCGTTAAATAGCAAAAAGGTGGAATTGAATATCGTGTAATTGCGCGCAAATCGGCGATTTTATTCCGACATTTATTCCGACATTTATTCCGACATGTAGGATGAAATCCAAGGTGCCCTTCAACATCAGAAGGGCACCTTGCTGTCCTCAGCTACACCTGACAGGCTTACTCCCCCTGCTGCTCCAGCGCGTATTTATACAGCGCGTTCTTCTTCACGCCGTGGATTTCCGCGGCCAGCGCGGCGGCTTTCTTCAACGGCAGTTCCGCCTGTAGCAGCGCCAGAGTCCGCAGCGCGGCTGCCGGCAGCGCCTCTTCCTGGGCCTTAAAACCTTCGACGATCAGCACCATCTCGCCTTTGCGGCGATTTTCGTCTTCCTTCACCCACGCCACCAGCTCGCCAATCGGCGCGCCGTGGATAGACTCCCAGGTTTTGGTCAGCTCGCGCGCCAACACTACGTAACGGGATTCGCCCAGAACCGCGCAGATATCTTCCAGGCTCTCCACCAGGCGGTGCGTTGACTCATAGAAGATAATGGTGCGCGGCTCTTCTTCCAGCGCCTTCAGGGTATCGCGGCGGCCTTTCGATTTCGCCGGCAGAAAACCTTCATAGCAGAAACGATCGGACGGCAAACCGGCGGCGCTCAGAGCGGCAATCGCTGCACAAGGGCCCGGCAGCGGCACCACGCGGATATTGGCTTCACGGCAGGTGCGCACCAGATGGTAGCCGGGATCGTTAATCAGCGGCGTGCCGGCATCGGACACCAGCGCGATGTTTTGTCCTTCTTTTAATTTCGCTAAAAGTGTTTCGGCCTTTTGCTGCTCGTTATGGTCGTGAAGGGCAAATAAACGGGCGTTAATCGCAAAATGCTGCAGCAGCAAACCGGTGTGGCGGGTATCCTCCGCAGCAATTAAATCAACAGCTTGCAACACTTCCAGTGCGCGCTGCGTGATATCAGACAGATTCCCTATCGGAGTGGGCACAATATACAGTTGCCCCTGAGAATTATCCGCTGATTCGTGTTGTTTCATTGTCTCGTCCGTATTGCCGATTTAATATTGAGCATTGAGCCAAAAAAATATCACTGGATACATATGGTACCGTCAACATTTCTTCGTTCTAAGCCCGCGCGCTGTCTGCCCGTATTGCTGGCTACTCTTCTTTTTGCTGGCTGCGGCACCCACACGCAGGATCAAAGCACGGCGTTTATGCAGGGTACGTCGCAGGCCAACTCCAGTTTCTACCTACAGCAGATGCAGCAAAGCACGAATGATAGCAAGACCAACTGGCAATTACTCGCCATTCGTGCACTGCTGCAGGAAGGTAAGAAGCAGCAGGCTATCGACCTGTACAACCAACTGCCGTCGAACCTGAACAGCACGCAGGCCCGCGAACAGTCGCTGCTGGCGGTGGAAGTCAAACTGGCGCAAGGCGATTACCAGGGCGCGAAGGCATTACTGAGCAAACTCGACCCTCTCAGTTTTGAGAAAAATCAGCAGCCGCGCTACTGGCAGGCGCAAATTGACGCCAGCCAGGGGCAGCCCTCTCTGGCGCTGCTGCGCGCGCTGATTGCCCAGCAGCCCCTGCTAAGCCAGGCGAAACAAAAACAACAAAACATCGACGCCACGTGGAAAGCGCTGACGGCGATGACCCCACAGCAGGCCAACGCGCTGGTGATCAATGCCGACGAAAACGTGCTGCAGGGCTGGCTGGATCTGCAGCGGATGTGGTTCGATAACCGCAACGATCCGGCGATGCTGAAAGCGGGCGTCAAAGACTGGCAAATCCGTTATCCGCAGAACCCGGGGGCGCAGATGCTGCCCACCGCGCTGGTGAACATGCAAAACTATAAACCGGCCTCGACCAATAAAATCGCCCTGCTGCTGCCTCTGAACGGCCAGGCGGCGATTTTCGGCCGCACTATCCAACAGGGTTTTGAAGCGGCGAAGAATGGCGCCCCAGCGGTCCAGGGCAACGCAGTGCCGGCGCAGGTCGCCCAGGCGGCGAATGTTGCCGGCAATAATGATGTGGTGAGCCCTTCGCAGGCGGAAGTCGGCGATCTCACCGCCACCGGCAGCCAGGCCGCACCGGTGCAGGCGCCAGCGGAAACGCAGGCCGCGCCTGCCGCAAAACCAGCAGCCGCTCCGCTACCCGCCCCGATTGCCGCAACGCCGGCAGCACAACCGGTGAGCGCGCCAGCCGCGCAGCCGCAGCCCGCGGTGGCGGCAACCGCCAATCCTGCCGCTGAGCTGAAAATTTACGACACCACCAGCCAGCCGATGAGCCAGCTTCTGGCGCAGGTACAGCAGGACGGCGCGACCATCGTTGTCGGCCCGCTATTGAAAGAAAACGTCGAAGAGGTGATGAAAAGCAACACCTCGCTGAACGTGCTGGCCCTTAACCAGCCGGGTAAAGTCGAGAACCGCCCGAACCTGTGCTACTTCGCGCTCTCCCCGGAAGATGAAGCCCGCGACGCGGCGCGTCATATTCACGATCAGGGCAAACAAACGCCGTTACTGCTGGTGCCGCGCGGCGCGCTTGGCGACCGCGTGGTCAGCGCTTTCGCCGACGAGTGGCTGAAGCTGGGCGGCGGTACGGTGCTGCAGCAGCGTCTGGGATCGACGGCGGAGCTGAAATCCGGCGTCAACGGCGGCGGGATCTCACTGACCGGCAGCCCGGTATCGACGCTGCCGTCATCTGTAGATAGCTCGCTCGGCAGCCCAAGCGACGTTCCGGTCAGCAGCGGCGGCAGCATCGATGCCGCCTATATCGTCGCCACCCCGGAACAAATTGGCTATATCAAGCCGCTGATCGCGATGCGCAACGGCAGCCAGAGCAACGTCACCCTGTACGCCAGCTCCCGTAGCGCGCAAGGCACCTCTGGCCCGGATTTCCGTCTGGAGATGGAAGGCCTGCAATATAGCGAAATCCCGATGCTGGCCGGCAGTAACCCGGCGCTGATGCAGCAGGCGCTCTCCACCGTGCGTAACGACTACTCGCTGGCGCGGCTATATGCAATGGGCGCCGATGCCTGGTCGCTGGCGAATCATTTCGCGCAAATGCGCCAGAGCCCAGGTTACCAGCTGAACGGCAATACGGGCGATCTGACGGCCACGCCGGACTGCGTGATAAACAGGAAGTTATCATGGCTCAAGTACCAACAGGGACAAATCGTCGCAGCCAACTAAGTAAACAGACCGGCGACGCCTGGGAAAGCCAGGCGCGTCGGTGGTTAGAACGGCATGGACTGCGTTTTATTGCCGCCAACGCCCGCGAGCGCGGCGGCGAGATCGACCTTATTATGCGCGACGGCGCGGTTATCGTGTTCGTCGAAGTGCGCTACCTGCGCAGCGCCAGCTACGGCGATGCCGCCGCCAGCGTCACGCCGCAAAAGCAACAACGCCTTCTCAAGGCCGCTCGTCTGTGGCTCTCCCGACAGAATGGGAGTTTTGATACTGTGGATTGCCGTTTCGATGTGGTAGCCTTCACCGGCAACGACATCCAATGGCTGAAAAACGCCTTTGGCGAATAGCGTATTATCAGATTTAAGGGATCCCGTGCTCGACAGAATTAAAGCCTGCTTTACCGAAAGCATTCAAACCCAAATCGCCGCCGCGGAAGCGCTCCCGGACGCCATCTCGCGCGCGGCAATGACGCTCGTTCAGTCGCTGCTTAACGGCAACAAAATCCTCTGTTGTGGTAATGGCACCTCCGCCGCCAACGCACAGCATTTTGCTGCCAGCATGATCAATCGTTTCGAAACAGAGCGCCCTGGTTTACCCGCCATTGCACTAAATACCGATAATGTGGTCTTAACCGCAATCGCCAACGATCGCCTGCATGATGAAATCTATGCTAAGCAGGTGCGCGCGCTGGGACACGCCGGCGACGTACTGCTGGCGATTTCTACGCGCGGCAATAGCCGGGATATCGTGAAAGCCGTGGAAGCGGCGGTCACCCGCGATATGACTATCGTGGCGCTAACCGGTTACGACGGCGGCGAACTGGCTGGCCTGTTAGGTCAGCAGGACGTTGAAATCCGCATTCCTTCACACCGCAGCGCGCGGATCCAGGAAATGCACATGCTTACCGTCAATTGTCTGTGCGATTTGATTGATAACACGCTTTTTCCACACCAGGACGAATAAGGAGAACACATGAAGGCTCTCTCGCCCCTCGCCATCCTGCTTTCTGCGCTACTGCTACAGGGCTGCGTCGCCGCAGCGGTAGTCGGTACGGCAGCCGTCGGCACTAAAGCGGCAACGGACCCGCGTACGGTGGGTACGCAGGTTGATGACAGCACCCTGGAGCTGCGCGTTAACAGCGCCTTAGGGAAAGATGAACAGATTAAGAAAGAAGCGCGTATTAACGTCACCGCTTATCAGGGCAAAGTCCTGCTGACCGGCCAGTCGCCGACCGCCGATCTCTCCTCTCGCGCCAAACAAATTGCGATGGGGGTTGAAGGAACTACCGAAGTCTTCAATGAAGTACGTCAAGGCCAGCCGATTGGCTTAGGCACCGCGTCGTCGGATACCTGGATAACCACCAAAGTTCGTTCCCAGCTGCTGGGTAGCGATCAGGTGAAGTCTTCGAATGTGAAAGTGACGACCGAAAATAGCGAAGTGTTCCTGATGGGCCTGGTCACCGACCGTGAAGGCCGCGCAGCGGCGGATATCGCCAGCCGGGTAAGCGGCGTGAGCCGCGTCACCACCGCCTTTACCTATATTAAATAAACGTTATCTAACCCGGCTGGCGCTTCGCTAAGCCGGGCTACCAAATAGCACTACGCTGTAGGCCGGGTAAGGCGTAGCCGCCACCCGGCACAAAATCCGGCGCCGGGGCTACAGCCCCGCCCCGGAAAATTACACCAGCGCCAGCGCGCCAACGATCGCCCCGCACAACGCCACCAGCCCGCCGGTTAGCCACAGCGCTTTAGCCGGGAACGCCTTACGCAACATAATCAGCGACGGCACGCTCACCGCCGGCAAGGTAATCAGCAGCGCCAGCGCCGGCGCGGTGCCCATTCCGGCCAGCATCATCGTCTGCACAATCGGGATTTCCGCCGCCGTCGGGATAACGAACAGGCAACCGGCTATCGCCATTGCGATCACCCAGAACAGCGTGTTATCGACCGCGCCCTCAGCGTGCGGGAACAGCCAGACCCGCGCCGCGCCCAGTACCAGCACCGCGAGGATGTAAACCGGGATCGTACTCCAGAACAGCGACCACAGCGCGCGTAGCCAACGGCTGATAAAACTGCCCTCATCGCGCTGCAGTTGGCTAATGTCTTCTGTCGCCACCGGCTGCGTCGCCGCCTCTTTTACCCATTTTTGCACGAGCGTCGCCACCACTAGCACTGTCGCCAGCCCGGCCACTAGTCTGATCAGAGCAAACTGCCAACCTAGCACGAAGCCCATAAAGACCAGCGTTGCCGGGTTCAGCAGCGGGTTGCCCATCCAGAATGCCAGCGCTCCGCCCATCGACACCTGCTGTTTACGCATACCGGCGGCGACCGGCGCGGCGCAGCAGGTACACATCATCCCCGGTAGCGAAAAAATCGCTCCCAGCAGCGTGCCCTGAAAACGTGATTGCCCAAGCGTGCGCAGCAGCCAGTCGCGGGGGATCAGCACCTGAATAAGCGACCCGAGCAGCACGCCGAGCACCGCCGCTTTCCAGACCGCGAGGAAGTAAACCATCGCGTAATCCCATGCCGCCTGCAGCGGGTTTACATCAGACTGCGCGAGAATAGATTTACCGATACTGTGGGTTTCCGCGGCCGTAAAGGCTTTACCGTAATACGGCTGCCATTTGACGTACCACAGACCAACGATAACGACGAGAAAGAACAGCGCGGGTTTCCACCATTGAAATGGTGATGCCGCCTGAGATGAAGACTGACCAGCCATAGCATTCCCCAGGGAGAAGTGATAACAAATAAGGAGGTGAATACTACGCCTGCCGTCCAAATTTGAAAATGGTTAATCCGCCTGCCGGGCAGCGCGCTCCCGTAGCTGAGACGAGGTAAGGATCTGGACGCCTTCATGGCTCGGCGCCAGCGCCTCCGCGAGCAGGGCAGTCGCTACATCGCGAGCCTGAATAGCTTTCCAGTCTCCAGGCAGAAAACGAAATAGCGGTGCAAAGAGCGTTTCATTGGCGCGTTTGTGCTCCCGATCCCCCAGCAACATTGAAGGACGGGCAATGGTCAGCCGCGGCCACTCCTGCGCCATCAGCACCTCTTCCATTTCCCCTTTCACGCGGTTATAGAAGAAGGGCGAATGCGCATTGGCGCCCATCGCGCTGACCACCAGCATATGTTGCGCCCCAAGGCGCTTCCCGACCAGTGCCGTATCCACCACCAGCGTATAGTCAGCATGCACAAACGCTTCTTTACTCCCCGCTTCCCGTCGCGTGGTGCCCAGGCAGCAGAAAACGATATCGACAGGATCAACCACCTGCGCCAGTGCATCGGTCAACTGCGGATCGTAAGGATTAAAGACCCCTTCCGCGGGCGGGAGTGGGCGGCGAGTCGGCGCAGTAATCGCGCTAATGCTCGGCTCACTCTGCAGCAAACGAAGTAAGTGCCCACCAACCAAACCAGTCGCGCCGGTTAATAATACCTGACTCATCGAATCTCCTTTGCAGAATTGTCTGCCTTGCACTTTGCCCCACATGTTCCAGGCTTAATAGCTTACGAGGTAAGTATCCACCATCATCATGGAAATGCCTCATTCACTGCCAAAAGATCGGAGGAAGAATGAGTAAAAAGATTGCCGTACTAATCACCGACGACTTCGAAGATTCTGAATTCACCTCACCTGCCGAGGCCTTTAAACTTGCCGGGCATCAGGTCGTGACGATTGAGAAACAGGCAGGAAAAACGGTAAAAGGGAAACAAGGCGAGGCTGAAGTGGCGATCGACAAAGCAATAGATGACGTGACGCCGGCACAGTTTGACGCGTTGTTGCTGCCAGGCGGCTATTCACCGGACCAGTTGCGGGGGGATGAGCGCTTCGTCACTTTTACTCGCGACTTCGTGAATAGCGGTAAGCCGGTCTTTGCCATCTGCCATGGCCCGCAGCTGCTTATCAGCGCAGGCGTCATTCGCGGGCGTAAACTCACAGCGGTTAAACCCATCGTGGTCGACGTGAAAAATGCCGGCGGTGAGTTTTACGATCAGGAAGTGGTGCTTGATAACGATCAGTTAGTCACCAGCCGAACGCCAGACGACCTGCCGGCGTTCAATCGCGAGGCGCTACGCCTGCTCGGCGCTTGAGTCGCGCAGCCAGTATAGCTTTTTGCCAAAACCCAGCGTGTTGTCGGTAAATTTAAGCTCGTCGGGACGGATCTCCCACACCGGCGCCGACAACATGCGGGCAACAGGGAAGCGCTTGACGTAGCGCTTGCGCATCTCAGCCTCTTCATCACCGTGAAGGCGGCGGATCTCCCCCTTAAACTGCACGCCGCGGATCAAGGCAACGGTCTTTGGCTGGCCGTTGACCGTCCCGGCGACTTTCGCGCCTTCGCCGGTCATCTGGCCGTGACGGGTTTTTTCGTCGCTTAGTAGATAAAAAGCGACGTTATCCGGGTCGTAAACATAAAACGCATTGGCGCACCAGAGCTCGTCATCACGTGCCACGCACCAGGTGATGACGTGCTGTTTGCCAAGCCAGCGGCTAATCGCGGCAAGCGTATCCATCTTTATTCTCCATTATGTTATGGTGCACACACCCTAACAGACTGACATTATTACCGTGTGCTGGTTTCTCTATCTTATTCGAACCTCTGATAACCGCCTGTATACCGGCATCACCACCGATGTCCCACGCCGCTTTCTTCAGCATCAGGAAGGCAAAGGGGCGAAAGCGCTGCGCGGCAAAGGAGAACTGGCGCTGGCGTTTAGTCAGAAAGTTGGTGACCACTCACTTGCGCTGCGGCTGGAGTATCGCATCAAGCAGCTAACGAAGCGCCAGAAAGAGCGCCTCGTTGCCGGGGATGGTTCGTTCGAGACCCTACTGGAGGGGCTCAGAAGCGATTGAAATGATCGCTGTACTCAACCAGACCGTGTACGCCCTGCAGCGCGTCATCCGCCAGACGATGCACCTGGAAGGCTTCCGCGGTGTCCGGCCAACGGCAGCGTAAATCGAACGCGGCCGCGGGTTCAAAGCCCAAACGGCCATACAGCGCCGGTTCGCCCAGCGTGACCACCGCGGCGTAGCCAAATTCATTTAATGAATCCAGCCCTTCGTAGACCAGCTGTCGGCCAATACCCTGGCCGCGATAGCTTTCATCTACCGCCAATGGCGCCAGCCCTACCCACTGCAGCTCTTCGCCTTCGACGGTGACTGGGCTAAAGGCGACATAGCCAACCACCTGGCCTTCATCGTCAGTGGCGACTAAGCCCAGCGTGATCAGACCATCTTCACGCAGATCGTGCACCAGCTTCGCTTCCGCGTCGCTGCCGAACGTACGGCGCAGCAGCGCGTCGATACCCGGCGCATCAATCCCAATTTCCACTCGAATCAGCATGCCTCACCTACCGATGTCTGTTCAGGTTTCTGCGGGCTCTTCAGGCCTGCTTCGACAAAATCCGCCATCTGCAGCAGCATGACGCGCAGTGCTTTCGGCATCTGCTCCAGCTCGATGGCATCCATCAGGTTCTTCACGTATAGACCCAGCTCGGTATCACCTTCAATCACCAGACGACGCTGGAAGAATAGCGTATCCGGATCCTGTTTACGCGCGGCAATCATCAACAGATCGCTGGCATCGGCGCTAAAGCTGACGTCGGCGTCAGCCTGCTGGCTGACCACCAGGCGACCGTCGACTACCGAGGTATACCACAGCAGGCCAATATCGCGCACATTAATACTTAACCAGCGACCTTCGAGAAACTCCAGTTCTCCATCCGCCAGCGCCTGGCGAAATTGCCAGCTCAATACTTGTTCCAGCACCTGGCGCTTGAGGGCAAAAGGCGCCAGCTTAACCGGCACGCTCATTAAAGACGGGCCAAAACGGACCAGCCGGGAACGCAGTTCATCCAACACAAGCTTCACTCCATGCATGCAATAGTTTCGCTATTGTGCCATATCAAATAAACGACATAGCGGCGTAAATCAACAAAATCGCGATGATGGCCGCCAGCTATTGAGCCCACCAATACGCTTTTAACTGCCTCAAATCAAAAATTGTCACCAGAAGGTTAACTAAAATCCCAGCTCGTTAACCATTTTGCGTCCCTGACCGGCCGCGTTTTTCAGGAAAAATTATGGAGCTGCTCTGCCCCGCCGGTAACCTCCCGGCACTTAAGGCGGCCATCGAAAACGGCGCCGATGCCGTGTATATCGGGCTGAAAGATGACACCAATGCCCGCCACTTTGCCGGCCTTAATTTCACCGAAAAGAAATTACAGGAAGCCGTCAGCTTTGTGCACCAGCATCGCCGCAAGCTACATATCGCGATTAACACCTTCGCCCATCCCGACGGTTATGCCCGTTGGCAGCGTGCTGTGGATATGGCCGCGCAATTGGGCGCCGACGCGCTGATCCTCGCCGATATCGCCATGCTGGAGTACGCTGCGGAACGCTATCCGCACATTGAACGTCACGTTTCAGTGCAGGCGTCCGCCACTAACGAAGAGGCGATACGTTTTTATCACCGTAACTTTGACGTCGCCCGCGTCGTACTACCGCGGGTGTTATCCATTCACCAGGTGAAACAGTTAGCGCGCGCCACGCCGGTTCCACTGGAAGTCTTCGCCTTCGGTAGCTTATGCATCATGGCGGAAGGCCGCTGCTATCTCTCGTCGTATCTCACCGGCGAATCGCCAAATACCGTCGGCGCCTGTTCGCCCGCGCGCTTCGTCCGCTGGCAGCAAACGCCGCAGGGGCTGGAGTCACGCCTTAACGAAGTGCTGATCGATCGCTATCAGGATGGCGAGAATGCCGGTTATCCGACGCTGTGCAAAGGCCGCTACCTGGTCGACGGCGAGCGCTACCACGCGCTGGAAGAACCCACCAGCCTCAACACCCTGGAACTGTTGCCCGAACTGATGGCCGCCAATATCGCTTCGGTAAAAATTGAAGGCCGCCAGCGCAGCCCGGCATACGTCACCCAGGTAGCGAAAGTCTGGCGTCAGGCGATCGATCGCTGTAAAGCCGATCCGCAGAACTTCGTGCCGCAATCTGCATGGATGGAAACCCTTGGTTCGATGTCCGAAGGAACGCAAACCACCCTTGGCGCCTATCACCGAAAATGGCAGTGAGAAACATGAAATATTCATTAGGGCCGGTGCTGTACTACTGGCCAAAAGAGACGCTGGAAGATTTTTACCAGCAGGCGGCAAACTGTAGCGCTGACACCATTTATCTGGGCGAAGCGGTATGCAGCAAACGCCGCGCCACTAAAGTCGGCGATTGGATCGAAATGGCGAAAGCGCTGGCCGGCAGCGGCAAGCAGGTGGTGCTCTCCACCCTCGCGCTGGTGCAGGCCTCATCCGAACTGGGCGAGCTGAAGCGCTATGTCGAGAACGGCGAATTCCTGATTGAAGCCAGCGACCTCGGCGTGGTCAATCTCTGTGCCGAACGCAAGTTGCCCTTCGTCGCGGGTCATGCGCTGAACTGCTACAACGCCGTCACCCTGCGCCTGCTGCTGAAACAGGGCATGGTGCGCTGGTGTATGCCGGTTGAACTCTCCCGCGACTGGCTGGCTAATTTACTGACCCAGTGTGAAGAGCTGGGTATTCGCAACCAGTTTGAAGTCGAAGTGCTGAGCTACGGCCATCTGCCGCTGGCCTATTCCGCGCGCTGCTTTACCGCTCGCTCGGAAGACCGGCCAAAAGACGAATGCGAAACCTGCTGCATCAAGTATCCAACCGGGCGCAGCATGCTGTCGCAGGAGAACCAGCTGGTGTTTGTGCTTAACGGCATTCAGACGATGAGCGGCTACGTCTATAACCTTGGCAACGAGTTAACCTCGATGCACGGTCTGGTTGATATGGTGCGCCTGTCGCCGATGGGTAGCGAGACCTTCGCCATGCTCGACGCCTTCCGCGCCAATGAAAATGGCGCTGCGCCGCTGGATCTCACCGCTAACAGCGATTGCAACGGCTACTGGAAACGGCTGGCCGGGCTGGAGCTGCAGGCGTAAGGTGAAGTGTAAAAGCTCACTTTGTTAACAACGGTTATTAATTTTTAATGCACTATTAAAAGATTCACCGTCGACAAAGTGAGCTGTTATGACTGATAAAACCATTCCGTTCTCGGTGCTCGATCTGGCGCCGATCCCGCAGGGATCTTCTGCTAAAGAAGCCTTTTCCCATTCTCTCGCTCTCGCCCAACTGGCGGAATCCCGCGGCTACCACCGTTATTGGCTGGCTGAGCACCATAATATGGTGGGCATTGCCAGCGCGGCGACCTCGGTGTTGATTGGCTATCTTGCCGCCAATACCACCACCCTGCATCTGGGATCCGGTGGCGTGATGTTGCCAAACCACTCGCCGCTGGTGATCGCCGAACAGTTCGGCACCCTGAATACGCTGTATCCCGGACGTATCGATCTCGGCCTTGGCCGCGCGCCGGGCAGCGATCAGCCGACCATGCGCGCGCTGCGTCGCCATATGAGCGGCGATGTCGATAATTTCCCGCGCGATGTGGCGGAGTTGGTGGACTGGTTTGACGCTCGCGAGGCTAATCCGCAGGTGCGCCCGGTTCCCGGCTATGGCGAACGAATTCCGGTGTGGCTGCTGGGCTCAAGCCTGTACAGCGCGCAGCTGGCGGCGCAGCTTGGTCTGCCGTTTGCCTTCGCCTCTCACTTCGCGCCGGACATGCTATTCCAGGCTCTGCATCTGTACCGCAGCAACTTCAAACCTTCGGCGCGGCTCGAAAAACCGTACGCGATGGTATGCATCAATATTATCGCCGCCGATAGTAATCGCGACGCGGAGTTCCTCTTTACCTCGATGCAGCAGGCGTTCGTTAAGCTGCGCCGCGGTGAAACCGGGCAGTTGCCGCCGCCGGTGGAAAATATGCATCAGCTGTGGTCAGCGTCCGAGCAGTATGGTGTACAGCAGGCATTAAGCATGTCGCTGGTTGGCGATAAGACCAAAGTTCGCCACGGGTTAGCGTCGATTCTTCGCGAAACGGAAGCGGACGAAATCATGGTCAACGGCCAGATCTTCGACCACCAGGCGCGCCTGCATTCGTTTGATTTAGCGATGCAGGTGAAAGAGGAATTGTTAGGTTAGTGACGCGGCAAGCCCGGTGCGCGTCACGCCACCGGGCAATGCGGTTATTGATAAACCGGCAACAGATTAAAGCTCGACAGGAAATGCACCACCGCGTTGCCGAGCCCGAACAGCAGGATCAGCGCAATCATCGGTTTTCCGCCCCAAACGCGGAACTGTGGGCTGCCGAAGCGTTTACGCGAAGCGCGAGCCAACAGCGCCGGCACAATCGCCGCCCATACCGTCGCCGCCAGGCCGGCATAGCCGATGGCATAAAGGAACCCATCTGGTTTCACCAGCCCGCCAATCATCGGCGGGATAAAGGTCAAGAGCGCGGTTTTAAAGCGTCCCATCGCGCTATCGTCAAAGCCAAACAGATCCGCGAGATAATCGAACAGCCCCAGCGTCACGCCGAGGAAGGAACTGGCGACGGCAAAGTTGGAGAACACCACCAGCAGCAGATCCAGACCGCGGCTATTCAGCACGCCGCTCAGCGCCTGCACCAGCACATCAATGTTGCCGCCCTTCTGGGCGATGCCGATAAACTGCGGACGAGGGATATTACCCATCGTCACCAGCAGCCAGACCACATACAGACCCAGCGCCAGCAGCGTACCGTAAATCAGACAGCGGGTAATGGTACGCGGATCCTTACCATAATATTTCATCAGGCTCGGCACGTTACCGTGATAGCCAAACGAGGCCAGGCAGAACGGCAGCGTCATCAGCAGGTATGGCGCATAGGAGGCATTCTTCTCCACGACGTTAAACAGCGTCGTCGGCTCGACGTGCCCCAGCAGGCTGCCGAAGGTCAGGAAGAAGGTAATCACCTTAGCGCCCAGTACGATAGCCGTCATGCGGCTCACCGCTTTCGTGCTCATCCAGACGATAAAGGCCACCAGCAGTGCAAAGCCGAAGCCCGCAGCGCGCGCCGGTACGTTCAGCGACATCTCACTGAAGGTGTGGTGCAGGATCGAACCGCTCGCCGAAATATAGGCGTAGGTCAGGATATACAGCACAAAGGCGATCGACACGCCGTTCACCAGGTTCCAGCCTTTGCCGAGCAGGTCTTTGGTAATGGTGTCGAAGCTGGAGCCAATCCGGTAGTTAAGGTTGGCTTCCAGAATCATCAAACCGGAGTGCAGCATGCAGAACCAGGTAAAAACCAGCGCCGCCAGCGACCAGAAGAACCACGCGCCGGACATGACCACCGGCAGCGAGAACATGCCTGCGCCAATAATCGTGCCGCCGATAATCACCACGCCGCCAAATAAAGACGGTCGGGTGGCCGTAGTCGTTAGTGTCGCCATTTGCCGAAATCTCCAGTGGAAAATACTTCGCTCACGTTGAGCATGACGCACTGTACCAGTACACGAGTACAAAAGAAATAAAAAAAGCCCCAATCATGACGATCGGGGCTGTATTATTTACTTTACGCTAGCGGATTGCGCTTATTACGCATCGCCACCGAAACGACGACGACCAGCGGAGTCATCACGGCGCGGCGCAGAAGCATCGTCACGACGCGGCGCGCGGCCGCCTTCACGACGTTCGCCGCTGAAACGACGACCTTCACCACGTCCGCCTTCGCGACGTTCGCCACCGAAGCTACGGCCACCTTCACGACGCTCGCCGCCGAAGCCACGACCGCCTTCACGACGCTCGCCGCCGCCACGACGTTCGGTGCGCGGCTGCGCATCGCCCAGCAGCTGCATGTTCATCGGCTTGTTCAGGATGCGGGTACGAGTAAAGTGCTGCAGCACTTCGCCCGGCATACCTTTCGGCAGTTCGATGGTGGAGTGAGAACCGAACAGCTTGATGTTGCCGATGTAGCGGCTGCTGATGTCGCCTTCGTTAGCGATCGCGCCAACGATATGACGAACTTCAACGCCGTCATCACGGCCCACTTCAATGCGGTACAGTTCCATTTCACCCACGTCACGACGCTCACGCTTCGGACGATCATCACGATCGCCACGCGGACCGCGGTCATTACGGTCGCCACGGCGTTCGAAACGGTCATCACGATCGCGGAACTCACGCTTAGGACGCATCGGCGCATCCGGCGGAACGATCAGAGAACGTTCGCCCTGGGCCATTTTCAGCAGCGCAGCGGCCAGCGTTTCTACGTCCAGCTCTTCGCCTTCCGCAGTCGGCTGGATTTTAGCCAGCAGCGCACGATACTGGTCCAGATCGCTGCTTTCCAGCTGCTGCTGAACTTTAGCGGCGAATTTCTCCAGACGACGTTTGCCCAGCAGTTCCGCGTTCGGCAGTTCTACTTCAGGGATCGTCAGCTTCATCGTACGTTCGATGTTACGCAGCAGGCGACGTTCACGGTTCTCAACGAACAGCAGCGCGCGACCCGCACGACCCGCACGACCGGTACGGCCGATACGGTGAACGTAAGATTCGGAATCCATCGGGATGTCATAGTTAACAACCAGGCTGATACGCTCAACGTCAAGGCCGCGGGCCGCAACGTCGGTGGCGATCAGGATGTCCAGACGACCGTCTTTCAGGCGCTCCAGAGTCTGCTCACGCAGCGCCTGGTTCATATCGCCGTTCAGCGCGGCGCTGTTATAGCCGCTACGCTCCAGCGCTTCTGCCACTTCCAGAGTCGCGTTTTTGGTACGCACGAAGATAATCGCCGCATCAAAGTCTTCCGCTTCCAGGAAACGCACCAGCGCTTCGTTTTTACGCATGCCGTAAGCAGTCCAGTAGCTCTGGCTGATGTCCGGGCGCGTGGTGACGCTGGACTGAATGCGCACTTCCTGCGGCTCTTTCATAAAGCGGCGGGTAATGCGACGAATCGCTTCCGGCATAGTGGCGGAGAACAGAGCGGTCTGATGACCTTCCGGGATCTGCGCCATGATAGTTTCTACGTCTTCGATAAAGCCCATGCGCAGCATTTCATCTGCTTCGTCCAGTACCAGACCGCTCAGTTTAGAGAGATCCAGCGTACCGCGCTTCAGGTGGTCCAGCAGACGACCCGGGGTACCGACGACGATCTGCGGCCCCTGACGCAGGGCGCGCAGCTGCACGTCATAACGCTGGCCGCCGTACAGGGCAACCACGTTTACGCCGCGCATATGTTTAGAGAATTCCGTCATTGCTTCAGCAACCTGTACCGCCAGTTCGCGGGTCGGCGCCAGCACCAGAATCTGTGGTGCTCTAAGCTCAGGATCGATGTTGTTCAGCAGCGGTAAAGAGAACGCTGCGGTCTTACCGCTACCGGTCTGGGCCATACCCAGAACGTCGCGGCCGTCCAGCAGATGCGGAATGCACTCAGCCTGGATCGGAGATGGTTTTTCGTAACCCAGATCGTTAAGCGCTTCAAGGATAGGAGCCTTCAGGCCCAGATCTGCAAAAGTGGTTTCGAATTCAGCCATGTAGTACGTGTGCCTCAAAATTAATGGCGGCCAGTCTACATAACTCATCGTGAAAATTTAGAGTAATTTTCATTGAAAAGTGTGAACCGGCTCAAAGTAGGTGTATTAACGAACAACAACGCCCTCACCCGCGAAGGTGATGGCAATCAAAAAATGGGCTGATGTGTGTTCGTCAGCTATTGCTGGTCCGATTCTGCCAGGTCATCTTGCTCCTGGCCCAAGAGCGATAATTCCAACAATGCGTATCGGTGCTCAACGTAGTTATGAACGTTGTTAGCGACCGCCAGTTTGAACAGTGCCGTAGCGCTGTCCTTGTCCCCCAGACTTAGGTAGTACTTACCTAAATAGAAGTTGGTTTCACTGAGATGCTCAGCGAGCGAGGTGTTATCCGTTGCGTCTGCCTTCAGACGGGTCATCAGCTCTTTTTCGCTAATGTCGCCAAGGTAGAACTCGACAATGTTCCATCCCCATTGCTCTTTATCCGACTTGTTGAAGCGCTGTTTCAGTGCTTCAAGCGCCTGCTTCTCATCAAGCTTACGCTCGGCGAGGTATAACCACAGACTGCGGAAAGGATCATTGGGATCGTCTTGATAAAACGCCAGCAGATCATCTTGCGCTAACTTAGCACGGCCACCGTAATACAGAGCGATGCCGCGGTTTAAGTGCGCGTAGTTGTAAGTTGGATCAAGCTCAAGTACAGAATCAAACGCTTCATAGGCAGCATCAAAATTGCCTGCCTGCGTTAAATAAATGCCTAAGTAATTGAATACTTCAGGCATATCGGGTCGGATTGCCAGCGCTTGTGAAAAATCATTTCGCGCTAATGCCCTCAGACCGAGACTATCATACAACACTCCGCGCTCATATAAAAGCTGTGCGCGTTCGTCATCGGTTAAAGCCCGACTGGCAAGAATTTGTTCCATGCGCGCCAGAATCACTTCTTGCTGCAAAGTCGGTTGCAATGGTACCGCGAGGACGGCGTCCTTACGCCAGGCAGAGTTGCTGCATCCTGCCAGCGTGAGAGCTGTCGCCACGAAACACCAGCGCAGAAAAGGCTTCATTTCCCACTCCCGAAGACAACGATTGGATGAACGTCCAGTTCCCCGGCTGCAAAAAGGCATCCTGCCCGGAATAGACCCTCCGCCGAAGCGGAGGGCAATCGGCAACCTTACTCGCCCTGCTCTGCGGCCGGAGCTTCCGGCGCGTTAGCTGGCTGAGCCTGCTCAGTTGCTTCTTTAATGCTCAGACGTACGCGGCCCTGACGGTCAACTTCCAGAACCTTAACCGGTACTTCCTGACCCATCTGCAGGTAATCAGTCACTTTCTCAACGCGCTTGTCAGCGATCTGAGAGATGTGAACCAGACCTTCTTTACCGCCGCCGATGGCAACGAATGCGCCAAAGTCAACGATACGGGTCACTTTACCATTGTAGATACGGCCAACTTCGATCTCAGCGGTGATCTCTTCGATACGGCGGATAGCGTGCTGCGCTTTGTCACCGTCGGTCGCTGCGATCTTCACGGTACCGTCATCTTCGATTTCGATGGTGGTGCCGGTTTCTTCGGTCAGGGCACGGATAACAGAACCGCCTTTACCGATAACGTCTTTGATCTTGTCCGGGTTGATCTTGATGGTGTGGATACGCGGTGCGAATTCGGAGATATCGCCGCGCGGCGCGTTAATCGCCTGTTCCATCACGCCCAGGATGTGCAGACGCGCACCTTTAGCCTGGTTCAGAGCAACCTGCATGATTTCTTTGGTGATACCTTCAATTTTGATATCCATCTGCAGCGCAGAGATACCGTCGCGAGAACCCGCAACTTTGAAGTCCATATCGCCAAGGTGGTCTTCGTCACCCAGAATGTCGGACAGTACGACGAAGTTATCGCCTTCTTTCACCAGACCCATTGCGATACCCGCAACGGCGGCTTTCACCGGCACGCCAGCGTCCATCAGCGCCAGAGATGCGCCACAGACGGAAGCCATGGAAGAAGAACCGTTGGATTCGGTGATTTCAGATACCACGCGAACGGTGTACGGGAATTCGTCGATTGTCGGCATCACGGCCAGAACGCCGCGCTTAGCCAGACGACCGTGACCGATTTCACGACGCTTCGGAGAACCAACCATACCAGTTTCGCCTACGGAGTACGGAGGGAAGTTATAGTGGAACAGGAAGGAGTCCGTGCGCTCGCCCATCAGTTCGTCGATGTTCTGCGCGTCGCGTGCGGTACCCAGAGTCGCGGTAACCAGCGCCTGAGTTTCGCCACGGGTAAACAGTGCGGAACCGTGGGTACGCGGCAGTACGCCGGTACGAACGTCCAGACCACGGATCATGTCTTTTTCGCGGCCATCGATACGCGGCTCGCCTGCCAGTACGCGGCTACGAACGACGTTTTTCTCGATAGCGTGCAGGATTTCACCCAGTTCGTTGGCGTCCAGGGTTTCGTCTTCGGCAACCAGCGTCGCGATGGTTTCAGATTTGATCACGTCTACCTGAGCGTAACGCTCTTGTTTGTCGGTGATACGGTAAGCATCGCTCAGGCGGGATTCAGCCAGCGCAGCAACGCGCGCGTTCAGGGCGGCGTCAACCACTTCCGGCTGCCAGTCCCAACGCGGTTTACCGGCTTCTTTCACCAGGTCGTTGATGTTCTGAATAACAACCTGCTGCTGCTCGTGGCCAAAGACCACCGCGCCCAGCATCTGGTCTTCGCTCAGCAGTTCAGCTTCGGATTCAACCATCAGTACGGCCGCTTCGGTACCGGCAACCACTAGATCCAGTTTGCTGGACTTCAGCTCTTCCTGGGTTGGGTTCAGTACGTACTGGTCGTTGATGTAACCCACGCGAGCGGCGCCGATTGGGCCATTGAACGGAATACCGGACAGCGACAGCGCTGCGGAAGCGCCGATCATCGCGACGATATCCGGGTTAACCTGCGGGTTAACGGAAACGACGGTGGCAATAACCTGAACTTCGTTAACGAAGCCTTCCGGGAACAGCGGACGAACCGGGCGGTCAATCAGACGCGCGATCAGGGTTTCGCCTTCGCTTGGACGGCCTTCACGACGGAAGAAGCCACCCGGGATTTTACCGGCAGCGTAGGTACGCTCCTGGTAGTTAACAGTCAGCGGGAAGAAGTCCTGGCCCGGTTTCGCTTTTTTCTGACCCACAACGGTAACGAATACCGCGGTGTCATCCATGCTAACCATCACAGCGGCCGTTGCCTGGCGCGCCATCATGCCGGTCTCCAGGGTTACGGTGTGTTGGCCGTACTGGAATTTACGAACGATCGGATTAAGCAAAATTCTATCCTTTTATCTAAAAATGACGCCATATCCACGATATCGCGTCTGATGACCCGATCCTCTGCATCCTCGCGACTAATGACAACCTTTACCCGCCCCTGCGGATGAAGCCTCTCATTAGCCGCGCGAACCTCTGCATGAAGATCATTAATAGCAACAATACATGAGTTTTTAATGAATTGCTGCCGCCTGGTCGAAAAAAGGGGCCGTGAGGCCCCTTTTTCTGAAACTCGCAGAATTAGCGACGCAGACCCAGACGCTCGATCAGCGAAGAGTAACGTGCAACATCTTTACGTTTCAGGTAGTCGAGCAGTTTACGACGCTGAGAAACCATGCGCAGCAGACCACGACGGCTGTGGTGATCTTTTTTATGCTCTGCAAAGTGACCCTGCAGGTGGTTGATCTGTGCAGTCAGCAGTGCAACCTGAACTTCAGTAGAACCGCTGTCGTTTGCGCCACGACCGAACTCAGAAACGATTTGTGCTTTAGCTTCAACGCTTAGAGACATTTTCAAACTCCAAAATTATAAGTAAAGAAAGGGTGCCGATCTCTAATTCAGCAACCCCTGATGCAACGCCCGAAAATGTTAAAACACTTTAGCGGACGTTAAGCGGCGATATTCTACTCGTAGCAGGCTTTTATCGCAACAAAAGCGCTCACTGCGGGTATTCCACCACCAAACGACGAGGCGCGACGCGGCCTTCATCGTCGATTTCGCCCATGCCGAGGAACTTGCCGGACTCGCTTTCCATCACCCGCACCAGCCCGTTAAGCGGCGCGCCTGACTGACGAACCGGATTACCGTTCTTAAAGTAGACCGCGGAAGTTTCTGGAATATGAACCAGCGGATAATCCGACGCCGGGCTGTCCATCGGCATCAACAGCGGGTCAAGCAGTTGAGCGGCGGGAATATCCTGCGCCGCCGCCTGTTCGACCATCGCCTGCAGCTGCTCAAGAGTCACCATCCGCTCGACCGGGTATTTGCTCACCGCCAGGCGACGCAGGAAAATCACGTGCGCGCCGCAGCCAAGCTTCTCGCCCAAATCATCGATAATCGTACGGATGTAGGTTCCTTTCGAACAGTGGATCTCAAGCTCCAGTTCATCTCCTTCATGGCGAATAAACAGCAGCTCATAGACCGTAATCGGCCGGGCTTCACGCGGAACCTCAATACCCTGACGAGCGTATTCGTACAGCTTTTTACCCTGATATTTCAGCGCCGAGTACATCGACGGCACCTGCTGCGTTTCGCCGCGGAAGCTATCCAGCGCCGCCGCCAGCTGTTCTTCGCTAAAGGTGAGCGGGCGTTCTTCTACCACCTGGCCATCGGCGTCGGAGGTATCCGTACGCTGACCAAGTTTGGCGATCACGCGATAACGCTTATCAGAGTCCAGCAGATACTGGGAAAACTTAGTCGCTTCGCCTAGACACACCGGCAGCATACCGGTCGCCAGCGGATCCAGCGCGCCGGTATGCCCAGCGCGGTTGGCGTTATAAATGCGTTTTACTTTCTGCAGCACATCGTTGCTGGAGGCGCCCTGAGGCTTATCCAGCAGCAATACGCCGTGCACGTCGCGGCCGCGACGACGAGGACGACTCATTAGTCCTCCTTGCTGTCGTCCGGGTTCACACGACGCTCATCGTCGTGTTTCACCACGCTGGTAACCAAATTGGACATGCGCATCCCTTCTACCAGCGAGTTGTCGTAGAAGAAAGTCAGTTCCGGCACGATGCGCAGACGCATCGCTTTGCCCAGCAGAGAGCGGATAAAACCAGACGCTTCCTGCAGCGCTTTGATGCCCGCTTTCACCGCGGCTTCGTCTTTATCGTTGAGGAAGGTGACATACACTTTGGCATAGGCCAGGTCACGGGACATTTCTACGCCGGAAACGGTAGTCATCATGCCCAGACGCGGGTCTTTGATTTCACGCTGCAGGATGATGGCAATTTCTTTTTGCATCTCCTGGGCCACGCGCTGCGGGCGACCAAATTCTTTCGCCATAATAAATTCTCCAGAATAAAGACAAAAAAGGGGCCAAAAGCCCCTTTTTAAAATTATTGCCGGGTGGCGCTTCGCTTACCCGGCTTACGCTTAGCTATCTGACGATTAATCGATGCTACGCTGGATTTCGATGATTTCGAACACTTCGATCATATCGCCAACGCGAACGTCGTTGTAGTTCTTCACGCCGATACCACATTCCATGCCGTTACGGACTTCGTTAACGTCATCTTTGAAGCGGCGCAGGGATTCCAGCTCGCCTTCATAGATAACCACGTTGTCGCGCAGGACGCGGATTGGGTTGTGACGCTTAATCGTACCTTCGGTAACCATACAGCCCGCGATGGCGCCGAATTTCGGCGATTTGAAGACATCACGCACTTCAGCCAGACCAATGATCTGCTGTTTCAGTTCCGGAGACAGCATGCCGCTCATCGCCGCTTTCACTTCGTCGATCAGGTTATAGATGACGGAGTAGTAACGCAGATCCAGGCTTTCTGACTCGATAACTTTACGTGCGGAAGCATCGGCACGAACGTTGAAGCCAACCAGAATCGCGTTGGAAGCTGCAGCCAGGGTCGCGTCGGTTTCGGTGATACCACCTACGCCGGAACCGATGATCTTCACTTTCACTTCGTCGGTAGACAGTTTCAGTAAGGAATCGGAAATCGCTTCGACAGAACCCTGCACGTCCGCTTTCAGTACGATGTTCACTTCGTGAACTTCGCCTTCGGTCATGTTAGCGAACATGTTTTCCAGTTTAGATTTCTGCTGGCGAGCCAGTTTAACTTCACGGAATTTGCCCTGACGATACAGCGCAACTTCACGCGCTTTTTTCTCGTCACGAACGACGGTAACTTCATCACCCGCCGCCGGAACGCCGGACAGACCGAGGATTTCCACCGGAATGGACGGACCCGCTTCCAGCACTTCACGACCCAGCTCGTCACGCATCGCACGTACGCGGCCATATTCAAAGCCACACAGTACGATATCACCCTTGTGCAGAGTACCTTCGCGAACCAGAACGGTAGCCACCGGGCCACGACCTTTGTCCAGGAAGGATTCGATGACCGCGCCGCTCGCCATACCGTTACGTACCGCTTTCAGCTCGAGAACTTCAGCCTGCAGCAGGATAGCGTTCAGCAGGTCGTCGATACCGGTACCGACTTTCGCTGATACTGGGATGAACTGCGCTTCGCCGCCCCACTCTTCCGGCATAACGCCGTACTGGGAGAGTTCGTTCTTCACGCGATCCATATCCGCTTCCGGCTTATCGATCTTGTTCACTGCAACTACTACCGGCACCTGCGCCGCTTTGGCGTGCTGGATAGCTTCCACAGTCTGCGGCATCACGCCGTCGTCTGCCGCCACGACCAGAACCACGATATCCGTCGCCTGCGCGCCACGAGCACGCATGGAGGTAAACGCGGCGTGGCCCGGGGTGTCCAGGAAGGTGATCATGCCGTTGTCGGTTTCTACGTGGTACGCACCGATGTGCTGGGTAATACCACCCGCTTCGCCGGAGGCAACCTTAGTAGAACGAATGTAGTCCAGCAGAGAGGTTTTACCGTGGTCAACGTGACCCATGATGGTCACTACCGGTGCGCGCGGTTCAGCCGCAGCGCCGGTGTCACGGTCGCTCATTACTGCTTCTTCCAGCTCGTTTTCACGACGCAGGATAACTTTGTGGCCCATCTCTTCGGCAACCAGCTGAGCGGTTTCCTGGTCGATGACCTGGTTGATGGTCGCCATCGCGCCCAGTTTCATCATCGCTTTGATGACCTGAGAGCCTTTGACCGCCATCTTGTTGGCCAGCTCGCCAACGGTAATGGTTTCGCCGATCACAACATCACGGTTAACGGCCTGAGCCGGCTTCTGGAAGCCCTGCTGCAGAGAAGAACCTTTACGATGTTTGCCGCCTTTACCACCGCGAACGGCCGCACGGGCTTCTTCACGGTCAGCTTTAGATTCAGCGTGTTTGTTGCCTTTCTTCGCCGGACGCGCAGCTTTGCTGTTACGGCCACGGCCGCGACCGCCTTCAACTTCACGATCGTTATCATCTTCAGCCTGACGCGCATGCTGAGACGTGGTTACGTGATAGTCGGTCGTTTCTTCTGGGGTTTCCGGAGTTTCACTCCAGTTTTTTTCATTTTCTTCAGCCATACGGCGTGCTTCTTCCGCTACACGGCGCGCTTCTTCTTCAAGTTTGCGGCGTGCTTCTTCTTCCGATTTGCGCTTCAGCTCCGCTGCTTCGTTCTCACGGCGGGTCTTTTCAGCCTGGGCGGTCTTGGTCATTTCGTCGGTATGTTGATTGCTCACTTTGTCTTTTTCCGCGGCTTCACGTTTCGCTTTATCAGCGACTTCACGTTTAGCTTGTTCTGCGGCCTCACGTTCAGCTTTTAATTGCGCCTCGCGTTTAGCTGCTTCTTCAGCTTCACGACGGGCCTGCTCTTCCGCTTCACGCTGCGCCTGCTCTTCCGCGGCCAGGCGTTCAGCCTCTTGCGGATCGCGTTTCACAAAGGTGCGTTTCTTGCGGACTTCGATTTGTACCGATTTACTCTTTCCACCGGTACCTGGAATATTCAACGTGCTGCGCGTTTTACGCTGCAACGTCAGCTTGTCAGGCGCCGAGCCGTGTTCACGGTTCAGGTGCGTTAACAAGGTTTGCTTCTCTTGCGCGGTCACAGAATCATCAGCCGATTTGCGAATACCTGCATCAGCAAATTGCTGTATCAGGCGATCCACAGAGGTCTGAATTTCTGAGGCCAGCGCTTTAATAGTCACATCTGTCATGCTGTTCCTTCCTGCTACAGTTTATTACGCTTCGTCGCCGAACCAACAAATGTTGCGAGCAGCCATGATGAGTTCACCAGCTTTCTCGTCGGTCATACCTTCGATATCAGCCAGGTCATCAACGCCCTGTTCGGCGAGATCTTCCAGCGTACAAACACCACGGGCAGCCAGCTTAAACGCCAGAGCACGGTCCAAACCTTCCAGATTCAGTAAATCGTCGGCAGGTTTGTTGTCTCCCAGGCTTTCTTCCTGAGCCAGCGCCAGTGTAGTCAGTGCGTTTTTCGCACGCTCACGAAGTGCTTCAACGGTCGCTTCATCAAGGCCGTCGATTTCCAGCAGTTCTTTCATCGGCACATAGGCCAGTTCTTCCAGCGAGGAGAAGCCCTCTTCAACCAGTACGGTTGCGAAATCTTCATCAATATCGAGATATTTGGTGAAGGTATCGATAGCGGCATGGGCTTCAGCCTGGTGCTTAGCCTGCAGGTCATCAACGGTCATGACGTTGAGTTCCCAGCCGCTGAGCTGCGATGCCAGGCGGACGTTCTGACCGTTACGGCCGATCGCCTGCGCCAGGTTGCCTGCTTCTACCGCGATGTCCATGGTGTGTTTATCTTCATCCACCACGATGGACGCAACGTCAGCCGGCGCCATAGCGTTAATCACGAACTGCGCCGGGTTATCATCCCACAGGACGATATCGATGCGCTCGCCGCCAAGCTCGGTAGAAACCGCCTGAACGCGCGCGCCGCGCATACCTACGCAAGCGCCAACCGGGTCGATACGCTTGTCATTGGTTTTCACGGCGATTTTCGCACGAGAACCCGGATCGCGGGCTGCGGCTTTGATTTCCAGCACTTCTTCGCCGATTTCCGGCACTTCAATGCGGAACAGTTCGACCAGCATCTCCGGTTTGGAGCGAGTCACGAACAGCTGCGCGCCGCGTGCTTCCGGACGAACGGCGTACAGTACGCCGCGAATACGGTCGCCCGGACGGAAGTTTTCACGCGGCAGCATATCTTCACGCAGGATCACGGCTTCAGCATTGCTGCCCAGATCCAGAGTGATGTTGTCGCGGTTTACTTTTTTCACCACGCCGGTGATTATCTCACCTTCGTGCTCGCGGAACTGATCGACAACCATCGCGCGCTCAGCTTCACGTACTTTCTGTACGATAACCTGTTTAGCGGTCTGCGTAGTGATACGGTCGAAGGTGACAGATTCAATCTGATCTTCAACGTAGTCGCCGACGTTCATGCTTTCATCTTCGTAACGCGCAGCTTCCAGCGTGATCTCGCGGGTCGGTTGAGTCACCTCTTCAACCACCAGCCAGCGACGGAAGGTGTCGAAATCGCCGCTTTTACGGTCGATTTCTACGCGAACGTCGATCTCTTGTTCGTATTTTTTCTTGGTCGCCGTTGCCAGAGCGCTTTCCAACGCTTCGAAAATCTTCTCGCGCGGCAGCGCTTTTTCGTTGGAAACGGCTTCAACAACAGCCAAAATTTCTTTGTTCATCGGGGCCTTTCACCTCAATCCAGACTGTTAAAAGTGGGGAACCAGGTTCGCCTTCTGGATGTTACTCAGCGCGAACACTTCATCTTTGCCTTCGACGGTTACCGTGATCATCTCACCGTCTACCGCTTTGATAATGCCCTGCCATTTACGACGGTTCTGTACCGCCATGCGCAGCACCAGCGAAACTTCTTCACCGGTGAAACGTTGATAGTGTTCAGCAGTAAACATCGGACGGTCGAGACCAGGCGAAGAGACTTCCAGGTTGTAAGCGACGGTGATTGGATCTTCGACATCCATGACAGCACTGACCTGGTGGCTCACATCAGCACAATCATCAACATTGATGCCATCTTCACTATCAATATAGATGCGCAGTGTGGATGTGCGACCGCGAATAAATTCGATGCCGACCAGCTCAAAGCCAAGCGCTTCAACTGGCGCAGTGAGCATCTCTGTTAATTTTTGCTCTAATGTGGACAAACCCACCCCCAAGACATAAAAAAAGGGCGTATAGCCCAGTTATTCTGAAGTCAGATAACAAAAAACCCCGATAAATCGGGGCTTTAGATAACTGAACCCTGAGACCGCAATTGCGATCTGGAACACCTTCCAGAAGAATTCTTTCAAATCCGGCTACGAAGGACCTAGTCCTCACAGTATATTTGAAAAAGTACTTAATGGGAAAGTGGTTGCGGGGGCCGGATTTGAACCGACGACCTTCGGGTTATGAGCCCGACGAGCTACCAGGCTGCTCCACCCCGCGCCTGAAACGTGGCATATTTTACTCTTTCTGAGTAAAAGACGCAAATACTGCTGGGATTTGGTACCGAGGACGGGACATAAAATCGTGGTGAATTGTATCGATAAATCATATATTTTGTCAACATCCATTTTACACCACCCGCTTGCCGTTTATGCTGGCATTTCAGGCTTTTTTAGCAAAATCACCATCAGGCTCTTCCTGTCGCCAGCAAAAGATGATTAAATGAAAACTCACAATTAGTGCATAAAAATGCAAATTTGTTGTTGAGTCGAACTCACCACAGTCTATCTAGCAGGGTTTTATTTTATGACGACGATTCTTAAGCATCTCCCGGTTGGTCAACGTATTGGTATTGCTTTCTCTGGTGGACTGGATACCAGCGCCGCCCTGCTGTGGATGCGTAAAAAAGGCGCGGTTCCTTATGCATATACCGCGAACCTGGGCCAGCCTGACGAAGACGACTACGAGGCCATTCCGCGTCGTGCAAAAGAGTATGGCGCTGAAGGCGCTCGTCTGATTGATTGCCGCAAACAACTGGTGGCGGAAGGCATCGCGGCGATTCAGTGCGGCGCATTCCATAACACCACCGGCGGCTTAACCTATTTCAACACCACGCCGCTGGGCCGCGCCGTAACCGGCACCATGCTGGTTGCCGCGATGAAAGAAGACGGCGTCAACATCTGGGGCGACGGTAGCACCTATAAAGGCAACGATATCGAGCGTTTTTATCGCTACGGCCTGCTGACCAATGCGGAACTGCAGATTTACAAACCGTGGCTGGATAGCGACTTCATTGATGAACTGGGCGGTCGTCATGAAATGTCCGAGTTTATGATAGCCTGCGGCTTCGACTACAAAATGTCTGTCGAAAAAGCCTACTCCACCGACTCCAACATGCTGGGCGCGACGCACGAAGCGAAAGATCTCGAATTCCTTAATTCCAGCGTGAAAATCGTCAACCCGATTATGGGCGTGAAGTTCTGGGATGAAAGCGTAAAAATCGCCGCTGAAGAAGTGACCGTGCGTTTTGAACAGGGCCACCCGGTTGCGCTGAATGGCAAAACGTTCAGCGATGACGTCGAACTGATGCTGGAAGCTAACCGCATCGGCGGTCGCCACGGTCTGGGCATGAGCGATCAGATTGAAAACCGCATCATTGAAGCGAAAAGCCGCGGCATCTATGAAGCTCCGGGGATGGCACTGCTGCATATCGCCTACGAGCGCCTGCTGACCGGTATCCATAACGAAGATACCATTGAGCAATATCATGCTCATGGCCGCCAGTTGGGTCGCCTGCTCTATCAGGGTCGCTGGTTCGATTCCCAGGCGCTGATGCTGCGCGATTCGCTGCAGCGTTGGGTTGCCAGCCAGATCACCGGCGAAGTGACGCTGGAACTGCGTCGCGGCAACGACTACTCAATCCTGAATACCGTTTCAGACAATCTGACCTATAAAGCAGAGCGTCTGACCATGGAAAAAGGCGATTCCATGTTTACCGCTGAAGATCGTATCGGCCAGTTGACCATGCGCAACCTGGACATTACCGATACCCGTGAGAAGCTCTTCGGCTATGCCCAATCCGGGCTGCTCAGCGCATCTTCCGCCACCGGTCTGCCACAAGTTGAAAACCTGGAAAATCGCGATAAATAAACCGCGAAGCCAAACTCACCAGCCGGCGCTAACCCGCCGGCTTTTTTATTTCCGCAATAAATCCTAAATGACAACCCTACTTTATCGTTATAGTTTATGGCATCACTATTTTTAATAATCACCATCTATAATTTATCGAATACCTGTACTCTTATACCGAGAGGATCGCAATGAATATTAAACCTCCCGTTCGGCCGCAAGAGGCGATCAATCGTCTGATGGCGCTGCTGGAACCGTATGCCACGCCAATAAATATGGTCGCAAGGAAAAGGCTTAGCTGGGAATATAAAGGCAAAATCCAGCTCTATCTGTTTAAGAAAGGTGAGTTATCTATTTTTCGCTCATCGGACAGATTACTCATGGTCACCGTCTATGAACCGCACCTGTTTGGCGTAGCCGAGATGCTGCAGCCCAGCCGTAGCCACGGCCTTCGTGCGGAAGTCGATACGGAGATCCTGCGGATTGACAGCGATAAAGCCATGCAACTCATCAGTGAGCATAACATGTGGGAAGAGGTCACCCGGCTGCTGGCTTACCACACCTCTTATTTGGTGTATCGCGACGATTTAGTATTACAACAGCGGACTTATTCGGTCATTCGTAATCATTTAATGGAAATGTTACTCCTTCCGGAAGAAACCCGATTGCGGGTATCCATGCTGGAATATATTCAGGACCGCACACACCTGTCGCGCAGCAGCATTCTGAATGTGTTATCAGCGTTGAAAAAGGGTGGCTATATCGAGTTTGCCCGCGGTGGTTATTTACAGAGTATCACCTCCCTGCCTGAGAAGTTTTAATCCCCTATCGACCCTGCCACTTATCGCCCCATCATTGTTTAAAATTAAACATATAAACGGTAACGGTGGGCGATAAATGCTTTTATTCTGCACATAACTATTAAACCAGAAACCCGTTAATTTTTGCCCGAACGCTCGTATCGGGCATTTTTTTACCCGAAGGAATACGAATAATGAGCATGTTCAGACTGAAATCCATCCTGCTTATCGCCGCCCTGAGCGCCAGCAGCGCCGCCTTCGCTTCCGTTAGTCTTCACGGTGAAGCCGGTTCAGAATTCACCAACTTATCAGCCAGCTTTAATCCGCAGTCTCCCGGAATGACCTTTAACGGTAACTGGGCGCATAGCGATAACGATGGCGATACTGTGGGATTAGGTATGGGTTATAACTTCGATCTGGGTCCGTTCCTGCTGACGGCCGGCGGTAAAGCGGTATACCTGAATCCGAACGATGGCGATGAAGGCTATGCGATTGCTCTCGGCGGCGGCGCTCAGCTACCGCTTGGCGATTTCTTTACCTTGTTCGGTGAGGCTTATTATTCCCCGGATTCCATGTCCAGCGGCGTTGATGAATATCTCGAAGCCAATGCCGGCTTACGCGTGAATATCATCAAATCCATGAGCATCGAAGCGGGCTATCGCTACATTGATATGGCGGGGAAACATGACCACCGCGATAACGTCCTGGCGGATGGCGCCTATGCGGGTTTCAATTTCCGTTTCTAAGTTCGACAAAAGGGATTGCCTGCCGGCAATCCCTCCTTATTATGCGACTGATGGGATGGTTTTCAGCAGCTTATTAATTTCCTGCAAGCCTGCCATATTGTTCTCTTTACGGTAGACATCGTTCATCGACGCCATTTGCTCAAGTTTGGTTAACGCACCGTAGACTTGAAACGCCTCGCTATCCTTATCAAAGACATCCCGTTTATCCACATCCTGTAAATAGTTGCTTTTAAGCGACTGGCTTAACTTGCTGATGAGTAGACTGTTATCCTTAAAACAGTTAACGACCGTTGATGATTCCGGCGCGGGCGCGGAATTATTAATAACCGGCACCTGTAGGGTATTCAACGTGTCTACTGTTTCTGGCGACGAATGGCTGCTGCATCCGGCCAGGCCCAACATACCGGCAATGATAACTACTTTTAAAGTACGCATGGCGTCACTGAACCTCGTCAAAATTGATGAGGGCGACTTTAGCGATTTCACGGGGTTCAAAACCAGCGGAGTGTTGTTTATAAATAAACAGCCAACAGGAAGGACAAAAACAAAAAAAGACGCTTTTCAGCGTCTTTTTTCTGGAATATTGGTACCGAGGATGGGACTCGAACCCACAAGCCCGTTAGGGCACTACCACCTCAAGGTAGCGTGTCTACCAATTCCACCACCTCGGTACAGAATACTTAGTGCGGGATATCGCTGGCCGGCTGAGCCGGTGCGGTTGGCTGAGTCTGCTCAGATTTCGGCGCACTCAGGTTATCCCACTCGCTTCCTTTATTGGTCTTGTTGCTGTTGATATTACCCAGCGCCAGACTGATGATGAAGAACAGCGCGGCCAGAATGCCGGTCATACGGGTCATGAAGTTACCAGAACCGCTAGAACCAAACAACGTGCCAGAAGCGCCTGCTCCGAAGGAGGCTCCCATGTCAGCGCCTTTACCTTGCTGCAGCATGATCAGGCCAACAAGGGCAATCGCTACAATAAGGAAAATTACTAAAAGAGCTTCGTACATAATCAACCTGTTCCTTGCGGATTCGCCGCATACCAAGTGCTTCACCAATAAAGCGGGACGTTTTAATATTTCCCACTGAAGCGGGTGTGAATACTAACCAAAGCGAATAACCTTCGCAAGGGCAATTTTGGCGTATTGTATCAACTGCGGAAAAAAACAGCAAAAAGCGTTTTTATATGCTTAAAAAGGCAGCAAGAGCCGCCTTTTTAATCACTTAGCTGCGATAGTTATACGCTTTTGACCGCATCGGCGATACGGTGGGCAAATTCCTTCACCTGCGCTTCATGCTCGCCTTCAACCATCACGCGGATCAGCGGTTCAGTGCCCGATTTACGCAGCAGCACGCGTCCACGGTTCCCCAAAGCGGCCTCTACTTCGGCAGTGACCGCTTTTACGCTTTCATGCTCCAGCGGATTGCCGCTGCCTTCGGTAAAGCGTACGTTGACCAGAATCTGCGGGAACATTTTCATACCGCTACACAAATCGTGCAGGCTCATATGATTGCGCACCATCGCCGCCACCACCTGCAGGCTGGCGACAATGCCATCGCCGGTGGTGGTTTTGTCCAGCAGGATCACGTGGCCGGAGTTTTCCGCACCGATACGCCAGCCTTTTTCCTGCAGTTTTTCCAGCACGTAACGGTCACCCACTTTCGCGCGGGTAAACGGAATGCCAAGCTGCTTCAGCGCAAGCTCAAGACCCATGTTGCTCATCAGCGTGCCGACTGCGCCACCGCGCAGCTGGCCCTGACGTAGGCCTTCACGGGCGATAATATAGAGGATCTGATCGCCATCGACTTTATTACCTTCATGATCAACCATGATGACGCGATCGCCATCGCCGTCATAGGCAATACCCAGATCGGCTTTTTCCGCCAGTACGCGAGCCTGCAGCGCGCGTACATCGGTTGCGCCAACCTCTTCGTTAATGTTCAGCCCATCAGGTTCACAGCCCATCGCGATAACCTGCGCGCCCAATTCGCGGAATACATTCGGCGCAATGTGGTAAGTCGCGCCGTGGGCGCAATCCACCACCACCTTCAGCGAGCCGAGGCTCAGCTCATTCGGGAAGGTGCCTTTGCAAAACTCAATATAGCGGCCGGCGGCATCGACGATACGGCTGGCTTTCCCAAGCTCAGCGGAATCAACGCAGGTCAGCTCTTTTTCCATTTCTGCTTCAATCGCTTCTTCGACGTCATCCGGAAGCTTAGTGCCTTCGATGGAAAAGAATTTAATACCGTTGTCGTAGAAAGGGTTATGAGAGGCAGAGATGACGATTCCCGCTTCAGCGCGGAAGGCGCGGGTCAGATAGGCGATAGCCGGCGTCGGCATAGGGCCGGTAAACGAGGCGGACAAACCCGCAGCCGCCAGGCCAGCTTCCAGCGCGGATTCCAGCATATAGCCAGAAATTCGCGTGTCTTTGCCGATAATGATTTTACGTGAACCATGGCGTGCCAGCACTTTGCCTGCCGCCCAACCCAGCTTCAGCACGAACTCAGGTGTAATAGGTGCGTCGCCAACGCGGCCACGAATACCATCGGTGCCAAAATATTTGCGGTTACTCATAACGTTTATTTTCCTTAGCGGCCAGGGTGGCTTCCACCACGCGCAGCGCTTCTACCGTTTCTTTGACATCATGGACGCGAATTATCTGCGCGCCCTGCATTGCAGCAATGACTGCGCAGGACAAGCTGCCGCTCAGCCGTTCCGACGGCCCTACGTTCAACAGCTGACCCACCATCGACTTACGCGACATCCCCACCAGCAGCGGGAGCCCAAAATGATGGAACTCCCCTAGTCGGGCAAGCAGTTCATAGTTATGGGAAAGATTTTTACCGAATCCGAATCCCGGGTCGAGCAACAATTTTTCTTTTGCGATCCCCGCCTGTTCGCAGCGCACAATGTGTTCAGCAAAAAAACGGTCAACATCGGCAAAAACATCTTCGTACTTCGGCGCTTCCTGCATCGTTTTCGGCTGCCCCTGCATATGCATCAGGCACACCGGTAGCCCGGTTTGCGCGGCGGCCTGCAGGGCGCCAGGCTCGGTTAATGAACGGATATCGTTAATGATATGTGCGCCAGTGCGCGCGGATTCGCGGATGACCTCGGCTTTCGAGGTATCAACCGAGATCCAGACTTCAAAACGCTGTGCAATTGCCTCAACCACCGGGATCACCCGCGCCAGCTCTTCCTCGACGCTGACATCCGCCGCGCCAGGCCGGGTTGATTCACCGCCGATATCAATAATAGTCGCCCCGGCGTTAATCATCAGGTTGGCATGCTTAACCGCTTCAATCAGTGAATTGTGGCTGCCGCCATCGGAGAAGGAATCCGGCGTAACGTTAAGGATCCCCATCACATGCGGATGGGAGAGATCGAGCGTTGACCCCTGGGCGTGTAATTGCATGTTTTCTTTCCGCTATGGTTTATACAGTTGTAGTACGGACAGGGCTCGGCCCGCACCATCTTAGAGATTCTGGCGGTGACATCATTCAATTCCTCAAGAGGATAATGAAGCACCGGCGTTTAAATATTCAAAAAATGAATATTATCAGACAGACGGCTCATCCGCGCGTGTTGCAGCCGCCGCCATCCCGAAAACATTTTACGCGATGGACGATAGCACGCCATCGCCATAGTTATGTTCTGAAAGAGGATCCCGCGCAGCCGGTAAAGACGGGCGTATAAAAACAAAAGGGCCGCAGCGGATTAGGCTGCGGCCCTTATTAGTCAGAGCGCTTTAGCAAAGCGTGGAGACTTATTTGTCGCCCAGCTGTTCCGACATGGTATTGCCCGGGTTCGGCGTACGCGGCTCATCAACCGGACGCGGCGCCGTCGGGGTGCCATTGTTGCCAGAGTTGTTAGAAGAACCAGGTTCTTCCCAACCCGCCGGCGGACGAACATCGCGACGAGCCATCAGGTCGTCAATCTGCGGCGCATCGATGGTCTCATATTTCATGAGCGCATCTTTCATCGCGTGCAGAATATCCATGTTGTCGTTCAGCAGCTGGCGAGCACGACCGTAGTTACGCTCAATCAGCGATTTCACTTCCTGGTCGATGATGCGCGCGGTTTCATCAGACATATGCTTCGCTTTCGCGACGCTACGGCCGAGGAACACTTCGCCCTCTTCTTCGGCATACAGCAGCGGGCCGAGTTTGTCAGAGAAGCCCCACTGGGTGACCATGTTACGCGCCAGGTTAGTCGCAACTTTAATATCGTTGGACGCGCCGGTAGAAACATGTTCCGCACCGTAGATAATCTCTTCAGCCAGACGCCCGCCGTACAGAGTGGAGATCTGACTTTCCAGTTTCTGACGGCTGGCGCTGATAGCATCGCCTTCCGGCAGGAAGAAGGTCACACCCAGCGCACGGCCGCGCGGGATAATCGTCACTTTGTGTACCGGATCGTGCTCTGGTACCAGACGGCCGATAATCGCGTGGCCCGCTTCGTGGTATGCGGTCGATTCTTTCTGCGCTTCCGTCATCACCATGGAGCGACGTTCCGCACCCATCATGATTTTGTCTTTCGCTTTTTCGAACTCAACCATCGAGACGACGCGTTTGTTGCCACGGGCAGCAAACAGGGCTGCTTCGTTCACCAGGTTCGCGAGGTCAGCACCGGAGAAGCCAGGAGTACCACGGGCAATAATTGCCGCGTCGATATCCGGCGCCAGCGGTACGCGACGCATGTGAACTTTAAGGATCTGCTCACGACCACGAACATCCGGCAGACCAACGACAACCTGACGGTCGAAACGGCCAGGACGCAGCAGTGCCGGGTCCAGAACGTCCGGACGGTTAGTCGCGGCGATAACGATGATACCTTCGTTACCTTCGAAGCCGTCCATCTCAACCAGCATCTGGTTCAGGGTCTGTTCACGCTCATCGTGACCACCGCCAAGACCGGCGCCACGCTGGCGACCGACGGCGTCGATTTCATCGATGAAGATGATGCAAGGCGCTGCTTTCTTAGCTTGTTCGAACATGTCGCGTACGCGAGACGCGCCGACACCCACAAACATTTCTACGAAGTCAGAACCGGAAATAGTAAAGAACGGCACTTTGGCTTCGCCGGCGATAGCTTTCGCCAGCAGCGTTTTACCGGTACCCGGAGGGCCGACCATCAGGACGCCTTTCGGGATTTTACCGCCCAGCTTCTGGAAACGGCTCGGTTCGCGCAGATATTCAACCAGCTCGCCCACTTCCTCTTTCGCTTCGTCGCAACCGGCAACGTCAGCAAAGGTGGTTTTGATCTGGTCTTCGGTCAGCATTCGGGCTTTGCTCTTGCCGAAGGACATCGCGCCCTTTCCGCCGCCGCCCTGCATCTGACGCATAAAGAATATCCAGACGCCGATCAGTAGCAGCATCGGGAACCAGGAAATGAAGATGGAAGCCAGCAGGCTCGGTTCTTCCGGCGGTTCGCCAACCACTTTGACGTTTTTAGTCAACAGGTTGTCGAGCAGCTTCGGATCGTTAACCGGAATGTAAGTCGTGTAACGGTTACTATCTTTCTTGGTAACGTTGATCTCACGTCCGTTGATACGCGCTTCGCGAACCTGGTCCTGATTGACCTCTTGCAGGAAGGTAGAATAATCCACCTTGCGGCCATTCGACTCGCTGGGCCCAAAGCTCTGGAATACTGACATCAGCACAACGGCAATGACCAGCCAGAGTATTAGGTTTTTCGCCATGTCACTCAAGGGATTAACCTCTTATTACAACTGTGTTAAAAACAGCGTCAGGATACTCTATATCCAGCGTCTTTCAAACTTTCGTTTGAAATCTACCGGTTATGGTTTACGCCCGGTCGCTACAATATACACTTCACGCGAACGAGCGCGGGAAGAGTCCGGCTTACGAACTTTGACCTTCGTAAACAGGGAGCGAATTTCTCTAAGATACTCATCGAAGCCTTCGCCCTGGAACACCTTCACAACAAAACTACCACCTGGCGCTAATACATCACGAGACATTTCAAGCGCCAGTTCTACCAGATACATAGCCCGGGGAATATCCACCGCCGGTGTTCCGCACATATTCGGCGCCATATCGGACATGACAACTTGTACTTTACTGTCGCCTACTCGCTCAAGTAACGCTTTCAGGACTAATTCATCACGAAAATCGCCCTGAAGGAAGTCCACACCGACGATTGGATCCATTGGTAAAAGATCGCAAGCGATGATGCGGCCGCTGTTTCCGATCTGCGTAACCGCGTATTGCGACCAGCCACCGGGAGCAGCGCCGAGATCGACTATCGTCATCCCCGGCTTAAAAATCTTGTCACTTTGCTGTATTTCATCAAGTTTAAACCAGGCACGGGAACGTAACCCCTTTTTCTGTGCCTGTTGAACATATTTATCGCTAAAGTGTTCCTGAAGCCAGCGGCTTGAGCTGGCAGAACGCTTTTTACCTGTCATTTAACATTCCCATTCGGGTTCATCGTACTTTACTGCGTAAAAATCGACGCGGTAGTTTGGCGATATATGGGAGATGGCGGTAGAATGACCCGTTTTCAATCCCAACGTAAGCAAAAAAATACGATGAATCTGAGTACTAAACAAAAACAGCACCTGAAAGGTCTGGCACATCCGCTCAAGCCGGTAGTTATGCTTGGCAATAATGGTTTGACCGAAGGGGTACTGGCCGAGATCGAACAAGCGTTAGGGCACCATGAGCTCATCAAGGTGAAGATCGCCTCAGAAGATCGCGAAACTAAAGCCTTGATCGTGGAAGCCATCGTGCGTGAAACCGGCGCCTGTAACGTACAGGTCATCGGTAAAACGCTGGTTCTGTACCGCCCAACGCCAGAGCGTAAAATCTCGCTGCCACGCTAAGAATATCCTGAATCCCGACACAACATTGTGTAAAACGAGGGATTTCTGTGGCCAGGCGAGCAAAATGCCATGCTCCTGACGTTGATAAAAGGCCGCTATGCGGCCTTTTTCCTTTCTTTACAATCTATAAACATCGTAGCGGGAAATACGCCTTACAGGTATTCAACCTTGGTAATTTCGTATTCCACTTCACCACCCGGGGTACGGATAGTGACGACGTCATCCTGCTCTTTGCCGATCAGGCCGCGGGCGATCGGTGAATTCACAGAGATCAGATTCTGTTTAAAATCCGCTTCGTCATCGCCCACGATGCGGTAAGTCTGCTCTTCGTCGTTATCCAGGTTCAGCACGCTGACCGTAGAGCCGAAAATCACGCGGCCATTATTCGGCATCTTAGTGATATCGATAACCTGCGCATTCGACAGTTTTGCTTCGATATCCTTGATACGACCTTCGCAGAAGCCCTGCTGTTCGCGGGCAGCGTGGTATTCCGCGTTCTCTTTCAGATCGCCGTGCTCACGCGCCTCGGCGATAGCAGCAATAATCTCTGGACGACGTACGGACTTCAGGAAATCCAGTTCTTCGCGCAGTTTCTCTGCGCCACGTAAGGTCATCGGAATAGCTTGCATTTGTTATACCTCTTTATCATTCCTTCATGGAACGGACGGAGTCGTTCCGCCATCGGTCACGTCTTAGCCATGGCCGAAGCAAAAAGAAAACCGACCCGGGAAACACTCCCCAGGTCAGCAGCAATTTTCAATTTGATACGCATTTTACCCTGAAGTTCACTATGGGTCATCGTTTACTTTACAGGGTGATGCACCGTAGTATGACGGCTTGGTTTCAGGTTGTTAGCGCGAGATTATGCGATTTCCCAGATTTATCATCGGATTGACTGCCGGTATAGCGCTTAGCGCTCAGGCCGCGAATATTGACGAGTACATCAGTCAGCTTCCTGCTGGCGCGAACCTTGCCTTCATGGCACAGAAGGTTGGCTCCCCGACGCCGGAGATAGACTTCCACAGCCAACAGATGGCGCTGCCTGCCAGTACCCAGAAGGTGATCACCGCGCTGGCGGCGTTGCTGCAGCTGGGGCCGGACTTCCGCTTCACCACGACGCTGGAAACCAAAGGCTCGCTTGACGGCGGTGTGCTGAAAGGCGACCTGATTGCCCGCTTCGGCGGCGATCCGACGCTAAAGCGTCAGGATATCCGCAACATGGTGGCGTCGCTGAAAAAAGCCGGCGTACAGCGCATTGAAGGCAATGTGCTTATCGATACCTCGGTTTTCGCTAGCCACGATAAGGCCCCCGGCTGGCCATGGAATGACATGACGCAGTGCTTCAGCGCCCCGCCAGCGGCAGCGATTGTTGATCGTAACTGTTTCTCCGTCTCACTCTATAGCGCGCAGAAACCCGGCGATTTGGCCTTTATCCGCGTGGCCTCTTACTATCCGGTCACCATGTTCAGCCAGGTGCGGACGCTCGCCCGCGGCTCCGCAGAGGCGCAGTATTGCGAGCTGGACGTCGTACCGGGCGATCTCAACCGCTACACCCTCACCGGCTGCCTGCCGCAGCGCAGCGAGCCGCTGCCGCTGGCGTTCGCCATTCAGGACGGCGCAGGCTATGCAGGCGCGATCCTGAAAGCCGAGCTCACCGATGCGGGTATCACCTACAGCGGCACTCTCTTGCGCCAGACCCTGGCCAACGATCCGGGCACCGTGCTGGCGACGACCCAATCGGCGCCGTTGCACGACCTTCTGCGCATCATGCTGAAGAAATCCGATAACATGATTGCTGATACGGTGTTTCGTACTATCGGCCACGCGCGGATGGGCGTGCCGGGAACCTGGCGCGCAGGTTCCGACGCGGTGCGGCAAATCCTGCGCCAGCAGGCGGGTATTGACCTCGGTAACACGATTATCGCCGATGGCTCAGGCCTGTCCCGACACAACCTTATCGCGCCGGCGACGATGATGCAGGTATTGCAGTACATCGCTCAGCACGATAACGAGCTCAACTTTATCTCGATGTTGCCGCTTGCCGGACACGATGGTTCACTGCAGTATCGCGCCGGTCTTCATCAGGCGGGCGTAGACGGTAAGGTTTCGGCGAAGACCGGTTCTCTGCAGGGGGTATATAACCTGGCAGGTTTCATCACCACCGCCAGCGGGCAAAAGATGGCTTTCGTACAGTACCTCTCCGGCTACGCGGTGCCGCCGGGTGACCAGCGCAACCGCCGCATACCATTGGTGCGCTTCGAAAGTCGACTGTATAAAGATTTGTACCAGAACAACTAAAAACAAAAGGGCCGCATTGGATGATGCGGCCCTTTTTACTCAGGATTAACGTTTGTAGATGAATTCGACGCCTTCTTCGTCGTCTTCGTCCCAGTCGTCATCCCAGTCTTCGTCATCTTCTTCCAGTTCGGCTTCTTCAAGCTGCTGACGGTGATAGTCGTCCCACATGAACTCGACTTTCTCCGGCTTCTGCTCTTCTTCCGCCTGCACGATTGGGTTTTCGATGATAAAGGTCATCACGTCCCAGCACAGGTCTTTAACGCCCTGCTGGCTGGCCGCGGAGATCAGATAGAATTTATCTTCCCAACCCAGCGCTTCGGCGATGGCCTTCGCTTTGGCTTCAGCCTCCGCTTTGTCCATCAGGTCAATCTTGTTGAAGACCAACCAGCGCGGTTTAGAGGCCAGCTTCTCGCTGTATTTCTCCAGTTCGCCGATGATAATGCGCGCATTCTCAACCGGATCGGAACCGTCGATAGGCTCGATGTCGATAAGATGCAGCAGCACGCGGCAGCGCTCGAGGTGCTTAAGGAAACGAATACCAAGGCCAGCGCCTTCCGCCGCGCCCTCAATCAGCCCCGGAATATCGGCGACCACAAAGCTCTTCTCGTTGTCCATACGCACCACGCCCAGGCTCGGCACCAGGGTGGTAAATGGATAATCGGCTACTTTCGGCTTCGCCGCGGAGACCGCGCGAATGAAGGTGGATTTACCGGCATTCGGCATCCCCAGCATCCCCACGTCAGCCAGCAGCATCAGTTCGAGCTGCAGATCCCGCTTATCGCCCGGTGTACCCATGGTTTTCTGACGCGGGGTACGGTTAACGGATGATTTGAAGCGCGTGTTGCCCAGACCGTGCCAGCCGCCTTTTGCGACCATTAAACGCTGACCGTGCTTGGTCATATCGCCCATGGTCTCGCCGGTCCCCTGGTCGATGACGCGGGTCCCTACAGGCACTTTCACCGTAACATCTTTACCGCGTTTACCGGTGCAGTCGCGGCTCTGACCGTTCTGTCCGCGTTCTGCGCGGAAAGATTTTTCGAATCGATAGTCGATCAGGGTGTTGAGGTTCTCGTCCGCTTCCAGCCAAACGTCGCCGCCGTCACCGCCATCACCGCCGTCAGGGCCGCCTCGCGGAATATATTTTTCGCGGCGGAAGCTAACGCAACCATTGCCGCCGTCACCTGCTACGACCAGGATCGTTGCTTCATCTACAAACTTCATTTTACTCTCCGTAAATCATTCGCCTGAGCGGGGCAGCGGTACAACCGCCTCTCGCTTGCGCCAACGTCCCCAAAGACGATGGCCAATGGCGGAATACATCGCGCCCGCAACCACGACAAACGCACCGAGATAACCAATCAGGTTTAACATCGGTCTGGCGAAAACATCGGGCCAGGCCATTGATAATAAATCAGAAAACAGTAGCGTAAACAGTGGCGTTAAGGTAATTAACGCGCTGACCTGCGCCGCCTGCCAGCGCGCCATGGCTTCCGCCAGCGCCCCGTAGCCGACCAGGGTATTCAGCCCGCAAAAAATCAGGCAAGCCAGTTGCCAGTCGCTCAGTTGGGAGATAACCCCCGGTTTAGCGAGCGGCAGTAAAGCAATCGTACATAAAGTGTACAGCAAAAATAGTATCTGCTGTGATGCCAGGCGCCGCAATAACACCTTTTGCGCGACTCCGTAGCTTACCCACACCGTTGCCGCTGCGACACCAAAAATTACCCCCCACGTGTAGTCCGTGAGACGGGTAAAGATTTCAATCAGGCTGGTGTTGAAGAACATCACCAGCCCGCTGAGCAACATCAGCGCCCCCACAACCTGGGTACCACGCATGCGCTCTTTCAGAATCACAACGCTTGCCACCATCATACCGACCGGCGATAGCTGGCCGATGACCTGGGAGGCCGTTGGACTGAGATATTGCAGGGAAGAGCTGAACAGAATGAAGTTACCGAACAAACCGCCGGTAGCAATCGCTAATAAAACCAACCAGCGCGGCTTGCGAAAAATTCGCAGCGGCGGCAGCTTGCCTTTGATGGCGAGGATCGCGCCAAGACCAATACTGGCCATCAAAAAGCGATAAAAGACCACCGTTGGCGGCTCCATCACTTCGAGAACCTGCTTCATTGCAATTGGCAGTGCTCCCCAACACATCGCGGTGGTTAGCGCCAAAAGAATGCCAATGCCGGCCTGCTGCTTCATGATGCCCGTTTTCCCTGCAGAAATTTTTTCCGGGATTCTAATGTAAAAAGCCCCGCAACGTGTTGCGGGGCTTTCATCCGTCACCAGGACGCGAAAAACTTATTCAGCAACGATGCTGATGAATTTACGGTTTTTCGGGCCTTTAACTTCGAACTTGACTTTACCGTCAGTCAAAGCGAACAGAGTGTGGTCACGGCCGCAACCAACGTTGGTGCCAGCGTGGAATTTAGTACCACGTTGACGAACGATGATGCTACCTGCCAGAACTGCTTCACCGCCGAAACGTTTTACGCCCAGACGTTTAGCTTCTGAATCGCGACCGTTACGAGTCGAGCCGCCAGCCTTTTTATGTGCCATTTAAATCTACTCCCTCAAGTCTTAGGCGCTGATGCCAGTGATTTTCACATCAGTGAACCACTGACGGTGGCCTGCTTGCTTACGATAGTGTTTACGACGACGAAACTTAACGATTTTAACTTTCTCGCCACGACCGTGAGCAACAACTTCAGCTTTGATCACGCCGCCCTCAACGAAAGGAACGCCGATCTTGATTTCTTCACCGTTTGCGATCATCAGAACTTCAGCGAACTCAACAGCTTCGCCAGTTGCGATGTCCAGCTTTTCCAGGCGAACGGTCTGACCTTCGCTTACTCGGTGTTGTTTACCACCACTTTGGAAAACCGCGTACATATAAAACTCCGCTTCCGCGCACCTCTTCGTGTGATTCAGAGTGCGCTATAAATATTCACAATAGGGCGCGAATATTACGCAAAACGCGACCCTTTGACAAGAGCGATCATCGATCAACGCAGAAAAAAAACACAACTTTCACGCTAACGTTTATCTGCGCTGATTTTTCAGTACAATCATATCTTCTTTTAATTCTATCTTAATCCTTCTGTGATCCCACCTGGATTCGCGGTAACAGGACATTTGGCCCGGCTTTTGCGATGAATTTAGAAAAAATCAATGAGTTAACCGCGCAGGATATGGCGGGTGTCAATGCGGCAATCCTTGAGCAGCTCAACTCAGATGTTCAGCTTATCAATCAGTTAGGCTACTACATCGTCAGCGGAGGCGGTAAACGTATTCGTCCGATGATCGCCGTGCTTGCAGCTCGCGCGGTCGGCTATCAGGGGAATGCGCACGTCAACATTGCCGCACTGATCGAATTTATTCATACCGCGACCCTACTGCATGACGACGTCGTCGACGAGTCCGATATGCGCCGCGGCAAGGCGACGGCCAATGCCGCATTCGGCAATGCCGCCAGCGTACTGGTGGGCGACTTTATCTACACCCGCGCCTTCCAGATGATGACCCGTCTCGGTTCGCTGAAGGTGCTGGAAGTGATGTCGGAAGCCGTAAACGTCATCGCCGAAGGCGAAGTCCTGCAGTTGATGAACGTCAACGACCCGGATATCACGGAAGAGAACTATATGCGGGTCATCTACAGTAAGACCGCCCGTCTGTTCGAAGCCGCTTCGCAGTGTTCCGGCATCCTGGCTGGTTGCAGCGCGGAAGAAGAGCAGGCGCTGCAGGATTATGGCCGTTACCTCGGCACCGCGTTCCAGCTGATTGACGATCTGCTGGATTACAGTTCCGATGGCGAACGCCTTGGCAAAAACGTCGGTGATGACCTGAACGAAGGCAAACCAACGCTGCCTCTGCTGCACGCGATGCATCACGGTACCCCGGATCAGGCGGCGATGATTCGCGGCGCTATCGAGCAGGGGAACGGGCGCCATTTGCTTGACGCGGTACTTGAAACCATGGCGGCCTGCGGTTCGCTGGAGTGGACGCAGAAACGTGCGGAAGAAGAAGCCGATAAAGCTATCGCCGCGCTGCAGGTTCTGCCGGATACGCCGTGGCGCGAGGCGCTCATCGGCCTTGCCCATATCGCCGTTCAGCGCGACCACTAATCCCCCCTTTCTCCCGCGCGCATTGCGCGGGAGAGTTCCAATAAAATCCAATATCCTTCAAATGACGCCAGAAAACTTAATATATTCTGAATATACAGGAACAATAAGGGAACTTGTTAAAACCATATAAGAACCAGGGTATAGTATTCCAGCCGTCCGTATTGACGCGCAGACAGTTATCACCGGGAGAATTTATGGATAAGTTCATCGACTGGCATTCAGCGGATATTATTGCCGGCCTTCGCAAAAAGGGGACGTCGCTCGCAGCTGAGTCGCGACGTCACGGTTTAAGCTCTTCTACGCTTGCCAACGCGCTAACCCGTCCGTGGCCAAAGGGCGAATTGATTATTGCTAACGCGCTGGGAACCGAGCCGTGGGTTATCTGGCCATCGCGTTATCACGATCCCATTACCCATCAGTTCATCGACAGAACGCAGATGATGCGTCAGAAGAGAAATAAGACCTAATGTGAGGGAGAGCTCGATAACAGCCCCCGGACGGACGTCAGAGGGCTGCTACCGAAGCGGGATTACTCGCCTTTGACGCGTTCGATATTCGCGCCCAGAGCCTGCAGTTTATCTTCGATGCGCTCATAGCCGCGATCGATGTGATAGATACGGTCGACGATGGTCGTCCCTTCCGCAATACAACCCGCCAGCACCAGGCTTGCAGATGCACGCAGGTCGGTCGCCATGACCTGTGCGCCAGACAGCTTCGCGACACCATGGCAAATCGCGGTATTGCTTTCAATTTCCGCGTGCGCGCCCATACGGATCAGTTCCGGAATGTGCATGAAGCGGTTTTCGAAGATGGTTTCGGTGATAACACCAGTCCCTTCAGCCACCAGGTTCAACAAAGTGAACTGAGCCTGCATGTCGGTTGGGAAACCCGGGTGCGGCGCGGTACGCACGTTGACCGCTTTCGGACGGTTACCGTGCATATCGAGGCTAATCCAGTCTTCACCGACTTCAATATCCGCGCCAGCTTCACGCAGCTTCGCCAGTACCGCATCCAGGGTATCCGGCTGCGCATGGCGGCACATAATTTTACCGCCGGAGATCGCCGCGGCAACCAGGAAGGTACCGGTTTCGATACGGTCCGGCAGTACGCGATAAACGCCGCCACCCAGACGCGCGACGCCTTCGATGGTGATACGGTCGCTGCCCTGGCCTTTGATTTTCGCACCCAGCGCGTTAAGGAAGTTGGCGGTATCGACGATTTCCGGCTCGCGCGCGGCGTTTTCGATAACGGTGGTGCCTTCAGCCAGCGTCGCCGCGCTCATGATAGTCACGGTCGCGCCTACGCTCACCTTATCCATCACGATGTGCGCGCCTTTCAGACGCCCGTTGACTGACGCCTTCACATAACCTTCTTCCAGTTTGATTTCCGCGCCCAGCTGTTCCAGGCCGGTAATGTGCAGGTCGACCGGACGCGCGCCGATAGCGCAGCCGCCCGGCAGAGAAACCTGGCCCTGGCCGAAACGCGCCACCAGCGGCCCCAGCGCCCAAATGGAAGCACGCATGGTTTTCACTAAATCGTACGGAGCACAGAAAACATTTACCGGGCCAGCATCGATCCATACGGAACCATTGCGCTCAACCTTCGCGCCCAACTGACTCAGCAGCTTCATGGTGGTATCGATATCTTTCAGCTTCGGTACGTTCTGGATTTCAATCGGCTCTTCGGCTAACAGCGCGGCAAAGAGGATTGGCAGGGCAGCGTTTTTAGCGCCGGAAATGGTGACCTCGCCCTGCAGGCGAGTCGGCCCCTGAACACGGAATTTATCCATTGATTCTGTTCTCGGTTAAAAATTCATCAATGCTGTAGGGAACATCCCTACAGCTTAAAAGCCATTAAGTTTGCGATCGCGCGCCCATTCTTGCGGGGTAAACGCCTTGATCGACAGCGCATGAATGCGATTGTCGGCAATATATTCCATCAGCGGCGCGTAGATAGCCTGCTGTTTTTTTACCCGGCTCATGCCGTCGAACATCTCACCCACAGCGATAACCTGAAAGTGGCTGCCATCGCCAGAGACGTGGACTTCCTGAAGGGAGAGTGCGTTCATCAGCACGGTCTGAATTTCATGATTTTCCATGGGATCAAATTTTTCTGAGAGTGAAAACAGCCCAACATCTTAGAGGAAAGTGGCGCTGTCTTAAACAAGCAAAAAGCCCCATCGAACAGATTGATGGGGCTTTCAGAATAGCTTCAGCATTAACTCACTGAAAAAATTACGGGATCATGTCCGCCGGAAGGTTGTAAAGACTGACCAGCGTTTGCAGGTTTTCGCTTTTCCCCACCACTTGCGCCGTTTTGCCCTGCCGACGTACCAGCGCGACAAAATGAACCAGTAACGCCACCCCGGCGCTATCGACCCGTGAAACGTCGCTGAGGTCGATAGTGGATACGCCGTCGGTCGCCTGCGCGCGGGCATTCCATAGCGGCAGTATAAATTCCTGATCCAGTTCGCCGCGCAACGCCAGGCGTTCACCGTCGCGGTTCCAGCTCAGTTGTTCACTCATTATTTTTTCTGATCCAGAGTGATCGGCTGGGCTGAAATAGCTTTCAGCTGCGCGGTCAGACCATCAACGCCTTTCGTACGCAGCAGGTCGCTCCACTCGTTTTGTTTGGTGGTGATCATGCTGACGCCTTCGGCGATCATGTCATAAGCCTGCCAGTTGCCGGTTTGGGTATTCTTACGCCACTGGAAGTCCAGACGTACCGGAGGACGGCCGTTCGGATCGAGGATAGTGACGCGAATCGGAACGATGGTTGCGCTGCCCAGCGGCTGCTCAGGCGCAATTTGGTATGTCTGGCCGTGATACATCGCCAGCGCCTGACCGTAAGCCTGTTTCAGATACTCGCGGAAGGCGGCGAAGTAGGCTTCACGCTGTGCAGGCGTAGCCTCTTTGTAGTAACGGCCCAGCACCAGCGCGCCGGCGTATTTCACCTGCACGTAAGGCAGCAGTTCCTGATCGACGATATCACGCAGATAGTTCGGGTTCGCTTTGATCTTCGGCTGTTCGTTCTTCAGACGATCGAAGGTCTTCTGCGCCGCCTCGTCCATCAGCTTATACGGGTTAGTTTGATCCGCGGCATGCGCGGCGGTCAGTGGAGCAATCACCAGCATGGCGACCATGAGTAAGCGTTTAAACATATCTTGTCTCTCCTGAAATTAATGCGTCATGCCGGCCTGCGGCGTAGCGTCAGTATGACCCTCAGCCGCCGCCTTATCATTGTCAGAATTCTGATTATCGCCGCCCTTGCTGTTATAAAGGAACTGGCCTATCAGATCTTCCAGTACCATCGCGGACTTGGTGTCCTGAATCGTACCGCCGTCTTTAAGAATAGCGGTGCCCAGTTCCGGATCTTCGAAACCGACGTTCAGCGCCAGGTACTGCTCCCCGAGCAGGCCGGAAGTACGAATCGCCAGCGAACTGGTATCCGGAATGTGGTTGTAGCTTTCGTCGATATCGATGGCAACACGCGGCAGATAGGTTTTCGGATCGAGGGTAATATCGGCAACGCGACCGACCACCACACCGCCGATACGCACCGGTGAACGCGCTTTCAGGCCGCCGATGTTATCGAAGGTCGCATAAAGACGGTAAGTCGGTTCGGTACGCAACGAGGTCACGTTCGCCGCCTTCAGACAGACAAACAGCGCCGCCAGCAGCGCTGCCAGTAAGAACACACCTACCCAGATCTCATTTTTTTTCGTTTGCATGAACTTAATTCCCAAACATCAGCGCAGTCAGCACAAAATCCAGCCCCAGAACCGCCAGCGACGAATGCACCACGGTGCGCGTCGTTGCCCGGCTAATCCCAGCGGAAGTGGGGATAGCGTCATAACCATTGAATAACGCAATCCAGGTTACCGTAACGGCAAAAACCAGACTTTTAATCAGGCAGTTAACCAGATCCATTCGCCAGTCGACGGCGTTTTGCATCGCGGTCCAGAAGAACCCCGCGTCGATGCCTTTCCAGCTGACGCCAACCAGCGAACCGCCCCAGACGCCCACGGCGACGAAAATGATCGTCAACAGCGGTAGCGAGATGACTCCGGCCCAGAAGCGCGGCGAAATCACCCGGCGCAGCGGATCTACCGCCATCATTTCCATGCTGGAGAGCTGCTCGGTCGCCCGCATCAGGCCAATCTCAGCGGTTAACGCCGAACCGGCTCGTCCGGCGAACAGCAGCGCGGCCACCACCGGCCCCAGCTCGCGCAGCAGCGACAGCGCCACCAGCATACCCAGACTGGTCTCTGCGCTATAGGTCGTTAATACCAGATAGCCCTGCAGCCCCAGTACCATACCGATGAACAGCCCCGAGACGATAATAATCAGCATCGATAGCACGCCGACGTTATACAGCTGGCGTACCAGCAGCGGCGCATGCTTGCGAAATTCCGGCTTGCCCACCACGGCATTAAATAGCATTAATCCGGCGCGCCCGAAGGTCGCGGTGGTTTTGATGCCGCGGTGTCCGAGCGCTGCCAGCGCATTAAATAGCATGAGTCGTTTAACTCCCTTTGCCTAATAAATCATGGTGGTAATCGCCCGCAGGATAGCGGAACGGCACCGGGCCGTCAGCGATGCCATCAATGAACTGGCGCACGCGCGGATCGCTATTTTCACGCAGCGATTGCGCGCTGCCGTGGGCAACGATTTTCTTATCCGCCACAATGTAGGCGTAATCCGCAATGCTCAGCACTTCCGGCACGTCGTGCGATACCACAATGCAGGTCACTCCCAGGGTACTATTCAGCTCTGAGATAAGTTTAACCAATACGCCCATGGTGATGGGATCTTGTCCGACGAAGGGTTCGTCAAACATGATCAGATCCGGCTCAAGGGCAATCGCCCGCGCCAGCGCCGCGCGCCGCGCCATCCCGCCGGAGAGCTCCGAAGGCATCAGTTTCGCCGCGCCGCGTAACCCAACCGCTTCCAGCTTCATCATGACGGTGGTATGCAGCAGCGCATCCGGCAACTGCGTATGTTCGCGCAGCGGGTAAGCTACGTTATCAAACACGTTCATATCGGTGAATAGCGCGCCGGACTGAAACAGCATGCTCATGCGTTTACGCACGGTATACAGCCGCGAGCGCGTCATTTGCGGCACGTTTTCGCCGTCAAACAGGATCTCGCCGCTGTCCGGCGGGATCTGGCCGCCTATCAAACGCAGCAGGGTCGTCTTGCCGATCCCCGATGGCCCCATAATGGCGGTAATCTTGCCGCGAGGCACCGATAGCGAGATATCATCGAAAATGACGCGGTCGCCCCGAGAGAAACGAATACCGCGAACCTCGACTAAATTCGCCAGAGTTTGGCTCATAAAATCATCCTTACTAAACCTTCGGGCTAAGCATGGCGCTTTCTTTCACCACAAACCCAACATTTTTACAGAATCTTACCTGCCCGGGTTAGCGAAAGCTGGCATTTGTTTTACTTTTGCCACACATAAAGTCAAAATTAAGAATTCGTTACGCTGCGTACGGACGGCCAGCGAGGCGACGATTATACCTGAAGAAAGGACTTTAGATGCTCTTAGCAACGGCTCTGTTAATAATTGGTTTACTGCTGGTAGTTTACAGCGCCGATCGTCTGGTATACGCCGCTTCAATACTGTGTCGCATGATGGGGATCCCGCCGCTCATCATCGGCATGACTGTCGTGAGCATCGGTACCAGCCTGCCGGAGATCATCGTTTCCACCGCGGCCTCCCTTCACGGGCAAACCGATCTGGCGATCGGTACGGCGTTGGGATCCAATATTACGAATATTCTATTAATTCTCGGTCTTGCCGCCCTGCTCCATCCATTTACCGTGCATTCTGATATCCTGCGCCGCGAATTGCCGTTAATGTTGCTGGTTAGTTTACTGGCGGGATTTGTGCTCTACGATGGCCAGCTGTCGCGTCTGGATGGTCTGTTTTTACTGGCGCTGGCCATACTATGGCTGGTATTCACTCTAAAAATAGCGCGCCTGGCGGAACGTCAGGGCAGCGATAGCCTGACGCGGGAACAGCTGGCGGAGCTGCCGCGCGGCGGTTCGCTGCCCGTCGCCCTGCTGTGGCTCGGGGTGGCGATGATCGTCATGCCGATGGCCACCCGCATGGTGGTGGATAACGCCACGGTGCTGGCGAACTATTTCGCCATTAGCGAACTGACGGTCGGCTTAACGGTTATTGCTATCGGCACCAGCCTGCCGGAACTGGCCACCGCCATCGCCGGCGCACGAAAAGGGGAAGACGATATCGCCATCGGGAATATCATTGGCGCCAATATTCTTAACCTCGTGCTGGTGCTCGGGCTGCCGGCGTTAATCGCCCCTGGCGCCTTCCCTGCCGAAGCTTTTACGCGCGACTACAGCGTGATGCTGCTGGTGAGCGCGATCTTCGCGCTGCTGTGCTGGCGGCGTAAACGGCAGCCGGGTCGCGTAGCGGGCGCCTTGCTGGTCGGCGGCTTTATGGTTTGGTTGGCGCTGCTGTTTTGTTCAGCGCCGTACTTCGTTGAATGAATTGGGATAACATCATGTCGCAAATAGATTTGCCAACGGATTTTGACTTTCAACAGGCAGGACGTCAGGTTCTGGAAATTGAACGTGAAGGTCTGGCCCAGCTCGATCAGTATATTAATGAAGATTTCACCCGCGCCTGTGAGACGATTTTCCGCTGCGGCGGTAAGGTCGTCGTGATGGGTATGGGCAAATCCGGTCATATCGGGCGCAAAATGGCGGCGACCTTCGCCAGTACCGGTACCTCGGCTTTTTTTGTCCACCCCGGTGAAGCCGCGCACGGCGATCTGGGGATGGTGACGCCGCAGGATGTGGTCATCGCGTTATCTAACTCCGGTGAATCCAATGAAATCCTGGCGTTGATTCCGGTGCTTAAACGCCAGCAGGTGCCGCTTATCTGCGTCACCAGCCGTCCGGATAGCAGCATGGCGCGCGCCGCCGATATTCATCTGTGCGTGAAAGTGCCGAAAGAAGCCTGTCCGCTAGGTCTGGCGCCGACCTCCAGCACCACCGCCGCGCTGGTGATGGGCGACGCCCTCGCCGTGGCGCTGCTCGAAGCGCGCGGTTTTACCGCCGAAGATTTCGCCCTGTCGCACCCCGGCGGCGCACTCGGTCGTAAGCTGCTGCTGCGGGTCAATGATATTATGCATACCGGCGACGAGATCCCCCACGTCGGCCTGCAGGCTACCCTGCGCGACGCGCTGCTGGAAATCACCCGCAAAAATCTGGGCATGACGGCCATCTGCGATGACGAGATGAATATCATCGGCATCTTCACCGACGGCGATCTGCGCCGCGTCTTCGATACCGGCGTCGATATGCGCAACGCCAGCATCGCTGAAGTCATGACTCCAGGCGGGATCCGCATTCGTCCGGGCATGCTGGCGGTAGATGCGCTCAACCTGATGCAGTCCCGCCATATCACCTGCGTGCTGGTTGCCGATGGCGACCGACTGCTAGGTGTGGTACATATGCACGATCTGCTGCGCGCTGGCGTAGTGTAAGTAAGGATAAAATAATGAATAATGCTGATGCCCAGGTCGACACCTGCTACGGGCCGGTAAGCCAGGAATTTATCGACCGGGCGGCGAAGATCCGTTTACTGATCCTCGACGTCGACGGCGTGCTTTCCGACGGCCTTATCTATATGGGCAACAACGGCGAAGAGCTGAAAGCGTTTAACGTCCGCGATGGCTACGGGATCCGCTGTGCGCTGACTTCCGGTATTGAAGTCGCGATTATTACCGGGCGAAAAGCTAAACTGGTAGAAGACCGCTGCCAGACGCTGGGCATTACGCATCTGTATCAAGGTCAGTCCGATAAGCTGTTGGCGTTTCGTGAATTATTAAGCAAACTGGCGGTTCGCCCGGATGAAGTCGCTTATATTGGCGACGATCTGATCGACTGGCCGGTAATGGCGGAAGTCGGTTTAAGCGTCGCCGTCGCCGATGCGCATCCGCTGCTGCTGCCACGGGCGAATTACGTCACGCGAATTAACGGCGGACGCGGCGCGGTACGCGAAGTCTGCGATTTGTTACTATTGGCGCAGGGCAAGCTTGATGAGGCCAAAGGGCAATCAATATGAGTAAAACCAGACGTTGGGTTATCATCTTACTATCGCTGGTCGCGTTGATCCTGATCGGCCTGAACCTGGCGAGTACGGACGACACCGCGACCGTCGCGGTCAATCCTAACGATCCGACGTATAAAAGCGAGCATACCGATACCGTGGTGTACAGCCCGGAAGGCGCGCTGAGCTATCGTCTGATAGCCGAGCATGTCGAATACTTTTCCGAACAAGAAGTATCGTGGTTCACCAACCCGGTGATGACCACCTTTGATACCAATAAGGTTCCGACCTGGTCAATCAGAGCGGATAAAGCCAAGTTAACCAACGACCGTATGCTGTATCTTTACGGCCACGTTGAGGTCGACGCGTTGAGTCCCGACTCTCAACTGCGCAAAATTACCACCGATAACGCGCAGGTAAACCTGGTGACCCAGGATGTAACCTCTGACGATATGGTGACGTTATACGGAACAACATTTAATTCCAGCGGCCTGAAAATGCGCGGGAACCTACGCAGCAAAAATGCCGAGCTGATTGAAAAGGTTAGAACCTCTTATGAAATTCAGAACAAACAAACTCAGCCTTAACATTGCGCTCGCAAGCGCGCTTCTGGCCGCCAGCCTGCCGGCTCTGGCAAAAACCGGCGATACCGATCAGCCGATTCACATCGAATCCGATCAGCAGTCGCTGGATATGCAGGGCAACGTCGTGACCTTCACCGGCAACGTGGTCGTCACCCAGGGGACCATTAAGATCAATGCCGACAAAGTCGTTGTTACCCGCCCTGGCGGTGAAAAAGGCAAAGAAGTGATCGACGGTTTCGGCAATCCGGCCACCTTCTATCAGATGCAGGACAACGGTAAGCCGGTGAAAGGCCGCGCGTCGAAAATGCATTATGAACTGCAGAACGATTTCGTGGTGCTGACCGGCAACGCGCATCTGGAACAGCTGGATAGCAATATTCAGGGCGACAAAATCACCTATCTGGTGAAAGAGCAGAAAATGCAGGCCTTCAGCAACAAAGGCGGTCGCGTGACTACGGTGCTGGTGCCTTCGCAGTTGCAGGACAAAAGCGGCGATCAGCAGAAAAAAGGTAAGTAATCCGTTATGGCAACATTAACTGCAAAAAACCTCGCCAAAGCCTACAAAGGCCGCCGCGTGGTGGAAGACGTCAGCCTGACCGTCAACTCCGGTGAGATAGTCGGCCTGCTGGGCCCGAACGGCGCCGGTAAGACCACCACCTTTTATATGGTAGTGGGCATCGTGCCGCGCGATGCCGGCAACATTATCATTGACGATGAAGATATCAGCCTGCTGCCGCTACATGCCCGCGCGCGCCGCGGCATCGGTTACCTGCCGCAGGAAGCCTCTATTTTCCGCCGCCTGAGCGTCTACGATAACCTGATGGCGGTGCTACAAATCCGCGACGATCTCAGCAGCGAGCAGCGTGAAGATCGCGCTAAAGAGCTGATGGAAGAGTTCCACATCGAACACCTGCGCGATAGCCTGGGTCAGGCGCTCTCCGGCGGTGAACGCCGCCGCGTCGAAATCGCCCGCGCGCTGGCGGCGAACCCGAAATTCATCCTGCTGGATGAACCGTTCGCCGGGGTTGACCCTATCTCCGTTATCGATATTAAACGCATCATCGAACACCTGCGCGACAGCGGGCTGGGCGTACTCATTACTGACCATAACGTCAGGGAGACGCTGGCGGTTTGTGAACGAGCTTATATCGTAAGCCAGGGCCACCTCATCGCCCACGGCACCCCGCAGCAAATCCTTGAAGACGAGCAGGTTAAACGCGTGTACCTTGGGGAAGACTTCAGACTCTGATAGGGTAGAGGTTATAGACGTTTTAGCCGGAGATATTGACCCTGAACATGAAGCAAGGTTTGCAATTAAGGCTAAGCCAACAGCTTGCCATGACGCCCCAACTGCAGCAGGCCATCCGCTTGTTGCAGCTGTCTACGTTAGAACTCCAGCAAGAACTCCAGCAGGCGCTGGAGAGTAACCCATTGCTTGAGCAAACCGATCTTCACGAAGAGGTTGAAACCACAGAAGCCGAGGACCGCGAGTCCCTGGATACCGTCGACGCGCTCGAACAAAAAGAGATGCCGGATGAGCTCCCGCTGGACGCCAGCTGGGATGAAATCTACACCGCCGGCACGCCGTCGGGTAATGGCGTCGACTACCAGGACGATGAACTGCCGATCTATCAGGGTGAAACCACCCAGAGCCTGCAGGATTATCTGATGTGGCAGGTTGAGCTCACGCCTTTCACCGATACCGACCGCGCGATTGCCACCTCCATCGTCGATGCCGTTGACGATACCGGCTACCTTACTATTCCCATTCAGGACATTGTCGATAGTATCGAAGATGATGAAATTGGCATTGAGGAAGTGGAAGCGGTACTCAAACGCGTGCAGCGTTTCGATCCGGTCGGCGTCGCCGCCAGGGATCTCCGTGACTGCCTGCTGATCCAGCTTTCACAATTTGCCAAAGAGACGCCGTGGCTGGAAGAGGCGCGGTTGATCATCAGCGAGCATCTTGATCTCCTGGCCAACCACGATTTCCGCAGCCTGATGCGCGTCACCCGCTTGAAAGAAGACGTTCTGAAAGAGGCGGTTTGCCTGATCCAGTCGCTGGATCCGCGCCCGGGGCAGTCCATACAAACCAGCGAGCCGGAGTACGTGATCCCGGATGTGCTGGTGCGCAAGGTTAGCGGCCGCTGGGTTGTCGAGCTCAATTCCGATAGCATTCCGCGGCTGAAGATTAATCAGCAATACGCGGCGATGGGCAATAATGCGCGCAACGACGCCGACAGCCAATTTATCCGCAGCAACCTGCAGGAAGCCCGCTGGCTGATTAAGAGCCTTGAGAGCCGTAACGATACCCTGCTGCGCGTCAGCCGCTGCATCGTCGAACAGCAGCAGGCCTTCTTTGAGCAGGGCGAAGAATTTATGAAACCGATGGTGCTGGCGGATATCGCCCAGGCCGTCGAGATGCATGAATCAACCATTTCACGCGTTACCACGCAAAAATATCTGCACAGTCCACGCGGTATTTTTGAGTTGAAGTATTTCTTTTCCAGCCACGTCAATACCGAAGGCGGCGGCGAAGCCTCGTCTACCGCCATTCGCGCGCTGGTGAAGAAGTTAATCGCCGCGGAGAACCCCGCGAAGCCGTTGAGCGACAGCAAGCTCACCACCATGCTCTCCGATCAGGGTATTATGGTGGCGCGACGCACTGTTGCTAAGTACCGAGAGTCTTTATCCATTCCGCCGTCAAACCAGCGCAAACAACTGGTCTGACACAACCGATAAGGAAGACACTATGCAGCTCAACATTACAGGACACAACGTCGAGATCACTCCTGCTATGCGCGACTTCGTTACCACGAAGTTCAGCAAACTGGAGCAGTTTTTCGATAGGATCAACCAGGTCTATATTGTGTTAAAAGTAGAGAAGGTGACGCAAATCGCGGACGCCAATTTGCATGTCAACGGTGGCGAAATCCATGCCAGTGCGGAAGGGCAGGATATGTATGCCGCTATCGATGGTCTTATCGATAAGCTGGCAAGACAGTTAACAAAACATAAAGATAAACTGAAACAACACTAATTGTCCGGGCGATCGCCCTTATCCGCAGCCCGCGGATAAGGGCAGCTCAGGTGAAATTATGATGAACAACGATTCCGCTCTACAACTGAGCAATGTCCTTAACCAGGATTGTACCCGTAGCCAGGTTCACTGCCAGAGCAAGAAACGCGCGCTGGAAATCATCAGCGAACTGGCGGCGAAGCAGCTAGGTTTACCGCCGCAGGTGGTCTTTGAAGCGATCCTGACCCGTGAAAAAATGGGCAGTACCGGGATCGGCAACGGCATTGCGATCCCTCACGGCAAGCTTGAAGAGGATACCCTGCGCGCCGTTGGCGTCTTTGTGCAGCTGGAAACGCCGATCGCCTTCGATGCGATCGACAATCAGCCGGTCGATCTGCTGTTTGCGCTACTGGTGCCGGCCGATCAAACCAAAACCCATCTGCATACGCTCTCGCTGGTCGCCAAACGTCTGGCGGACAAAACCATCTGCCGTCGCCTGCGCGCTGCGGTGAGCGATGAAGAGTTGTATGAGATCATCACCGAAGCAGGAAGCAGCGATGACGCTTAACGTGAGTCGCGTCTTAACCTTTATCGTACTGAGGAGAAACGGTACATGGTACTGATGATCGTCAGCGGCCGCTCTGGCTCGGGGAAATCCGTCGCCCTGCGAGCGCTGGAAGATATGGGCTTCTACTGTGTGGATAACCTGCCGGTAGTGCTGTTGCCTGAGCTGGCGCGAACGCTGGCCGACCGCGATATCTCCGCGGCCGTCAGCATTGACGTGCGTAATATGCCGGAATCACCGGAAATCTTTGAACAAGCGATGCAGAATCTGCCGGAATCCTTCTCCCCGCAGCTGCTGTTCCTTGATGCCGACCGCAACACCCTGATCCGCCGCTACAGCGATACTCGTCGCTTACATCCGCTCTCCAGCAAGAATCTGTCGCTTGAAAGCGCGATCGACGAAGAGAGCGATCTGCTTGAGCCGCTGCGCTCCCGTGCGGATCTGATCGTCGATACTTCCGAAATGTCGGTGCATGAACTGGCCGAGATGCTGCGTACCCGCCTGTTAGGTAAACGCGAGCGTGAATTGACGATGGTCTTTGAATCATTCGGCTTCAAGCACGGTATCCCTATCGATGCCGATTACGTCTTTGACGTCCGCTTCCTGCCAAACCCGCACTGGGATCCGAAGCTGCGCCCCATGACCGGCCTCGATAAACCGGTTGCCGCCTTCCTCGATCGCCATACGGAAGTGCATAACTTTATTTACCAGACGCGTAGCTATCTGGAGCTATGGTTGCCGATGCTGGAAACCAATAACCGCAGCTATCTGACGGTGGCCATTGGTTGTACCGGCGGTAAGCATCGCTCGGTTTATATTGCCGAACAGCTGGCTGACTACTTCCGTTCGCGCGGTAAGAACGTGCAATCTCGTCACCGGACGCTGGAAAAACGTAAATCATGACCGTCAAGCAAACCGTTGAAATCACCAACAAGCTGGGCATGCACGCGCGCCCGGCAATGAAGCTTTTCGAGCTGATGCAGAATTTCGATGCGGAAGTGTTGCTACGCAACGACGAAGGCACCGAAGCGGAAGCCAACAGCGTTATCGCCCTGCTGATGCTGGATTCCGCCAAAGGACGCCAAATTGAGGTTGAGGCCAGCGGCCCGCAGGAAGTCGAAGCGCTGGCGGCGGTGATTGCGCTGTTCAACGCCGGGTTTGATGAAGACTAATCATCTCCCGGCGGGATCGCGGTTAATGCAGCTTATTGGCCTGCATAAAGCCTTCGCCGCCTAACTGACGCATCTGGCGCAGGATCCACGCCTGTCGGCTATGAACATAGCCTGATGGCGCATCGGCGCGAAAACGAATCGGGTTCGGTAATACCGCCGCCAGCAGCGCGGCCTCTGCAGGGGTCAAACGGCTGGCCGGCTTATGAAAATAGCGCTGGGCCGCCGCTTCTACGCCGAAAATACCGTCGCCAAACTCGGCAATATTCAAGTACACGGTAAGAATGCGCTTCTTGCTCCAGACCGTTTCAATGCCGACCGTCAGCCCCACTTCCAGACCCTTGCGCAACCAGCTACGGCCATCCCATAAAAACAGGTTTTTCGCCGTCTGCTGAGAGAGCGTCGACGCGCCGCGAATTCGATTTTCATTCCGCTCGTTATGCGCCAGCGCTTTTTCTATAGCCGGTACGTCAAAACCCCAGTGGTCGGGGAATTTCTGGTCTTCAGCGGCAATCACCGCCAGCCCCATCCAGGGGGAAATCTCGTCCATCCCAACCCAGTCAGAATGGGCGACATAATGAAAATCACCGGAGAACCAGGCGCTAACCTGGCGCTCCAGCATCACCGCTGAGAACGGCACCGGCAGGACGCTGAATACGGCGATACCGCCGCCCCAGAACACCACACAAACCAGCAGCAGGCGTAACAGCAGGCGCTTAATCATCGCCAGCGGCGCAACACGCTTACTCATTCAGCGAGAACCAGTACGCGATCGACCAGTTTCTCAATACCGCTGGCGGCCTCGGCGATATTCTGCGCCAGCATATAAGCAGGCGTGGTCACCACTTTGTTGTCTTCATCGACCACGATGTCGTCAACCGGGCACGGCACGTGCTCCGCGCCCATCTCTTCCAGCACCTCGGCAGTATCAGGATCGGTACCGATGGTTATCCGCAGCGGCGTCGGGAAAATCTTCGGCAACAGCGCCGGCGCGATACACATAAAGCCCAGCGGCTTACCCGCTTCGTGCATCGCCAGCGTTAGCGTCTGCAAATCGCGGTCAACCGCGCACTCACTCCCCTGGGCGGCAAAATTACTCAGGTTTTTCGCCGCGCCAAAGCCGCCGGGCACAATCAGCGCATCCAGCTCGTCCGCGCGGGCGCTGGCCAAAGGCTGAATAGCGCCGCGCGCCAGGCGCGCCGCTTCAATCAGCACGTTGCGGCTTTCCGCCATCGTTTCGCCGGTCAGATGGTTGATCACGTCGCTTTGCGCCTTATCCGGCGCAAAGCAAACCGCCTGCGCGCCGCGACGCGCAATGGCCAACAGGGTAATGACCGCTTCATGAATTTCTGCGCCGTCGTAAACGCCGCAGCCGCTTAGTACCACGCCAATCTTCTTCATCTTGCTAACCCCTTAGCGCAACTCTATGAAACAAGTAAATAATTTTGATTTACTCGCTATGCTTCACATATTTTACCGATTCACGTAACAAAATATTTATGGTTTGCTATCTTAATGAGCGAGCAAGCCAAATCCTCAGGTTGCGCCGTGTAAAAAAATCACTCGAACAATCCTGGCTCAACAACCAGTTCCCTGGTGTTGGCGCAGTATTCGCGCACCCCGGTTTATCCGGGGTCATTTTTTATCCGCCGCCGCAATCCAGGCCTTCAGTACCGCAACATCGTTTTGCCACTCGGATTTCATCTCTTCCACCCACTCACCTACGTTGTCTTCCCAGGCGGGTAAATCTGGCGTTTGGATCTGCTGCCCTAATTGCTGGATATGGCGCAAGCCTATCGACCCCGCCGCCCCCTTAATTTTATGGCCTTCATCGACGATACCTTTCTGGTCGCGCGCGGTGAGATTCGATTCCAGCACGGACATGTAGCCCGGCATCATCTTCTCGAACACCGCCAGCCCGTCGGTAATCAGCTTCGGCCCCACCAGCTCGATATATTGTTCCAGCATGTCGGTATCCAGTACCGATGCCGATTTCGCCACATCCACCGCGGGCGGCTCATGGCCATCGTCTTCCGGCGCATCCCAGAATTTCTTGATGATCGCGGTTAACGCCGGTACCGACAGCGGCTTGCTCAGCACATCGTCCATGCCGGCATCAAGGTACTCTTTTTTGTCCTTCAGGACGTTGGCGGTCAGCGCCACCAGCGGCGGCAGCTCATCGGCGGCATAGCGTTGTTTTAGCTGTCGCGAGATATCGAGGCCGGTCATGTCCGGTAGCTGAATGTCCAGCAGCACCAGGTCGTATTCGCCGGGTTCGAACATCTCCAGCGCGGCTTTACCGGTCATCGCCACGTCCACGCTATTGCCCAATTTTTCCAGCACCGAACGGGCGACAATCACGTTCAGTTCGATATCTTCCACCAGCAGCACGTTCAGCGCCGGCAGCGGCATATCGTCTTCGGCCAGCGTATCTTCGACTTCATCAGCCACCGCCTGCGCGTGTACGGTCAGGGTAAACGTCGCCCCCTGCCCCGGCTGGCTGGTCACGCTGATATCGCCGCCCATATTACGCGCCAGACGGCGCGACACCGCCAGGCCAATCCCGGTACCGGTTGCCGGTTTACCGCCGTGGCTGTCTTTCACCTGATAATACATGGCGAAAATTTTGTCCTGCTCCGCCTGTGGGATACCGATACCGGAGTCCTCAACTTCAAAGTGCAGCATATCGCCTTCGTCATAGCGGACGCGCACGGTGACATTGCCCTGTTGGGTAAACTTCACCGCATTGCTGATCAGGTTCCACAGGATCTGCCGCAGGCGCGTACCATCAGTTACCACTTTATGCGGCAGCGGCTGGGTTGGCTCCATCACAAAGCGTAAACCTTTCTGCTGCGCCTGCAGGCCTGAGAGGTTTTCCAGGTCGGCAAGGAAGCTGGTGAAGTCCACTTCCTGATTATCGAGCTGCACTTTACGCCGCTCCATTTTATCCATGTCGATAATATCATTGAAGATATTCCCCAGCGTCACCGCTGAAACATGGATAGTTTTCAGATATTTTTCCTGCTCGTTGGTCAGTTCAGTATCCAGCAGGATGCGGCTGAGCCCAACGATGCCGTTGAGCGGCGTACGCAGCTCGTGGCTGATGGTTGAGATAAAGGTGGTCTTGTCCCGGCTGGCGCGCTCCAGCGCGTCCTGATAGCGCTTACGCTCGGTAATATCGCGGCCAAAGCCCATCAGGCCACGGCGCTTGCCCACGCGGTCATAGTAGGGGACCTTGCGGATCTCAAAGCAGGCTTTACGCCCATCGGGATAATCGAGCCATTGTTCGTAGGTCAGCGAGACATTATGGCGGAAGACTTTCTCATCGGTCTCCAGCACTTTCACCGCGGCTTCTTCGCTATAGACATCCTGCGGCTTGAGGTGAATCAACTGCTTTTCGCTTTTTCCGGTCAACAGCTCCATCGCCCGGTTACAGCCGGAGAACTCCTTATCTTCGTTACGATAGAAAACCAGATCCGGTGAGGCATCAAGGAAAGAGCGCAGGAAGGAGGACTGTTGTTCCAGCTGAATCTGCGTCTCTTCACGCTCTTTCATCTCTATTTTCAGCTGTTCCAGCGTGGTTTCACGTTCCGCTTCCGCTTTCTCACGTTCGCCAATTTCCTGATTCAACTGGGCGATATTGTCCTTGAGCTGCACGTTAAGCTTAAGATCGCGCTCGCGCATCTCTTCCAGCTTTTCCACCAGCCGCGAGAGTCGCTGGCGCGACTCTTCCAGTTGTTCGACCACCACCGACAGAAAATAGACCGCCCAGGGGGTAATCAGCAGCCCGAAGAATATAGAGCGGATAACATCGATACTCTCAACCTGCCCATGCAGCACCATCGTGACGGCCATCTGCACCACGATAGCCAGCACCACCAGCGCCAGAGCCAACAGCATTGAAAAGCGCACCAGACCTAACTTCATCATCAGATCGACATAGTACTGCGCCAGCATACGAATTTGCTTCATGAGGGATTCCTTATCGCCAACTCCGCACAATAATACCCAATTCTGAACATTACGCTGTAAGTTGTGCAAAAAATGCGGCGGTAATCAGCCGTTAAGGAAGTGGAACATCAGGCGGGCAGGACCCACGGCGTCCCCAATGCCGACCCCTGAACGCCATGGGTATTAAGGTATTTGTCCAACTCGACCATACCGGTCCAGCGGTTTTCGCACCACAGCGGCGCCAGCAGCGTTGGGCGACGGGCGCTGGCCGAGATACGGTGATAAATCACCTCCGGCGGGGTATGGCGAATCATCTCACCGGCGGTGACTGTATAATCATCCAGCGCAATACCGTTCAGGCGCCCCGCCTGCCAGGCTTTCGCCATGATGCTGCCGGTCACGATGTGCAACGGGTGCAGCTTGATGCCATCGACCCCGGTTTCGACTACCCGTTGCAAGGTTTGCAGGCACTGCTGCTGGGTTTCGCCCGGCAGACCGACGATAAGATGCGCGCAGACCTTTAATCCGCGCTCGCGCGCCAGTCGGGTGGTGCGCTGGTAGCAGGCAAAGTCATGGCCGCGATTGATACGATGCAGCGTTTTATCATGCGCGGTCTGCAATCCCAGCTCCAGCCAGATTTCATAGCCCTGCTCCCGATATTCGCTGAGCAGATCCAGCACCGCATCGGGAACGCAGTCGGGACGGGTGCCGACGCACAGCCCAACGATATTCGCCTGGCTCACCGCCTGCTGATACATTGAACGCAGCAGCTGTACTTCGGCAAAGGTGCTGGTGTAGGCCTGGAAATAAGCAAGGTAGCGTTTCGCTCGGTTAACCAACTGCGCCTGGTGCGCCAGTTGATCGGCAATCGAACGGTACTGCTGGGCCTCGTCGGCGAAGGAGGCGACATTACAAAATGTGCAGCCGCCGCGGCCGATTGTGCCATCGCGATTCGGGCAGCTAAATCCACCATGCAGCGTCAGTTTATGTACCTTTTCGCCGTAGCGGCGCGTAAGATCCCCACCAAACATGTTGACTAATTTTTGTAACTGCATAATCTGATAGACCGGCCTCAAGAAAGGGGCCAAGCCTGCCATTTTTAGCCTCCGACGGCGATGACCTGGATCAATCGTCAGCGCGGCCGCTTACCTCATTGCATAATCAATCAAAATAAACGCGGTTTCATTCACGCCCGCGGTAATAACATTTACTTATACTTCAATACTGAGTTTCAATTATCTTTGACGCAGCAAAAAACAGTTTTATTTCCTGCCATTAAGAACACCAGCAGTCAAATACTCTGCTATAAAAAAACAATTCAGCACAGAAAGGTAATCTTAGGCTGCGGATATAGTGAGACAGATCACACTAGATTACGCATCCCTGAGAGTTTATATGCCTTTAAAAAAACAACAATTCTTTTTAAAATCATAATATTAAACACCTCTTAGCACACTTTTGTATAAATAAGATTGCCATTTGACGTAAGTGTGGATTCTCGATAAGTTGGGAATCCGCTGGAAGCTTTCTGGATGAGCGCTCTGCTCATCATATTTATGCAGTAATTGAGATTCCCTCTTAATAGCAAGTCCTCAAACTTGTGTACCGATGCGAAAAGGATTTAAAGAGGGCGAATGCGAGGTAGGCAAAGATGCCCTTACCCCGTCGCCATGCTCTTGCTGTGCCTTGCGCGCAATCGATTAAGGGGGCGTCCCGTAGAGCCTGGGGAGGTTCACTGATATGTTGTACGACAAATCCCTTGAGCGGGATAACTGTGGTTTCGGCCTGATCGCCCACATAGAAGGCGAACCTAGCCACAAGGTAGTGCGCACCGCTATACACGCACTGGCCCGAATGCAGCACCGCGGCGCGATCCTTGCCGATGGTAAAACCGGCGACGGTTGCGGCCTGCTGTTACAAAAACCCGATCGTTTCTTCCGGATTGTGGCGGAAGAGCGCGGCTGGCGCTTAGCCAAAAACTACGCCGTCGGGATGCTGTTCCTGAATAAAGACCCCGAGCTGGCAAGCGCTGCGCGCCGTATCGTTGAAGAAGAGCTGCAACGCGAAACATTGTCTATCGTTGGCTGGCGCGATGTGCCAACTAACGAAGGCGTACTCGGTGAAATCGCCCTCTCCTCGCTGCCTCGTATTGAACAAATTTTTGTTAACGCCCCGGCAGGCTGGCGTCCGCGCGATATGGAACGCCGTTTGTTCATCGCCCGCCGTCGCATTGAAAAGCGCCTGCAGGAAGACAAAGATTTCTACGTTTGTAGCCTGTCGAACCTGGTTAATATCTATAAAGGTCTGTGTATGCCGGCGGATCTGCCGCGCTTCTACCTGGACCTCGCGGACCTGCGCCTGGAATCCGCCATCTGCCTGTTCCACCAGCGCTTCTCCACCAATACCGTGCCGCGCTGGCCGCTGGCGCAGCCGTTCCGCTATCTGGCGCACAATGGTGAAATCAATACCATCACCGGTAACCGCCAGTGGGCCCGCGCACGTACCTATAAATTCCAGACCCCGCTGATCCCCGATCTGCATGACGCCGCGCCGTTCGTCAATGAAACCGGCTCTGATTCAAGCTCGATGGATAATATGCTGGAACTGCTGCTGGCAGGCGGGATGGATATCGTCCGCGCGATGCGCCTGCTGGTACCGCCAGCCTGGCAGAATAACCCGGACATGGATCCGGAGCTGCGCGCGTTCTTCGACTTTAACTCCATGCATATGGAGCCGTGGGACGGCCCGGCGGGCATCGTCATGTCCGACGGCCGCTACGCCGCCTGTAACCTCGACCGTAACGGTCTGCGTCCGGCGCGCTACGTCATCACTAAAGACAAACTCATCACCTGTGCGTCTGAAGTCGGTATCTGGGACTACCAGCCGGATGAGGTGATGGAAAAAGGCCGCGTTGGGCCTGGCGAGCTGATGGTCATCGATACCCGCAGCGGGCGTATTCTGCACTCGGCGGAAACCGATAACGATCTGAAAAGCCGCCATCCGTACAAAGAGTGGATGGAGAAAAACGTCCGCCGTCTGGTGCCGTTCGAAGACCTGCCGGAAGAAGAAGTCGGCAGCCGTCAGTTGGATGATGACACGCTCGCCAGCTACCAGAAACAGTTTAACTACAGCGCCGAAGAGCTGGACTCCGTCCTGCGCGTCCTTGGGGAAAATGGCCAGGAAGCGGTCGGTTCGATGGGCGATGATACCCCATTCGCCGTGCTCTCCAGCCAGCCGCGTATCATTTACGATTATTTCCGCCAGCAGTTCGCCCAGGTGACAAACCCGCCTATCGATCCGCTGCGTGAAGCGCACGTGATGTCGCTGGCTACCAGTATCGGCCGTGAAATGAACGTCTTCTGCGAAGCGGAAGGCCAGGCGCACCGCCTGAGCTTCAAATCGCCGATCCTGCTGTACTCAGACTTTAAACAGCTGACCACCATGGAAGAGGAGCACTATCGCGCCGACACCCTGGATATTACCTTTGATGCCAACGAAACCACGCTGGCCGAGACGGTAAAAGCGCTGTGCGATAAAGCGGAACAGATGGTGCGTAACGGCACCGTACTGCTGGTGCTGTCCGACCGCAACATCGCGAAAGATCGTCTGCCGGTACCGGCGCCGATGGCCGTTGGCGCCATCCAGACGCGTCTCGTCGATAAGAGCCTGCGCTGCGACGCTAACATCATCGTCGAAACCGCCAGCGCCCGAGACCCGCACCACTTTGCGGTGCTGCTGGGCTTTGGCGCGACGGCTATCTATCCGTATCTAGCTTATGAAACCCTGGCGAAGCTGGTAGATAGCAAAGCTATCGATAAAGAATACCGTACGGTGATGCTGAACTACCGTAACGGCATCAACAAAGGCCTGTACAAAATCATGTCGAAGATGGGGATCTCGACCATCGCCTCCTACCGCTGCTCGAAGCTGTTCGAAGCGGTCGGTCTGCATCGCGACGTGGCCGACCTCTGCTTCCAGGGCGTAGTGAGCCGCATCGGCGGCGCCGGTTTCGACGACTTCCAGCAGGACCTGCTGAATCTGTCGAAACGCGCATGGCTGGCGCGTAAACCGCTGGCTCAGGGCGGCTTGCTGAAATATGTCCACGGCGGCGAATATCACGCCTATAACCCGGACGTCGTTCGCACCCTGCAGCAGGCGGTTCAGAGCGGCGAATACCGTGATTATCAGGAATACTCGAAGCTGGTTAATGAACGCCCGGCGGCCACGCTGCGCGATCTGCTGGCGCTCAACCCAGGCGATGAAGCCGTTAGCATCAATGAGGTGGAATCAGCGAAAGAGCTGTTTAAACGCTTCGATACCGCGGCCATGTCGATCGGCGCACTGAGCCCGGAAGCGCACGAATCACTGGCGGAAGCGATGAACAGCATCGGCGGCTTCTCCAACTCCGGTGAAGGCGGTGAAGACCCGGCGCGCTACGGCACCAACAAAGTCTCGCGTATTAAGCAGGTGGCTTCCGGTCGTTTCGGTGTTACTCCAGCCTACCTGGTGAATGCCGACGTGATCCAGATTAAAGTCGCCCAGGGCGCGAAACCTGGTGAAGGCGGACAGTTGCCGGGTGACAAAGTGACGCCTTATATCGCCAAACTGCGTTATTCGGTACCGGGCGTGACGCTGATCTCCCCGCCGCCGCACCACGATATTTACTCTATCGAGGATCTGGCGCAGCTGATTTTCGACCTCAAGCAGGTCAATCCGAAGGCGATGATTTCCGTCAAACTGGTTTCCGAACCGGGTGTCGGCACTATCGCCACCGGCGTGGCGAAAGCCTACGCAGACCTTATCACTATCGCCGGCTACGATGGCGGCACCGGGGCGAGCCCGCTCTCATCGGTGAAATATGCCGGCTGTCCGTGGGAACTTGGCCTGGTGGAAACCCAGCAGGCGCTGGTCGCCAACGGTCTGCGTCATAAAATTCGCCTGCAGGTAGACGGCGGCCTGAAAACCGGCCTCGATATCATCAAAGCGGCGATCCTTGGCGCGGAAAGCTTCGGCTTCGGCACCGGCCCGATGGTCGCGCTGGGCTGTAAATACCTGCGTATCTGTCATCTGAACAACTGCGCCACCGGCGTGGCGACCCAGGACGACAAACTGCGTAAGAACCACTACCACGGCCTACCGTTCAAAGTGACCAACTACTTTGAATTCATCGCCCGCGAAACCCGCGAGCTGATGGCGCAGCTGGGCGTGAAGCGTCTGGTGGACCTGATCGGCCGCACCGACCTGCTGAAAGAACTGGAAGGCTTTACGGCGAAACAGCAGAAACTGGAGCTCGGCAAACTGCTGGAAACCGCTGAGCCGCTGCCAGGCAAGGCGCTGTACTGCACCGAGAGCAACCCGCCGTTCGATAACGGCGTGCTCAACGCGCAGCTGCTGCAGCAAGCGAAGCCGTATGTGGATAACAAACAGAGCAAAACGTTCTGGTTCGATATTCGCAACACTGACCGTTCCGTTGGGGCGTCGCTGTCCGGTTATATCGCCCAGACTCACGGCGACCAGGGGCTGGCCGCCGACCCGATTACCGCCCACTTTAGCGGTACCGCGGGCCAGAGCTTCGGCGTCTGGAACGCCGGCGGCGTTGAGCTGCACCTGACCGGCGACGCCAACGACTACGTGGGTAAAGGCATGGCGGGCGGTCTGCTGTCGATTCGTCCTCCGGTCGGCTCCGCCTTCCGTAGCCATGAAGCAAGCATCATTGGCAACACCTGTCTGTATGGCGCGACCGGCGGTCGTCTGTACGCAGCAGGACGCGCGGGCGAACGCTTTGCGGTTCGTAACTCCGGCGCCATCACCGTGGTGGAAGGCATCGGCGACAACGGCTGTGAATACATGACCGGCGGTATTGTCTGTATCCTGGGGAAAACCGGCGTGAACTTCGGCGCAGGTATGACCGGCGGCTTTGCTTACGTCCTGGATGAAGATGGCGACTTCCGTAAACGCGTTAACCCCGAACTGGTGGAAGTTCTGGACGTGGACACGCTGGCTATCCATGAGGAGCACCTGCGCGGCTTAATTACCGAGCACGTCCAGCTTACCGGTTCGCAGCGCGGCGAAGAGATTCTCGCCAACTGGCCGGCCTTCGCGGCGAAGTTTGCGCTGGTTAAACCGAAGTCCAGCGATGTTAAAGCACTGTTGGGTCACCGTAGTCGTTCCGCAGCTGAGCTGCGGGTGCAGGCGCAGTAAGGGGTTAAGATGAGTCAGAACGTATACCAATTTATCGACCTGCAGCGCGTTGATCCGCCAAAGAAACCGCTGAAGATCCGTAAAATTGAATTTGTAGAAATTTACGAGCCGTTTTCAGAAGGCCAGGCCAAGGCGCAGGCGGATCGCTGCCTCTCCTGCGGCAACCCGTACTGCGAATGGAAATGTCCGGTGCACAACTACATCCCTAACTGGCTGAAACTGGCCAACGAGGGGCGTATTTTTGAAGCGGCGGAGCTGTCGCATCAGACCAACACCCTGCCGGAAGTCTGCGGACGTGTCTGCCCGCAGGACCGCCTGTGCGAAGGTTCCTGCACCCTGAACGATGAGTTCGGCGCGGTGACCATCGGCAACATTGAACGCTATATCAACGATAAAGCGTTTGAGATGGGCTGGCGCCCGGACTTGTCCGGCGTGAAGCAAACCGGAAAAACCGTCGCCATTATCGGCGCCGGTCCGGCAGGCCTGGCCTGCGCGGATGTGCTGACCCGCAACGGCGTGAAGGCTATCGTCTTCGATCGTCATCCGGAAATCGGCGGTCTACTGACCTTCGGCATCCCGGCGTTTAAGCTGGAAAAAGAGGTGATGACCCGCCGCCGCGAGATCTTCACCGGCATGGGGATTGAATTCCGGCTCAATACCGAAGTGGGTCGTGACGTCCAGCTCGACGAGCTGCTGAAAGAATACGACGCGGTATTTCTGGGCGTGGGCACCTACCAGTCCATGCGCGGCGGGCTGGAAAACGAAGATGCCAACGGCGTGTATGACGCGCTGCCGTTCCTTATCGCCAACACCAAACAGATCATGGGCTTTGGCGAAACGGCGCACGAACCCTTCGTCAGTATGGAAGGCAAACGCGTGGTAGTTCTCGGCGGCGGCGACACCGCGATGGACTGCGTGCGGACCTCTGTTCGTCAGGGGGCGGCGCACGTTATCTGCGCCTATCGCCGTGACGAAGAAAACATGCCAGGCTCCAAACGTGAAGTGAAAAACGCGCGTGAAGAGGGTGTCGAATTCCAGTTCAACGTCCAGCCGCTGGGCGTGGAAGTGAACGCCAACGGCAAAGTGTGCGGCGTGAAAATGGCGCGCACCGAAATGGGCCAGCCGGATGCGAAAGGCCGCCGCCGCGCGGAAATCGTCGCCGGTTCCGAGCACGTGGTGCCCGCAGACGCGGTGGTGATGGCGTTTGGTTTCCGTCCACACAGCATGGAATGGCTGGCGAAGCATAGCGTCGAGCTGGATTCTCAGGGCCGCATCATCGCCCCGGAAGGCAGCGACAACGCGTTCCAGACCAGCAACCCGAAAATCTTTGCCGGCGGCGATATCGTTCGCGGTTCAGACCTGGTGGTAACGGCGATTGCCGAAGGCCGCAAAGCGGCGGACGGTATCCTCAATTACCTTGAAGTCTGATTAAAGCCTGAGTCTCAGCGCATAAAAGCCCGATGGTTAACGCCACCGGGCTTTTTTATGCTTGATCGTGGTTAAGCGTGGGCAAAAAAAACAGGCCCCGGAGGGCCTGTCAGGAATTACTTCACAACGCGCAGCGCCGGACGACCACCGCGCGGCGGCGGTGGCGTATCGTCAGGATCGTCATCGTGATTATCCGGCTTATCGCCATCAATCACCGACATCACCGTTTCGTTTTCGCTCTCAGGCGCAACGTCATCATCGTTGAGGCTGCTGACATCTTCGTCATAGGCCGCTTCAGGTTCAAACATCGTTCCTGCGCCGTTCTCACGGGCATAGATAGCGAGTACCGCAGCCAGCGGCACGGAAACGTTGCGCGGTACGCCGCCGAAGCGAGCGTTAAAGCGCACTTCGTCATTCGCCAGTTCCAGATTGCCCACCGCACGCGGCGCAATGTTCAGAACGATTTGGCCGTCGCGAGCGTACTCCATCGGCACGAGAACGCCTGGCAGCGTCACATCGACGACCAGGTGCGGAGTCAGCTGGTTATCCAGCAGCCACTCATAGAACGCCCGCAGCAGGTACGGGCGACGCGGCGTCAGCTGTGATACATCCATTATTTAGCCCCGGCCGAGGCGCATTTCACGCTCGGCTTCAGTTAAAGAAGCGAGGAAAGAATCACGTTCGAAGACGCGAGTCATATAGCCCTTAAGCTCTTTCGCGCCAGCACCCACCAGTTCTACGCCGAGAACCGGCAAACGCCACAGCAGCGGAGCCAGGTAGCAATCGACCAGGCTGAATTCGTCGCTCAGGAAGTAAGGCTTCTGAGTAAAGACCGGCGCAATCGCCTGCAGTTCTTCACGCAGCTGCTTACGAGCGGCATCAGCCTGGGCCGCGGTACCGGTCTGGATGGTATTCATCAGCGAATACCAGTCTTTCTCGATACGTTGCATGTACAGACGGCTTTCACCACGCGCCACCGGGTAAACCGGCATTAGCGGCGGATGCGGGAAACGCTCATCCAGGTATTCCATAATGATGCGGGATTCCCACAGAGTGAGCTCACGATCCACCAGCGTCGGGACGCTTTGATTCGGGTTGAGGTCAATCAGATCCTGAGGCGGGTTATCCTTCTCCACGTGCTCTATCTCAAAACTGACACCTTTTTCGGCCAGCACGATGCGGACCTGATGGCTATAGATGTCAGTAGGACCAGAAAACAGCGTCATTACCGAACGTTTGTTGGCAGCGACAGCCATGAAAACCTCCAGGTATATTCAGAATTTTTACTGCTGCCGACCACGCATGGCCAGCCAGATGTATAAACCCCATTCGCACGGCGACGATATGTTCATTGATTAACTAAAAAATGAACAACCACCAGCATTTGGGCAGAAAATTGGATGATAGTTTACCAGATTTTGCGGACGTTGTGGTGAGGGTATTCTGGAAATGCTGAAAAAGTGGTAAGAACAGACCATTTCTTTGTGGATAACAGCCGTTTTATCCATAAAAAAACCCGCCGAAGCGGGTTTTTTCGCAAATTGTTCTGCGTGAGCAGAAAACAATTAACGTTTGGAGAACTGCGGACGACGACGTGCTTTACGCAGACCGACTTTCTTACGTTCAACCTGACGAGCGTCACGAGTAACGAAGCCAGCTTTACGCAGTTCAGAACGCAGGGACTCGTCGTACTCCATCAGAGCGCGGGTGATACCGTGACGGATCGCACCAGCCTGACCAGAGATACCACCACCTTTAACAGTGATGTACAGATCCAGTTTCTCAACCATGTCGACCAGTTCCAGCGGCTGACGAACTACCATGCGGGCAGTTTCACGACCGAAGTACTGTTCCAGCGAACGCTGGTTGATTACGATTTTGCCGTTGCCCGGTTTGATGAAAACGCGAGCTGCGGAACTTTTGCGGCGACCAGTGCCGTAGTATTGATTTTCAGCCATTGCCTATAATCCCGATTAGATGTCAAGAACTTGCGGTTGCTGTGCCGCGTGGTTGTGCTCGTTACCAGCGTAAACTTTCAGTTTACGGTACATAGCACGACCCAGCGGGCCTTTTGGCAGCATGCCTTTAACCGCGATTTCAATCACACGCTCAGGACGGCGGGCAATCATCTCTTCAAAGGTCGCTTCTTTGATACCACCGATGTGGCCGGTGTGGTGGTAGTACATTTTGTCTTCGCGCTTGTTGCCGGTTACAGCAACTTTTTCTGCGTTCAGAACGATGATGTAATCACCAGTATCAACGTGCGGAGTGTATTCCGCTTTGTGCTTACCGCGCAGGCGACGAGCCAGTTCAGTAGCCAGACGGCCCAGAGTTTTACCGGTCGCGTCAACAACATACCAGTCGCGTTTTACGGTTTCTGGTTTAGCTGTAAAAGTTTTCATTAAAAGCTTACCCAAATAAATAAGTTACACGTTGGTGAACACCCAAACGTTTAGTCAGTTGAGGTTCACACGACAAAGTCCGGCAAACCTACCCCTTCGAATAGCCTATGCCAGCACATAGAAGATTTCGGGAAAAAAAACCTTCTCGTAACGTGGGGTCGCAAGATTATAGAGAAGTAGGGGCCAAAGATCGACCCCTTTATGTGATTTGCAGCAGGTTTTTCTCAGCGTGAGAAGAAGGCTGGATTCAGGGCATGTGCGGCTGCTTCAGATACTCTTCGCTTTGCATTTCCTGCAGGCGCGATAAACAGCGCTGGAACTCAAATTTCAGGCGTTCGCCCTGATAGATCTCATACAGCGGTACCGCCGCGCTGACCACCAGCTTCACGTGGCGTTCGTAGAATTCATCCACCAGCGCGATAAAGCGCCGCGCTTCGCTCTCGAGCTGCGTCGTCATCACCGGCACATCGAACAACATCACGGTGTGGAACAGGCGTGACAGCGCGATGTAATCATGCTGGCTGCGCGCATCCACGCACAGAGTATCAAACGACGCCGCCAGGGTCTGGTTTTCCACGCCCAACGTCGGCAGCGGCCGGTGGTTAATTTCCAGCGTCGGCATCTGCTCGCGTTTGGCCCCCGCCAGCGCCAACCAGAGCTTATCCATTTGCTGGCTGGTCTCGCCATTGAGCGGCGACAGCCACAGATGCGCCTGGGTCAACGTGCGCAGGCGGTAATCAATCCCTGCATCCACGTTCATAATGTCGCAGTGCTGTTTGATGGCGTCTATCGCCGGCAGGAAACGCGCGCGTTGCAGACCATTGCGGTAGAGTTCGTCCGGCGGGATGTTCGAGGTAGCGACCAGCGTAATCCCACGCGAGAACAGCGCTTTCATTAAGCCGCCGAGCAGCATGGCATCGGTGATGTCGGAGACAAAAAACTCGTCGAAGCACAACACATCGGTTTGCGCTTTAAAGCGATCGGCAACGATCTCCAGCGGGTCGCTATGCCCCTGCAGGGTGGTTAACTCTTCGTGCACGCGCAACATAAAGCGATGGAAATGCAGGCGCTGTTTACGTTCGCCCGGCAGGCTTTGATAAAACATATCCATCAGCCAGGTTTTACCGCGCCCCACGCCGCCCCACATATACAGGCCACGCACGGCGGTTGCTTCCGCCGTCGGTTCGCGCTTGCCGAGTAGTTTGCTGAATTTCGCCCGCAGACCGCCGCCCGCGGGCGCTGCGGCTACAGGTTTTTCCTGCAGTTCACGATAGACGGTATCGAGGCGGCTGACCGCTTCTTGTTGCACGTCGTCAGGTTGATGGCTGCCCTCTTTGAGAGCTAAAAGGTAACGCGATGTTGGGGACAGGCTTTGCATGATCTTATTGTTATTCCTTGAAAACCGTGGCGCCGTGACGCACGATTGACGAAAAAAAGGCGGTTCTACAGTACGCGATGATACGCCAGGATTCCACTTCTGTGGAATTAGCGGTTATAGTGGCACTATCGGGCGCAGGCGGAGAGCCTAACAGCCACCCTACGGAACCACAAAACAACGGGAGATGTTCATGACCTGGGAATACGCGCTAATTGGATTAGTCGTCGGTATCATCATCGGTGCCGTCGCCATGCGTTTTGGTAACCGCAAATTGCGTCAGCAACAAGCGCTGCAGTTCGAACTGGAAAAGAATAAAGCAGAGCTTGAAGAGTATCGCGAAGAGCTGGTCAGCCATTTTGCGCGCAGCGCAGAACTGCTGGACAACATGGCGGATGACTACCGTCAGCTGTATCAGCACATGGCAAAAAGCTCCAGCAGCCTGCTGCCGGACGCGATGGCGGAAGCTAATCCGTTCCGCAATCGCCTGGCGGAGTCCGAAGCCAGCAACGATCAGGCGCCTGTCCAGATGCCGCGCGATTATTCTGAAGGCGCATCCGGCCTGCTGCGCGGTGGCGCGAAACGCGACTGATCCCGCTGTCTGCGTAAAAATATTTACCGGGCGCGCCTTCCGCGCCCGTCTTCCCCCTGCATCCCAGCTACAATTTAAGCACGGACCGCATTGTTAGCCGGTCGAAAATTCAATAACATCAAATCATTCGGACGTTTTTTCCATACACCTCAGGTTACGAGAGCCAGCATCTAATGAAGAAACAGACTTTGCTGTTGAGTGCGTTAGCGTTAAGCATTGGATTATCGTTGTCGGTCCTGCCTCCGGCGGCGGCATCACTGCCGACCCAGGTTCCTGGCCAGGGCGCGCTACCGAGCCTCGCGCCGATGCTGGAAAAAGTATTGCCTGCGGTGGTCAGCGTGCAGGTAGAAGGCACCGCCTCGCCGGTGCAGAATATGCCGGAAGAGCTGAAAAAATACTTCGGCGACAACGCGCCGCAAGAGCAGGCGCAGCCGTTTGAAGGCCTCGGTTCAGGGGTGATTATCGACGCCGCCAAAGGCTACGTGCTGACCAACAACCACGTAATAAGCCTGGCGCAGAAAATCAGCATTCAGTTGAACGATGGCCGCGAGTTCGATGCCAAACTGGTCGGCAGCGACGAGCAGAGCGATATCGCCCTGCTGCAGGTTTTAAAACCCAGCAATTTAACGCAAATCGCCATCGCGGATTCCGACAAGCTGCGCGTCGGCGATTTCGCCGTTGCCGTCGGCAACCCCTTCGGCCTCGGCCAAACCGCCACTTCCGGCATCATCTCCGCGCTGGGCCGAAGCGGCCTTAATCTCGAAGGGCTGGAAAACTTTATTCAGACCGATGCCTCAATTAACCGCGGCAACTCCGGCGGCGCGCTGCTGAATCTCAACGGCGAGCTTATCGGCATTAATACCGCCATTCTGGCGCCGGGCGGCGGCAGCATCGGCATCGGCTTCGCCATTCCGAGCAACATGGCGAAGACCCTCGCCGATCAGCTTATTCAATACGGCGAAATCAAACGCGGCCTGCTGGGCATTAAAGGCATGGAAATGAGCGCGGATATCGCCAAAGCGATGAACATCAACGCTCAGCGCGGCGCCTTCGTAAGCGAAGTCCTGGCCAATTCCGGCTCCGCAAAAGCGGGGATTAAATCCGGTGACGTTATCGTCAGCATGAACGGCAAGCCGCTAAGCAGCTTCGCCGAGCTGCGTTCGCGTATCGCCACTACCGCCCCTGGCACTAAAGTAAAACTGGGGCTACTGCGCGACGGCAAACCATTGGATGTAGAAGTGACGCTGGATAAGAGCACCTCTTCCACCGCCAGCGCCGATCTGATTATCCCGGCCCTGCAGGGAGCGGCGCTAAGCGATGGCCAGTTGAAAGACGGCACTAAGGGCGTGACCATCGATAACGTCGATAAAGGCAGCGCGGCGGCGCAGGTTGGCTTGCATAAAGACGATCTGATTATCGGCCTCAACCGCCAGCGCGTGCGTTCCATCGCCGAGCTACGTAAAGTGCTGGAAACCAAACCGGCCGTCATCGCGCTGAATGTGCTGCGCGGTAACGAAAGCATTTATCTGCTGCTACGCTGACGGCTGCTTCCGGACATCGTGCGTCGTGCGATGTCCGGATAAGTCATGCTATGCTGCGCCTGCCCATTAATTAACGATATTCGCATCATGCCAGGAAAGCTTTTACGTTCAGTCCTTATCGGTTTAATCGTCGGCGGCATCCTGCTGGCGGCGATGCCTTCGCTGCGCCAGTGGCAGCTCTCGTCGGCGACGCCGAGCGATACCGCTGATGAATCGCCCGCCAGCTATAATGCAGCGGTAAGACGCGCCGCGCCTGCGGTGGTCAACGTCTATAACCGCGCGCTGAACAGCACCAGCCATAACCAGCTGACGCTTGGCTCCGGCGTTATCATGGACCAACGCGGATATATCCTCACCAACAAGCACGTCATCAACGATGCCGATCAGATAATCATCGCTTTGCAGGATGGACGGGTATTTGAAGCCCTGTTGGTCGGTTCTGATACCCTGACCGACCTGGCGGTGCTCAAAATCAACGCCAGCGGCGGCCTGCCGGTCATCCCGATTAACCCGAAACGCGTTCCACACATCGGCGATGTAGTACTGGCGATAGGCAACCCGTATAACCTCGGGCAAACCATCACCCAGGGCATCATCAGCGCGACCGGCCGTATCGGCCTGAACCCTACCGGGCGGCAGAATTTCCTGCAAACCGATGCTTCTATCAACCACGGCAACTCCGGCGGCGCGCTGGTCAACTCGCTGGGTGAATTGATGGGTATTAACACCCTGTCATTCGATAAGAGCAATGACGGCGAAACGCCGGAAGGGATCGGCTTTGCCATCCCGTTCCAGCTGGCGACCAAGATCATGGATAAACTGATCCGTGACGGTCGGGTGATCCGCGGTTACATCGGGATCAGCGGCCGCGAGATCGCGCCAATGCATGCGCAGAGCGGCGGCATGGATCAGATCCAGGGGATCGTCGTGAATGACGTCGCCCCGGATGGCCCGGCGGCGCAGGCTGGGATCCGCGCCAATGACGTGATCATCTCTGTGAACGATAAACCAGCAGTTTCGGCGCTGGAAACCATGGACCAGGTTGCGGAAATTCGCCCGGGTTCAGAAATCCCGGTGGTCATCATGCGCGATGATAAGAAAATCACCCTGCACGTGGCGGTACAGGAATATCCGGCGACAAATTAACGATTAGCGCTCCGTTATCGGAGCGCGATTAATCAACAAACAGCGGCCCGGCCGGGAATCTGGCCAGAAACCCGGTCACCGCCAGCAGCGACCACAACGATGGCCAGCGGACCTGCCGCTCCCGCAGTTCATCATCCAGCGTCAGTAACGCGAACTCCCCTCTCTCGCCGAGAACCCCGCCCTGCCACAGCAGCCGTTGCGCCTGCTGCCGCGCCCACGGCGATTCACTCTTCCAGGCCAGCAAATGCAGCAGCGACTGCTGTAAACAAACGCTGTGCGAATGACTGTCCCGCAGCAATCGTCGATACACCGGCAGCGAGATACTGCGTACGCTGTAGAAACCGCTGCGCGATTCACTATCAGCCTGCGCCACGCTGGCGCACATCTGCCCGGCCAGATCGCATAAACGGTTATGCGTCAGCGGCTGGCGCAGCGCATCCAGATGCCCGGCGGCGGCGCAAAGCAGGCCGCTCCTTTGCTGCTCATGCGTCCGCGAACCCAGCAACGCCGCTACCGTTTCATCCTCCCCGGTCTGCGCATGCTGTACACCCGCGTCATAACAACAGACAAAGAAATCATGGCTGCCATGGTCGATTGACGGGTGCGCCAACAGATTCAGCGCCGGGTGCAGTTGTTCAAGCTCCTCCAGCGACGCCAGGGTGTCATCAACGACTCCCTCTTTTGCCGATGACCTGCTGCCAGGACGTAATGCTACCGTTTCATTCATCAAAGCCTCCTCAGGGAAAATTCCCGGCTCGCGCTGCGCTTACCGGGGCTACAAACCGGAGCGGACCGGTCGCCCGGATAAGGCGCCAGCCGCCATCCGGGAAGGATGCCGGCTTACATCGCCAGCACGTACTTGAGCATCACCCCGGCGGCGATCGCCGAGCCGATCACCCCGGCCACGTTCGGGCCCATCGCGTGCATCAGCAGGAAGTTCTGCCCGTCCGCTTCCAGACCCACCTTGTTGGACACCCTCGCCGCCATCGGCACCGCCGACACCCCGGCGGAACCGATCAGCGGGTTGATCTTGTGTTTACTGAAGACATTCATCAGCTTCGCCATGATCACCCCGGCCGCGGTGCCCACGCAGAAGGCGATCACCCCCAGCAGCAGGATCCCCAGCGTCTGCGGCTGCAGGAACTTGTCCGCCACCAGCTTGGCCCCCACCGACAGTCCGAGGAAGATGGTGACGATATTGATCAGCGCGTTCTGCACCGTATCGCTCAGCCGGTCCACCACGCCGCTTTCGCGCATCAGGTTGCCGAAGCAGAACATCCCCAGCAGCGGCGCGGCGTCCGGCAGCAGCAGCGCCACCAGCAGCAACAGCACCGCCGGGAAGAGGATCTTCTCGCGTTTGCTCACCGTACGCAGCTGCACCATGCGGATCTTCCGCTCTTTGTCGCTGGTCAGCACCTTCATGATCGGCGGCTGGATCAGCGGCACCAGCGCCATGTAGGAGTAGGCGGCCACCGCGATGGCCCCCAGCAGCTCCGGCGCCAGCTTGCTCGACAGGTAGATGGCCGTCGGGCCGTCGGCGCCGCCGATGATGCCGATGGCCGCCGCCTGCGGCAGGGTGAAGTGGATGAAGCCGAAGTAGTTCAGCGCCAGCGCCCCGAGCACGGTGGCGAAGATCCCGAACTGCGCCGCCGCCCCCAGCAGCAGGGTGCGCGGGTTGGCCAGCAGCGGGCCGAAATCGGTCATCGCCCCGACGCCCATAAAGATCACCAGCGGCGCGATATCCGAGCCAATCGCCACCTTATAGAAGATGGCCAGCACCCCGGAGGAGTAGCCCATGTCCACCGCCAGCGTCTCCATCTGCCCCTGCACCGACGGCAGGGCGAGGGCCAGCGCCTCCTTGATGGCGTGGACATCCGGCGCGCAGTTGAGCTTCGCGGCAATCACCGCGAGCTGGACCGGGTCGTGATGGGCCAGCAGGTTTTCCAGCGCGCTCAGCGCCAGCCCGGCCTCCGGAATATTGGAGAGCAGGCCGCCGAAGCCAATCGGCAGCAGCAGTAACGGCTCGAACTTTTTCGCAATCGCCAGCCACAGCAGCAGCAGGCTGACCAGCAGCATCACCGCCTGGCCGGCCCCCAGGTGCATCAGCCCCATGCCCTGAATCAGGGCGTTCAGACTTTCCATTTGCGCTCCTCGTCCTTACGCCAGCTGCAGCAGGGTGTCGCCGACCGCCACCGCATCGCCGGATTTCACTGCGATACCGCGTACGGTACCGGCCTGTGCGGCGCGGATTTCGGTTTCCATCTTCATGGCTTCCAGAATCAGCAGTACCTCGCCCTCCGCCACCGCCTGGCCTTCGCTGGCCAGCACCTTCCAGATAGTGCCCGCCAGCGGCGCGGTTACCGGGGTGCCGGCGCCTGCCGGGGCGGCTGCCTGAACCGGTGCGGAAGACGGGGTGGCCGCCGTCAGCTGGCTGACGTCGCCGCCGTCGCTGACCTTGACCACGAAGGCTTTGCCTTCCACTTCGACGGTGTAGACGCCGGAGGCGGCGGCTTTTGCCGGCGCGGCAGATTTTGCTTCTTCCACCTGCGGCACGGGCTCAAAGGCCGCCGGGTTGTAGCGGTTTTCGAGGAACTTCAGGCCGATTTGCGGGAACAGCGCCACGGTGAGCACGTCGTCGATGGCGTTATCGGCAAGCGTGATGCCCTTCTCCTGCGCCTGGCGTTTCACGTCGGCTTCAAGCTCCGCCAGCTCCGGCTTGAGTAAATCCGCCGGGCGGCAGGTGACGGCGTCGGCGCCGTTGAGCACCCGCGCCTGCAGGGCGGCGTTAACCGGCGCCGGGGTGTGGCCGTATTCGCCTTTCAGGATACCGGCGGTCTCCTTCGCAATGGTTTTGTAGCGTTCGCCGCCCAGCACGTTGAGCACCGCCTGGGTGCCGACAATCTGCGAGGTCGGGGTCACCAGCGGGATGAAGCCGAGGTCCTCGCGCACGCGGGGAATTTCCGCCAGCACTTCATCCAGCCGGTGGGCGGCGCTCTGCTGTTTCAGCTGGCCTTCGAGGTTGGTGAGCATCCCGCCCGGCACCTGGGCGACCAGGATGCGGCTGTCGGTGCCTTTCAGCTGGCCTTCGAAGGCGTGGTATTTTTTGCGTACCTCGCGGAAGTACGCGGCGATGCTCTCCAGCTTGCGGATATCGAGGCCGGTGTCGTACGGCGTGCCGGCGAGGGTGGCCACCAGCGCTTCGGTAGCCGGGTGGCCGTAGGTGGCGCTCATCGAGGAGATGGCGGTATCAACGCCGTCGACACCGGCTTCAATGGCCTTCAGCAGCGCCATTTCCGCCATGCCGGTGGTGGCGTGGCAGTGCAGATGCAGGGTGACGGCAAAGCGTTTTTTGATTTCGCTGACCAGCTCAAAGGCGGCATGCGGGGTGAGGATGCCGGACATGTCCTTGATGGCGATGGAGTCGACGCCGGTCTCCAGCAGCTGTTCGGTGAGGTCGAGCCAGGTCTGCAGGGTGTGCGCCGGGCTGGTGGTGTAGCTGAGGGTGCCCTGGGCGTGGGCGCCGTGGCGGCGGACCGCCTGCAGGGCGGCCTGCATGTTGCGCGGGTCGTTCATGGCATCAAAGACGCGGAACACGTCCATGCCGTTTTTGACGGCGCGCTCCACGAAGCGCTCCACCACGTCGTCGGCGTAGTGGCGGTAGCCGAGCAGGTTCTGGCCGCGCAGCAGCATCTGCAGCGGGGTTTTCGGCATCGCCTTTTTCAGCTCGCGCAGGCGGAGCCACGGGTCCTCGCCGAGGAAGCGGATGCAGGCGTCAAAGGTGGCGCCGCCCCAGCATTCCAGCGAGCGGTAGCCGACGTCGTCGAGCGCGGCCGCAACGGGCAGCATATCGTCGAGACGCAGACGGGTGGCGAACAGGGACTGGTGGGCGTCGCGCAGGACGACATCGGTAATGGCAACGGTCATGAATTCCTCCGTGAATTAAGGATTAAGGCGGCGATGGTGGTGAATGGCGGCGACAATCGCCGGCTTTAAACGGGCGAAGTCGTCAGCGGGCGCGACGGCCGCGGGCGCCGCTTTGGGCGCGGCAGGCGGCTCAGGAAACAGACGGGTAACGGCGACGGACATCCCCCGGATGGCGAAAATGAGCAGCAGCAGAAACAGCAGCACGAAGCCCATGCCAAGAAACATCAGGGTGAAGCCTTCGCCTAACAGCGCAGCATCAGTCATAAAATAGCCTTTGGAGGGGCGCAATAATGGCGTAATAAACAGCCGCGATAGCCGAGTGGATTTCCCCAGACCACATAGTCAGAAGCCTCTTTATCGCGGAAATTAATTTTCGCCACTACTGCGCAATATATTTAACCGGGAGTTATTTAATAAAACTTACGTGCTGACAGATTTCATCAGCGACAATCTCTTTGCGCTGATTAAATATCACTTTATTCTGCTCAAACAGGTTATTCCCGTGGGTATCGATCGACACAATCAGTGGACCGAACTCTTTCACCCGGCAAACCCATAAGGTTTCCGGCATCCCCAAATCACGCCACTGGGCATCTTCAATTTCTTCTACACAGACCGCGGCGACCACCGCGCATCCGGCCGGGAAGACGCAGTGCAGCGCTTTATGTTCGGCGCAGCCCTCTTCGGTCCCCTTACCCATGCCGCCTTTGCCGACAATTAATTTCACACCGGTCTTAGCAATAAATTCTTTTTCAAATTTCTCCATGCGCATACTGGTGGTTGGTCCAACAGAAACCATTTCAAATTTATCTTCTGTACCTTTAATCGGCCGCACAATGGGCCCGGCATGTAATATCGCGCCGCCGGCAACGTTGACCGGTAATTCACGTCCGCCTTCAATCAAACGACGATGGGCAACATCACGACAGGTAACAATATGACCATTGAGATAAATAATATCGCCCGCTTTAATATCAGCTAAATCTTCATCTTTAATTGGCGTAGTGAGTATTTTTTTAGTCATCAGAAAGCCACTCCTGTGTGAGAAGTAATGGTGTAATTCAAATCTTTATCGAAAACGATATGTCCTTTGCGGTGCGACCAGCAGCCAACGTTGACCGCCACGCCGATGGTGGAAGGATGGCGCGCGGTATTTTCGATATTGACGCCCATCACCGAGGTGTTACCGGACATTCCCTGCGGGCCAAGGCCGATTTTATTAATGCCGTCTTCGAGCATTTTCTCCAGCGATGCGGCACGTTCATTCTCATTGTGCGACCCCACCGGGCGCATCAGCGCTTTCTTCGACAGTAGCGCCGCGGTTTCAACGGAAGTCGCGACGCCAACGCCAACCAGCAGCGGCGGACAGGCGTTCAGGCCATAACTGGTCATGACATCCAGCACGAAACGAGTTACGCCTTCGTATCCAGCGCCCGGCATTAGCACCATCGCTTTACCCGGCAGCGAGCAGCCGCCGCCGGCCATATAGGTGTAAATACTGCACTGGTCAGAATCAGGGACAATCTCCCAGAATACCGTCGGCGTACCTTTACCCACGTTTTTACCGGTGTTGTATTCGTCAAAGGTCTCTACGCTGTTGTGGCGCAGCGGAGAATCCACGGTGGCTTTAATCACCGATTCGCGCAGCAGCGCTTCCAGCTCGCCAATCAGCGGGAAGTTGGCGCCGCACTCAACCAAAAACTGAATCACGCCGGTGTCCTGGCAAGACGGACGATCCAGCTCTTTCGCCAGACGCTGGTTTTCAATCATGGTGGTAAAGATGACGTCCGCCAGATGGCTGGTCTCTTTTTTATGCAACTCTTTCAGTTTTGCAGTGACGTCATCAGGCAATACTTTGCCGGTATATCCCACGAATTTGGCCATAATATCGGTCATTCGGGATATCTGTTCGCTTTTGCTCATAAAGGCTCCTTAGTCAGAACAGCGTCCGTAAATTACGGGTGAAAAGGGAAAAGAATTGGCAGCAGTACGAGGCTGACAATGGTAGAAACGAGAATCAGAGGAAGGCCGGATTTGGCGTAATCGACAAACTTATAGCCGCCGGCCGATAGCACCATCATGTTGGCGGGCATGCCGATCGGCGTCGCGTAGGCGCAGGAGCTGCCGATAACGGTCGCCATCAAAACCGCTTTCGGATCGGCGCCCATACCGGCCGCGATCGACAAACTCACCGGTACCAGTAGCGCGACGGTGGCGGTATTGGACATAAAGTTGGTCATGATGACGGACAGCGCAAAGACCACCGCCATCAACATGAATGGGGAAGAGTTCTGGCCCAGCATGCCGATGACATGATCGGCAACCAGCTTCCCAGCACCGGTCATTTCCAGCGCTTTTGCCAGCGCCAGCGTGCCGCCAAAAATGAAAATAGTCTGTGAATCAATCGCTTTATAGGCCTGCTTTTCCGTCAGCACGCCGGTAAACACCAGAACTAACGCACCGATACAGCCTGCCACCGTCAGGCTAATGCCGGTCTGTTTCTCAAAAATCATGCCGAGGATCGTGGCGATCAGCACCACCAGAGACAGGATCTGTTTCCAGCGCGGAACGTGGCTGTAATCTCGCTGTTCGCCGACGCTACCGACTTCACCGCCATTCGCGGTAGCAGGCAGGAATTTATAGCCAATCGTCAGGAAATAGAGGATGCCGCAGAGCAGCATCGGTAAACCCACCTTCGCATACTCAAAGAAGCCAAACCCGCTACCGATATTCTGCAACGCCGATTGCGCGATCAGGTTGCCGGGCGCGCCAATCAGCGACAGGTTACCGCCGAGCGCGGCGGCAAATACCAGCGGCATCAGTAAACGAGAGCGGGCAAAACCCGATTTCGCCGCCACGCCAATCACTACCGGGATCAGCACCGCCGCCGTACCGGTGTTGGAAAGAAAACCCGACATCACGCCGACGACCACCATGATGGTGAAAATCAGCTGTTTTTCGGTTTTGGCGAAGTGAGTGATCACCCCACCAACTTTATTGGCCATCCCGGTTTCAAATAACGCCCCGCCGACGATGAACATGGCGACAAAAAGAATGACGTTGGAGTCGATAAAACCGGCAAAAGCTTGTTTTAGATCCAACACGCCGGTGAGCACTAACGCCACGCAGACCACCATGGAAGTCACTGCCAAAGGCACCTTCTCCCAGACGAACATGACGATAGCGAACACCAGCAAACATAAGGTGATGGTAATCGGTTCCATATTTATAATTATCCCTATCAATGATATATGATATTGTATCCAATATTGACGAGGGAGAAATTATGCCCATGCAAAAAGTAAGTCAATGCGTTTTTAAACAAAGATCGCGCAGTGCGATCTGCATCAAGATCCTCTGCAGATCGTCACAAGAGATGATTAATAGCGTTGATGAATGCGACTAAAACAGCAGGCTTTAGCGTTATATAGAGGTTTCGGGAAGGTATCGCGTGAGCATATTTTCCATTGAGCGAATAATATGCTCGCGCATGCGCTGACGCGCCAGCTCTTCATTATGCTGTTCAAGTGCCTGTAAAATCTCTTTATGTTCCTGTATCGAGATAGCCGCATACTCCGCTTCGGTGACCTTGTGCCCCATCGACAGTCCGTTCCACATGTTGCAGAGCAGCATCTTCATTTTTTCGTTGCCCGCGGCGTTCCAGATCTCCATATGGAAAGCCTGATTCAGGTCGGAATATTCAGTGAAGTTATTATCGGCCAGCGCTTTTTCTGCTGAGTAGTGTACCTGGGCAATGCGCGAAATATCCGTGCCGGGACGAGATGCCTTCGCCACCGCCTCACTTTCCAGCAGCGCGCGAATTTCATAATGCTCGCGAATCGTCTGCTCGTTGATCCCTAACACCACCGCCCCTTTATTGGGGCGGACTTTAATCAGGCCATCGGCGGCTAAAATCTGAAACGCTTCGCGCACCGGCATGCTGGAAACCCCAACCATGCGGGCAATGCCTTCGAGAGTTATCTCCTGCCCTTCCACTAAATCCCGCGAAAGAATCGCTTTGCGTAATACCGCCGCGACCTGCTCTTTCGCCGAAAGAAGCTTAATTTTCCCTAATTTAGGCTTCTGCACTTTCCCAATCCTTCATATGTTGACGCATAATTTCCGCAAGCATGAGGAAATAACGCTGTGTTGCCTGAGCAATATTGCCCGCATCGCCGCGGCTAATGGCTCCAGCCAGTTCATGTAGTATCAGTGCCGATTCCTGGCTATCGTCTTTCAGATACAGAATGACATAAGAAATATATCCATCCAAAAATTGCTGATATGCCTTCGCCAGATAACGGTTATCAAGATAGGAAATCAGTAACTGATGAAAATCCAGTTCGCGAGTTTTGTCGCCAGGCTGCGCCAGGGCCTGCGCGCGCCCGAGCAGCAATTCCCCCTGGTTTGTCGGCACGAGAGTGAACAATTCGGCAGCCATCACCGCTATCACGCGAAAAATATGGCTAACATCATCGGGCACCAGCTTTGATACCTGCATATGACGGTTAGGCAAGCGCACCAGAAACCCCTCTTGTTCAAGAGACTGCAACGCTTCTCTAACCGGCATACGTGAAAGCCCTAGCTGCTCGGCAATACTCTCCTGCGCCAGCTCATCTCCCGCTTTCATCGCTCCGGAAAGAATTTGATAGCGAATAATTTGCGTAATGTGGTCCCTGGTCTGCTTTCTGTCGATCTTTTTCACAACGTCCTCATTGCTTGGGGCTTAAGACGCGGGGGATTTTAGCAGATTTAGCCGCCAGGCGGCGCATTCGCCAGGGAGATGAGGTGATAAAAAAGCCGGAACGACGGTTCCGGCTTTTCTGCTAACGAGACGTTACTTGTTGACGAAATCTTCGCCGAGGGCGATATCTTTCTTCAGCGTATCCAGCATGCCTTCCAGCGCCTGTTGTTCAAAAGCGCTGAGTTTGCCGATGGACTGGCGCTCTTCCACGCCATTTTTGCCCAACAGCAGCGGCTGCGAGAAGAAACGGGCATACTGGCCGTCGCCTTCGACGTAGGCACATTCAACCACGCCTTTTTCACCCTGCATGGCACGCACCAGTGAGAGCCCGAAACGCGCAGCGGCCTGGCCCATCGAGAGCGTTGCCGACCCGCCGCCCGCTTTCGCTTCCACGACTTCCGTCCCGGCGTTTTGAATACGTTTAGTGAGATCCGCGACTTCCTGCTCGCTAAAGCTGACGCCAGAAATCTGCGACAATAAAGGCAGGATAGTGACGCCAGAGTGGCCGCCAATGACCGGAACTTCAACCTCGGTGGCCGACTTGCCTTTAAGCTCGGCGACAAAAGTATTAGAACGAATGATATCGAGGGTGGTAACGCCAAACAGTTTGTTTTTATCGTACACGCCGGCTTTTTTCAGCACTTCGGCGGCGATAGCGACGGTGGTATTTACCGGGTTGGTGATAATACCGATGCAGGCCTGCGGACAGGTTTTCGCAATCTGCTGCACCAGGTTTTTAACGATACCGGCATTAACATTAAATAAGTCGGAGCGATCCATGCCGGGCTTACGCGCGACGCCGGCGGAAATCAGCACCACATCAGCGCCTTCCAGCGCCGGGGTGGCATCTTCACCGGAGAAACCTTTGATTTTTACATCTGTGGGAATATGACTTAGATCTACCGCCACGCCCGGCGTAACCGGAGCGATGTCGTACAACGAGAGCTCTGAACCTGAAGGCAGTTGGGTCTTAAGTAGTAGGGCAAGCGCCTGGCCGATTCCACCAGCGGCGCCGAGGACTGCAACTTTCATCCTAAACTCCTTATTATGGTTAATTTACACCCTAAATAATTCGAGTTGCAGGAAGGCGGCAAGAGAGTGAATCCCCAGGAGCTTACTGAAGTAAGTGACTGGGGTGAACGATTGCAGCCAACGCCCATGCAGCTCGAAGTATGACGGGTATAGTCTTTCGTTATTCCGTCGCCTGGACCTTAATTCACAAGATGAACAATTACAATAATTATGGCTGAAGAATGCGGGGTACGCGCAATGATGCAGCAAATTCGCATTTTTCTTCCTGAGACTGGCCATCCAGCAAAGCCGTAGTACCGGATCGACTATTGGTTACAATACACCCAGCTCGCTCGGCAAAACAATATCAATTTCATAACATTTATTTCACTTTTACAGCAATTTACCCGCTGTGATGCAGGCATGTTCCTCATCAGGGTTATTTGCTAAAATATGCGCCTTTCATAACATTATTTACGCTATTCCTTTGCGGATTATTTGCATAAAAATGCACTTGTATGCATAATGATGTTGTTTTTACCACCATAATCTGGGTGACTTATGCGTAGTTCGGCAAAACAAGAAGAACTGGTTAAAGCGTTTAAATCGCTGCTTAAAGAAGAAAAATTCAGCTCGCAAGGCGAAATCGTTCAGGCGCTGCAGGAAGAAGGTTTCGAGAACATCAACCAATCGAAAGTTTCCCGCATGCTGACAAAGTTTGGCGCCGTTCGCACGCGTAACGCCAAAATGGAAATGGTCTACTGTTTGCCTGCCGAACTCGGCGTGCCGACGACCTCCAGCCCGCTGAAAAACCTGGTGCTGGACATCGATTATAACGATGCAGTGGTAGTGATCCACACCAGCCCCGGCGCGGCGCAGCTGATCGCACGCCTGCTGGATTCCTTAGGCAAAGCCGAAGGTATTCTGGGTAGTATCGCGGGTGATGACACTATCTTTACCACCCCTGCCCGCGGTTTTTCCGTTAAAGATCTCTACGACGCGATTCTGGTCCTGTTCGAACAGGAACTCTAAGCGCTCCCCCTCTGGTTCCTGCCAGAGGGTTCTTCCCCGCAAAATGCTATTCCCCAAACCTTCAAATAAAGCAGCATTTTTTTAACATTTAGTGTGGTTTTCCACCTCTATACATTCCTTTACCGAATGATAACGGCTAAAGCGCACAAAAGATCAAAGCGCAATATCTATTTGATTTAAATATAAATAATCATGACATTCACCCCATGAATAACATTTCTAATTCTTATACGTTATAAAAACGACATTTCTTGGAAATTATTTACACTGAAAACAATTAGCATGGTATTAATATTTTTGGTGATTAGTGTATACTTGATTTTGTGATGAGGGTCACGAAACAAAGCCCCCTAATAATAAAATTCGACGAGGTGAACATCATGAAAATCAAAACCACTGTAGCCGCACTCAGCATGCTATCCGTACTGTCCTTTGGCGCTTTCGCCGCTGATTCAATCAACAGCACTCAAGCGGAAAGCCGCCAGTCACTGGGCACCGTATCTATCGGCGCGGTAGGTTCTTCCCCGATGGATATGCATGAAATGCTGAACAAAAAAGCACAAGAAGAAGGTGCTTCTTCTTATCGCATTATCGAAGCTCGCACCGGCGACCATTGGCACGCCACTGCTGAACTTTATAAATAAGCTTTAACGATTGTCGGTCATTAACTGAAACAGTATCTCTTCAGCGGCCTGGGTTCATACGAAATCTCCCGCCGCTGCACATAAGGTTGGAGTCAAGATTATGAAAAGCGCAATTATCATCGCATCCCTGGGTCTGGCATCTGTTCTCTCTTTCGGCGCAAGCGCAGCCGTACAGCAAGTGAACGCCGATCAAGCACAAAACCTGCAACCAATGGGCACTATCTCTGTATCGCAAGTAGGTAGCGCGCCAATGGATATGCGCCAGGAACTGGCGGCTAAAGCCGAGAAAGAAGGCGCCAGCAGCTACCGCATTATTGAAGCTCGTACCGGCGACAGCTGGCACGCGACTGCTGAGTTGTACAAATAAACCCTCGTCGTCTTATCCGACGACTTGCCCCCGCCTGCCGGGGGCTTTTTTATGCCCAACGGGCATTAAAACGTAGTAGCCCTTCCAGCTCCTCTTCCGCTTCATCGAACAGCAAAATTAACGCACCAAAGCGACGACGCTGTTTTTCATCCAGATGGACAAATTCAATCTCCAGCGGGAACGGTAAGCGCCCTCCCGTCACCGCGCTCCACAGCGCGTCAAGGTTATCCACCTGCTTATCCGGTAACGCGAAGGCGCGGGAAAACTCACGATAGAAATCCTGTTGCTCAGCTATTTCATCAAAATCAAAGGTATAAACAGTCATTGCCCGGCGCCCCTTAAGCTCTGTCCCTCTACACCAAATAAGTATAGCGATAAAAAAACCGACGCCGGGCGTCGGTTTGCAGGTTAGCTATTGGTAAATACGTGCTGATATTTTTTCAGCATATCGACCAGTCGTCGTACCGGCTCAGTGACCTGGGGCGACGCCTGCCAGTGAAGGAGTTTTTCCTGATAAACATCAAGCTCTTCCAGCAAGCGGGTAAAGTAACGACGGCGCTTATCGTCGCTACCGGCGGAGATAACGTGATCGGCGGTTCGCCGCAGCTGGCGGTGGAAGGCCGACAGATCCTCGTTTACCGGCACCGGGGCATCGCGTAGACGCTGGTGCGCGATAATCAGCGTCAGCGCCAGCCGGAAGCGGGCGATATCGCCGGGAAACTTATTCAGCAGTAAAAACAGCTGTTGATACAGCGCCGGCAAATGGTTCTCTTTACGCCGGGCGCTATTCGTGGTGAGCGAAGAGACCGCCGCCGAGACGAACTGGTTCAATAACACCCGTCCGGTGCGGGCCTGCGAGTTATCACGCACTAACAGAATCACCATCAGCGCGAGGAAACAGCCGACAATCTGCCCCAGAGCGCTATCGAGGAACTGGCTAAACTGGAACTGCATCGGGTTATCCAGCACCAGAATATTGATGGTGCTCGCCAGGGCTCCCAGCGATCCGAGCCGCCGCTTTTGTACCTCAATACCGATAAAGAACGCCATCGCGGCAAGGCTGATACACAATAGCAGCATACTCTGCTGCGTCGCAGGCATGACGACAAGGAAGAACAGCGCGCCGAGCGGTAAAGCGGCAAGGGTGCCATAGAGGAAGTCTAAGGCCACCATTCGCGGGTTAGGCAGGCGCATCGCCAGCGCGGTCACCACGGCAATCATAACCATCGCCCCGCTACCGGATGTCCAGCCGGTCCATAGCCAGAACAGGGTGCCGAGAATACAGGAAATGGAGGTTCGCCAGAAGTTAACCATCGCGTGGTGACGCTCGGCGGACTCAACCTTCACCACCGTCTCGCCGCGTAGAACTTCATCTTCAATACGGCTGATTTTGGTGTTGCCAACCACGCCGCGCTTGAGCAGCAGGTAACGCGTCGCCGCGCCGACCCAGCTATAAATAGTGACCGGCGTATTGTGTTCACCTTTCCAGGTCAGGAAGCGGCGCATACGCTTAAGCTGTTGATGCACATCCTGTACCGTTTCCACTGGCTCAGCGAACAGCTCGCGGTAGTCGTCAGTCACCATCTCCGGGCGTGAGTTCTGGATCAGATAGGTTTCGCAGGCCTGAGTAATCAGCGTCAGCGATAGCGTGTTGATCGCCTTTAGCCGCTGGTTTACCTTCGACCAGCGCGAAGATTCCATGATCAGATTGCCGCGCATTCCTTCCAGTGCGGCAGTACGGCGCACCAGCGCTCCCCAGGCTTTGTCCACCACCTCGCTATCGCCATGGGCGACACAAAGCTGCATCAGGCGATACTGATCCAGCAGCAGGTTATCCAGTTCGAGGTCGATCTCTTTTTTGATGGAGCGCGGGGAAAATAGCAGGTCAGCGACGATGGCGCTGACGATCCCGATGACGATTTCGCTGCAGCGCTCGACGGCAAACTGCGGCGCCAGCATCGGGTCAGTATGAATGGTGATGATGATAATCAGCGCCGTGTAACCCGCCAGCCCCCAGGCGTAGGAGTTTTCCACCTTCACCAGCGAGGAGATCCAGGTGCAGAAACCAGCCCAGAGACAGCAAACCAGCATCATCAATAGCGGCGCGCGGATCATGAGGATAATGATCGCCAGTGCGGCAATACAGCCGATAAACGTCCCGGCAATACGCAGCATCCCGCGGTAGCGAATCGCCCCGGAATAGGGCTCTCCGCCGGCGGCAAATGCCGGACCGGCGGTCACGATAGCCGCGGTCAGTACGGCCCAGCGCGGCGTCTCAAGCTGAAAATGAAAGCCGACGAACAGCGCCAGCACCACCGCGCATGCAAGCTTAATGGCAAAGCGGAGATGCCGGGGAGCAATGGTATAGGTCCCCATGGCGATTAACCAAACTCACGCAAGCGCATGGCGACTTTCTGGAAGAAGTTGGCCTGGCTGGCGTCGCGATCTTCTTTACCGGTAATGACAACGGTCGCGGTGGTGCCCGACGGCCAGAGGTTGCCCTGCTGCTGGTCAAGACGGATACGTACCGGCACGCGCTGCGCCAGACGTACCCACTCAAGGTTGGAGTCAACGGAAGCCATGCCTTTCGCATCGCTGCTGCTGCTGGCGTTAGTCACGCCCGCGGCAACGCTGTCAACGGTACCTTTTATCACCTTACTACTGCCGAGCGGAGTGATTTCGGCACGATAGCCCGGACGCACGCCTTCCAGTTTGGTCTCTTCCAGATAGGCCATCACGTAGAAGGTATTTTGTTTAACCAAAGCGACCGCGGTCGAACCGCGGGTAATGAATTCGCCGGAGTAGACGTTCAGGTTGGTCACCCAGCCATCGGCTGGCGCACGAATCACCGTACGTTCAAGATCCAGTTTGGCTAAATCGCGGCTGGCCACCGCTTTCGCCAGCTGATGCTCAACGGTTTGCAGCACGTTGTTGGCCTGGTCAATCTCTTCGCGCGACATGGCCTGCACGCCGAGCCTGTTACGGCGCCCGGCTTCCACGCGTTTTTCCTGAGCCAGCGTCTGGTAATAGGAGACGTCGGCTTCCGCCTCCGCCAGCGCTTTTTGGTAACGAGGTTGGTCAATAACGAACAATACCTGGTCTTTCTTAACCAGTTGGTTATCCTTGACATTCACCTGCGAAATAAGCCCCGACACGTCCGGCGCGATGGCGACGATATCGGCGCTAAAGCGCGCATCGCGCGTCCACGGCGACGCGGTGTAGTACACCCATGCGCGAAAAATAGCGATAAACGCCAGAATAACCAGTATCACAGTGATGGCAGTACGCAGGATATTTCTTGTTAGTGTTTTCACATCGACCTCAAACGAACAAGCGCGATATCAGATAAAACAGACAGCAATACAGCGCAGTATTAAACAGTGCAGGGTGCCAGACAAAATCATAAATACCGGTCGGAACCAGCAAACGGTGCACCAGCCAGAAGATGGCTAGCGACAATAGCAGCTCAAAGAAGATCGGCGGAAACGATAGGCCGAAAATCACTATGACAGGAAACAGACTCATGATGACCTTGATAAGAAGCGTACAGGTGGTAGCGTGATGCGTTTATTATGTAGCTAACTATATATTAACGTAACAATTGCAGCCTTATCTATAATATGTGATCTAAATCACTTTTAAGCCAGAGTGAATAATGGAACGACTAAAACGTATGTCGGTGTTCGCCAAAGTGGTTGAGCTGGGCTCTTTCACCGCCGCCGCACGCCAGCTCCAGATGAGCGTTTCATCTATCAGCCAGACCGTTGCTAAACTGGAAGACGAGCTACAGGTAAAGCTGCTCAACCGCAGCACCCGCAGCCTGGGCTTAACAGAAGCGGGTAAAATTTATTACCAGGGCTGCCGAAGAATGCTCTTTGAAGCGCAGGACGTCCATGAACAGCTGTATGCCTTCAACAATACCCCTATCGGCACGCTGCGCATCGGTAGCTCTTCAACTATGGCACAGAATGTGCTGGCGCGCATAACCGCCGAAATGCTCAAAGAATATCCGGGTTTATCGATTAATCTGGTGACCGGCATCCCCGCCCCGGACCTGATTGCCGACGGCCTCGACGTGGTGATACGCGTCGGCGCGTTGCAGGATTCCAGCCTCTTCTCGCGGCGGCTGGGCTCGATGCCAATGGTGCTCTGCGCGGCGAAAAGCTATCTCCAGCACGCGGGATGCCCGGAAAAACCGGCGGATCTTGCCAGCCATTCGTGGCTGGAATATAGCGTACGGCCAGATAATGAGTTCGAAATTATCGCCCCGGAGGGGATCTCAACACGCCTGATCCCACAAGGACGCTTTGTCACCAACGACCCGATGACGCTGATCCGCTGGCTGACTGCCGGCGTTGGCGTGGCCTACGTTCCGCTGATGTGGGCGATCGACGAGATCAACCGCGGCGAACTGGAGATCCTGCTGCCGAGCTATCAATCGGATCCGCGACCGGTCTATGCGCTGTATACCGAAAAAGACAAACTGCCGCTGAAGGTGCAGGTGTGTATTAACTATCTGACGGATTATTTCGTCGAAGTGGCGAAGATTTATCAGGGAATGCACGGGCGCGGGATGACCCGTTAATTGACTTCCCGGCAGCGGCTTCGCGCCGCCGGGACCAGCCGTTATCAGGCGGTGCCGCCAACGGTAAGGTTGTCGACTTTCAGCGTCGGCTGGCCGACGCCGACCGGTACGCTCTGCCCTTCTTTACCGCACACGCCAACGCCGCTATCCAGCTTCAGGTCGTTACCGACCATAGAAATCTGCTGCATCGCTTCGATACCGGAACCGATTAGCGTCGCGCCTTTGACTGCTTTAGTCACTTTGCCTTTTTCAATCAGATAAGCTTCCGAGGTCGAGAAGACAAATTTACCGGAGGTAATATCCACCTGGCCGCCGCCGAAGTTCGGCGCATAGATACCGTAATCGACCGATTCGATAATCTCCTGCGGCGTCGACTTACCGGCCAGCATATAGGTGTTGGTCATCCGCGGCATCGGCAGATGCGCATAGGATTCACGGCGACCATTACCGGTCGGCGCAACGCCCATTAAACGCGCGTTGAGCTTATCCTGCATATAACCTTTCAGGACGCCGTTTTCGATAAGCACGTTGTATTGACCCGGCGTACCTTCGTCATCAATCGCGACCGAACCACGGCGATCGGCCATGGTGCCGTCATCCACGACGGTGCACAGTTCAGAGGCGACTAATTCGCCCATGTGACCGCTGAAGACCGAGGTGCCGCGACGGTTAAAGTCACCTTCCAGGCCGTGGCCGACGGCTTCATGCAGCAGCACGCCAGGCCAGCCCGCGCCAAGCACCACCGGCAGCATTCCGGCTGGCGCGGCAACCGCGGACAGATTGACTAATGCCATACGTACCGCTTCACGCGCCCAGACATCCGCCCGTACGTCGCCATCCAGCGGCGCGAGGAAATAATCATAGCCAAACCGTCCGCCGCCGCCGCTGGCGCCGCGCTCGCGTTTGCCGTCTTCTTCCACCAGCACGCTCACGGAGAGACGAACCAGAGGACGAACATCAGCGGCCAGCGTTCCGTCCGTTGCCGCCACCAGGATAAGCTCGTAGACGCCGCTCAGGCTGGCGGAAACTTCCTGCACGCGCTTATCGGCGGCACGCGCCACCTTATCAACGCGGCGCAGGATATCCAGTTTCTCTTCGCGGCTCATGCTCTGCAGCGGATCGACGCTGGTATAGAGAGAGCTGTATTCCACCGCGCCGAGCGTCTGCACTTTGCCGTCGCCATGGTCGCGGACGATAGTACGCGCCGCCTGGGCACTCTGCTCAAGCGCCAGTTTGCTGATTTGGTCCGCATAGGCAAAACCGGTTTTTTCGCCGCTTACCGCCCGGACGCCTACGCCCTGGTCAATATTGTACGACCCATCTTTGATGATGCTGTCTTCCAGAACCCAGGATTCGTGATAGCTCGACTGAAAATAAAGATCGCCGTAATCGAGACGGCGCTCAGCCAGTTGGCCAAGAATGGCAAACAGGTCCTGATGGTTCAGGCCATTTGCCGACAGTAATTGTTCACTTACCAGGTTCAAACTCATCGTTACGCTACTCGTTTGTTGCCGCCTGACACAGGGAAATGCCATGCGGCGAAAAAGATGACGGGGAGAAAATACTCTCTATATGAGAGTGCGATAATTCCCCGTACTCGTCAAATCATTGCTTTTTGTTGCTGCGCGCCTGGCGCAGCACTTCATTGATTTCCGGCTGATCGATTGGACCCGTAATGCGATAGCGCAGAATCGATACTTTGTTCCACAGCGGCCCAAGCACCTTGCTGGCGGCAAACACCGCCGCGCCGACAATCGGGTTGACGGCGAATGCCGCCGCTACGCCCACGGTTGCCGAAATTTCCGGCGCCACCACCGCTTGTAAATCTAAACGACGGCGCACCAGATCGACCGAACCTTTCATCGCGATGTCGGCTTCAAGCCCATCCACCAGCGTATCATCCGTATTCAGCACGCCGTCTTTAATCCACGCCGTACTGCGAATTGAATCGAACCAGAACCCTTCCTGGAAGGTGTCGCTGAAATCGAAGCGTAGCTTACGCAGCAGCGCATCAACGCTCAATAGCCTTAACAGCTGACCGGCATGACCAGTGCTCAGGTCAGTAAACTCGCCTTTGCCGAGGCGGCTTTTGAGGATCCCGTTCAGCGAAGCGACATCAGGCTGCCATGGCGGCGCGCGCCAGTGCAGATCGTAATCGACATCAAACGACGACCCTTTCACCGGCGTCGAAACACCGAAGAAGTTCACGAAGTCGTCCGTTTTATTACCGTGCAGCTTGCCTTTCAGCGAGGTACGCACGCCGCCGGGCGCATTCACCCAGACGCCATCGGTAGTGAGGCGGCCAAAGCCGGTATCCACCAGGCCATTGCTGAGGGTTAGCGTATCGCCCTTGATATTGAAGTCACCGTCGATTCGCCCATACTTTTGCCCCCACAGCCAGCACTCTTTACAGCGCAGCTGTAAATCAGGCCAGCCGCGGAAATCCAGACGCGTATCAGCCAGCGGGCCGCTCTCTTTTTTCACCGTGCCGTTGTTATCGCTGGAAGGGTTGTAATAGAGATAGCGAATGGCCGCCAGCCAGGGCGCGTTCTTATGCATCGTCAACGTGGCGTTGATTTCACGCCCCTGCGCCTCCACCTTCGAGCCGCTACCGTCAGGCTGGGAAACCAGACTGACGTTATTCCAGTTCTGTCCGGCGAAGGCCAGCGACGGTGTACGAAGCGTCACGCGCTCCGGGAAGGCCATATTACTGCTCACTTCGTTGACGGCGCCTTGCTGGAACAACGCCAGCCATTGCGCGCCATCCATCGCCGGCATGTTCAGCTCGACGCCTGATGCTTCAGGCAGCGAAGGAATCGCTTTGCTGTCGGAGGTCAAAATCGCCCGGTCGAGCGTCAGCTTATTATTCAGCAGCCAGCGGCTATTGACGTGGTTCTTGCTGCCGATATTGCCGGTCAGATCGAAGCTGTTTAAGCCGCCGGTCACGTTGATTTTCACCGGCAACGGTTCGCCCGCCGATTTATTCACCGGCGCAGGTAAGTGACTACTCACATTTCTCAGATCGCCGTTGATATCGACTTTGTAGCTCGCGCTACCGCGATACGGTAACTCAATGGCCACTTTGCCATCCCAGGGGACGCTGCCGCTGAGTTCATCATTGACCGCTTTCGGCAGCAGGCCGGTACGCGTCGGCTGCCAGTTAGCGTTCATACCGACGTCAACGAGGAAGGCTTTCGCCCCTTCAGTAGTGGTGAAATTGAGGTTCAGCGGTTGATTAAACCAGGTCGCGCTTAGCGGCCCGCTTTTTAAATCTCCGTTCTCAAAGCTGAACTGACCATTGAGATTCTTCAGCGTCGCGTCAATCGGCTTGATAAACAGATCGTTATTTTTCAGCCGCACATCGCCTTTGGCGGTGGTCATCTCGCCATCGAGCGGGATAGCAAGATGTAAGCGAGCGCTCACATTACCATCAAGCTGTAGTTCATCCAGCGCCGAGCCGAGCGTGTCCTTCAGCGGGGTCTGTTTGAAATAAGGGCCAACCTCTTTGCCTGGACCGTTAACATCGGCATCGATAAACAGTTTTTCATGGGAATAGTCAGGGATCACCGCGTCAAGGTTGCTGGCGGTGACGTTGCCCAGCATCGCTTTATCCGCCTTCATCCACAGGCCGTTATTGACGAAGTTAAGGTTGATATCCAGGCCGGTCAGCGCCGGCCAGTCCGGCTGGAAGGCGAAGGTCGCGTTCTTCAGCGGTACCGAGACCTGGAATTGGCCTTCGTTATGCTCATAAGGGAACAGATGCGGGTTGCCGCCGTAAACCAGGGTAGCATTGCTGGCCTGCCCGCCCTTAATTGCGCCGCTCAGGTAATCCACCAGCGCTTTGCCCATCAGGTTTTCCGGGAAATAACGCCACGCCTGGCCGCCGTCGTTAGTGCTGATGCCCGCCAGGATGCCTAACCACGGCTCATCGCCTTCCGGCTGCAGATAGCGGAAGCCGCCGCGCGCGCGAACGCCGGTTGCCTGCACGTCGATATCGCGGCCATCCAGCATAAAGCCCTTGCTGTTCTTCTCCCAGCTCAGGGTCGCATCGCCCTGGGCTATCTCCAGCGGCGCGCGAAAGACCGTTTCATAAGGCATTTTCGCCTGGGTCATATGCGCGCGCAGTTCGCCGTTTTCCACGCTGCCGCTCAGGCTGCCGGAAAAGTGCTCGGCCCCCGGCAACAGCTTCCACTGCTTCCACGCCAGATCGCTCCAGTCAGCCTGGAAACGGGTCTTCTCCGTTGCCTGCAGCGGGATATCTAACGCCAACAGGTTAATTTTTCCGCTCGGCTGGGTGGTTCGCCAGACTTCGCCGAAGCTCGGCGCCAGCTTATCGGCCATCGGTTGCAGACCGGTCAGGCCGCCAAGATCGAGATTGCTGGCGCGGATGCGCAGTTCATCGCTGCGCTGATTGTTATTACCACCCACTTCCTGCGCCGGGATCCACGCCATCGCCAGCGCGCCGCGCGGCCAGGCCTTGCCGTCTATCGAGATCCGCGTGTCGGGGATATGAAATGCCCAGCTTTGATTTTCGCGTGTGATATGCGCCGTCAGGTTATCCACCGACAGCTTATGCAGATGTTTATCACCCTGCCAGCTGGCGCCGCCTTTTTTCAGCCATACATCACCGCTAGCGACATCGCCTTTATCGATAGTCATCCAGCCTTCGAGACTAAAGCGCGCGCTCTGCAGGGCTATGTTGTCCTGCATCCAGCGTCCGAGCCAGGGTTTAACGTCGATGTCATCGGCCTGTAACCAGAGGCGCCCCTTGTTGAGCAGGCCGTTCTCGTCACGTAAATCCATCCGCACCTGCATGACGCCGTGCTGGCCGGTGAGACTCGAAAGGCTCAGTTGCCCCTCGGCGCGGTGGCGGTTTTTACCGTTAAGCCAGGTCAACTGTGGGATCGCCAGTTCAGCACGCTGACCGGAAATCGTCAGGAAGCTCAAATGGCTATCACGGAGAATAAAGTGGTCAAACTGACGCAGGAACAGATCGCTGATGCGATCGGTCTTCAGACTTGCGCCGTCGTCGTTAGTCTGGATGGGCGTATTGGTGTGAATTTGCAGCTGCCAAAAGGTCAGGTCGCGGAACTGCCAGCGCATATGTAGCAGGCTTTGCCAGACGTCGAGCGCAAGGGTAACCCGTTTGATCGTCATTTCGCCACCGTCTTTCAAGGTGGCTTTAATATCGCGAACGTCCAGCGTCGGGCCGAAGTTTTCCCAGTTGGCGTTGATCTGCGAGGCATCAACCGCGACCCCGGATACCGCGGTAATTTTCTCCAGCAGTTGGGGACGCCAGTTATTTAGCTGCGGCAATGCCAGACGCAGGCCACTCACCAGCAGCGCAACAATCACCACCACGGTTGCCACGGTGAGCAGTAATATCCCGGGCCATCGCCTCAACGCATCTCTCCTTGTCAGCCTGTTACGCTTTATCCTTCAGCCCGCCTGTTTACCCACCCCCGACGCCATCGGGAGCGACAGGCTGAATGATTACATCATTACCACATCGAACTGCTCTTGATTATAGAGCGGCTCAATTTGTACTTTGACCTGCTTGCCGACAAAGATTTCAACTTCCGCCAGCGCGTGGGACTCTTCCCCTTTCAGAGCTTCCGCGACGGCAGGTGAAGCATAGACCAGGAAGCGGTCTGAGTCATACGCATGATGCACGCGGACTATTTCGCGCATGATCTCATAACAGACCGTTTCGACCGACTTTACCGTACCGCGCCCATGACAGGTAGGACACTCGTTACACAGCACATGTTCCACGCTTTCACGGGTGCGTTTACGGGTCATCTCGACCAGCCCCAGCTGCGAGAAGCCGTTAATGCTGGTTTTCACCCGGTCTTTACTCAGCGCCTGCTCCAGGGAATGCAGTACCCGACGACGATGATCTTCATTATTCATATCGATAAAATCAATGATGATAATGCCGCCCAGATTACGCAGACGCAGCTGGCGCGCGATAGCCTGCGTGGCTTCAATATTGGTATTGAAGATAGTGTCGTCGAGATTGCGGTGGCCAACAAACGCCCCGGTGTTGATATCGATGGTGGTCATCGCTTCGGTCTGATCGATGATCAGATAGCCGCCTGATTTCAGCTCGACTTTACGCTCCAGCGCGCGCTGGATTTCGTTCTCAACGTCAAAGAGATCGAAAATCGGCTGGCGGCCGCTGTAATGTTCCAGCTTGCTGGTCATTTCCGGGATGTATTCCGCGGTGAACTCCAGCAGCGCCTCGTAGGTCAGGCGCGAATCCACGCGAATGCGGTCAAGCTGAGCATCGGCGAAATCGCGCAGCACGCGCTGGGCCAGCGCCAGCTCGCCGTACATCTGATAGCGGGTCTGGTTACGCTTTTTGCGTTCCATCACTTTGGTCCAGACGCGCTTGAGGTAGGCCGCATCCGCCGCCATCTCTTGCTCATGCACGCCTTCCGCCGCGGTGCGAATAATAAACCCGCCCTGCTCGTCGCAATATTCGGTGACCACGCTTTTCAGACGTTCGCGCTCGGCCTCGCTTTCAATTCTCTGCGATACGCCGACGTGCGAAGCGCCCGGCATAAACACTAAATAGCGGGAAGGTATGGTGATGTCGGTGGTTAGACGCGCGCCTTTGGTACCCAGCGGGTCTTTCACCACCTGCACCATCAGGTCCTGGCCCTGACGCACTAGTTCGGAAATATCGCGAACGGTAAACTGCTTTTGCTCTTCACCCGCCACGCACTCGGTGTGCGGCATGATATCGGAAGCATGCAGGAAGGCGGCCTTATCCAGGCCAATATCTACAAAAGCCGCCTGCATTCCAGGCAACACACGACTGACACGACCTTTGTAGATATTGCCTACGATTCCGCGCCGCGCTTCTCTCTCAATATGAATTTCCTGCAGGATCCCGCCATCGATATACGCGACGCGCGTCTCGGATGGCGTTACGTTAACTAATAATTCAGCCGTCATCTTTATCCCTTTTCTTCACGCAGTGAGTTAAAGTTACTCAGCAACTCATACGTTTCCACCAGCGGTAAGCCGACTACGGCGTGATAGCTGCCATTTATCTTCCTGACAAAACAACCACCCAACCCTTGAATACCGTATGCGCCTGCTTTATCTAAAGGTTCGCCGCTGGCTACGTAGGTAGCGATATCCTGCTCGGAGAGCAGACGGAAGGTCACTTCCGTCACCACCAGGCAATCCAGCGTTTGCTGCTTATCCGCCAACGCCACCGCGGTCATCACCTGGTGGGTTTTTCCGGAAAGCATGCGAAGCATTTCTGCGGCGTGCCCGGCGTCGCGCGGCTTTTCCAGCACTTCGCCGTTAAGAATGACAATCGTATCCGCCCCCAACACCGGCAGATCGCGCGGCGCCATAGCAACGCCAGCCAGCGCTTTTTCACGCGCCAGACGCGCAACGTAATGCGCAGCGCTCTCCTGCGGGTCGCGCCGTTCCTCAATACCCGGAACCAGGCGTTCGAAAGAGAGACCAAGCTGAGTTAACAGTTCCTGCCGACGCGGGGAACCAGAAGCCAGATACAGAGTTGTCATATCAACCTTTATTGAACCGCAAATTGCTGACGCACTTTACGCATTAGCAGGAATAGCCACGGCCAGAGCACACCGTTTACTACACTACTCCAGAACACTTCCGGACGGAAAGAGACGTTGATCACTAAAAACTCTGCCCAGAAAACAATGATATCAACGGCAAGAGACAACAGCATGACCACCAGCGCCTGTTGCCAGAGCGCCAGATTACGGAACAGCTGATATTTTAAAGCGACCAGATAGGCAACAATACTTAACGACAGCGCGCGTACGCCGAGGGTCGAACCGCTGATGAGGTCGAGAACCGCCCCCATAACAAAGCCGGTACCGACGTTAACCCGATGCGGCAGCGCGAGGATCCAGTACAGCAGAATCAATAACACCCAGTTTGGCCGGAAGACGGTGATGTCCTGCGGCCAGGGCATAATCTGCAGCAATAGCGCGATAAGAAACGAGAGCCAGATAACCCAGCGTCCCTGGCTACGATAACTTGCCACTATTGCCCCCCTGCTGGCAGAGGTTGCGCGGACGGCGGCGGCGTCAGGCCCGTCGCCGGCGCCGGCATCTGCGGCCCCATAGCATCAGGCGCAGGCAGCACCTGCGGCATCATTTGCATCAGGCGCTCATTGGCAACGCGGTGAACCTCTTCCGGGGTCATCGGGTTGGCGCCGTTGCGATCGGCGCCCCACAGCAGCAGCAGATAGCGCAAACGCTGCAGACCGGCGGTCGGACGGGCCTGGATTACCGTATAAGCACGTTGAGTATCCAGACGTACCGAGGAGACCACCCCAACCGGATACCCTTCCGGGAAGCGTCCGCCGAGCCCGGAGGTCACCAGCACATCGCCGACGCGAATATCGGTATTCGCCGGCAGGTGTTCAAGCTGTAAATCATCAGTGCAGCCGTTGCCGGCGGCAATCACGCGGATATCGTTACGCAGCACCTGGATCGGCAAGGCATGGGTCGCATCGCAAATAAGCAGCACGCGGCTGGTCATTTTCGCAACCGCCACCACCTGGCCGACAACGCCCTTGTCGCTAATAACCGGCTGGCCTTCATATACGCCATTGACGCTGCCTTTGTCGATAACGACCTGATCGCTGTAAGGGTCGTTAACCGTCGAGATAACCTGAGTCACCATCTTCTGCTCGTCCTGACGCAGCGGCGAGCCTAACAGCTCACGTAAACGGGCATTTTCTTGTTTGTATTGACCAAGCATCAGCAGATCGCTGTTTTTCAGCAGCAGTTCCTGACGCAGCGCGCGGTTTTCCAGTTCGAGCTGATCGCGGGTCGCCAGCGATTGCGATACGCTGTCGAGCAGTTCCCGGGGACCATTTGAGATAAAGTAGAAAGGACTGACGGCTGTATCCATGTACGTTCGGATTTGGCTGAACGTACCCAGGCGGCTGTCGGCGATAATGACGCCAAGCGCCACCAAAACCGCCAGAATAAGGCGAATCTGTAGCGACGGGCCACGGCTAAAAATTGGCTTCATAGGCTATGCGTATTCTCGTGTCAGTAAAGACCAGAGGCAGCCCTTAAGCTGCCCCAGACCTTCAGGCTGACTACTCTTCGCTGAACAAGTCGCCGCCGTGCATATCGATCATTTCCAGCGCCTTACCGCCGCCACGAGCGACGCAGGTCAGTGGATCTTCTGCAACTACGACAGGGATCCCTGTCTCTTCCATTAACAGACGGTCAAGGTTACGCAGCAGCGCGCCGCCGCCGGTCAGGACCATACCGCGCTCGGAGATATCGGATGCCAGCTCCGGCGGGCACTGTTCCAGCGCGACCATAACGGCGCTGACGATGCCGGTCAGCGGCTCCTGCAGCGCTTCGAGGATTTCGTTGGAATTCAGGGTGAAGCCGCGTGGAACGCCTTCAGCCAGGTTACGGCCGCGCACTTCGATTTCGCGTACTTCATCACCCGGGTAAGCGGAACCGATTTCGTGTTTGATACGCTCAGCGGTCGCTTCGCCGATCAGGGAACCGTAGTTACGACGCACGTAATTGATCACGGCTTCATCGAAACGGTCGCCGCCGATACGTACGGAAGAAGAGTAGACCACGCCGTTCAGGGAGATAACCGCGACTTCGGTAGTACCGCCGCCGATATCAACAACCATAGAACCGGTCGCTTCAGAAACCGGCAAGCCTGCGCCGATCGCGGCCGCCATCGGCTCTTCGATCAGGAAGACTTCGCGGGCGCCAGCGCCCTGCGCGGATTCGCGGATAGCACGACGCTCAACCTGAGTCGCGCCAACCGGCACGCACACCAGCACACGCGGGCTCGGGCGCATAAAGCTGTTGCTATGCACCTGTTTAATAAAGTGTTGCAGCATCTTTTCAGTCACGAAGAAGTCGGCGATAACGCCGTCTTTCATCGGGCGAATCGCCGCGATATTGCCCGGCGTACGGCCCAGCATCTGCTTCGCTTCATGACCTACAGCGGCAACGCTTTTCGGCGAACCGGCACGATCCTGACGAATGGCCACAACGGAAGGCTCATTCAATACGATGCCTTGTCCTTTTACATAAATAAGGGTATTCGCGGTACCCAGGTCAATGGACAGGTCATTGGAAAACATGCCACGAAATTTTTTTAACATACTAAGGGATAATCCTGAAAGCTGGGGCGGAAAACAAAATCCGCTTACTTTACCAACCACACGCAGCAGCGACAAGGCGCAAAAATCATCTGCTACGGTGAAAATTAGTGCAGTTCATTTCCTTTGTTACAAACATTTACGAAGTCCCTTCGGCGCTGAATAAATCAGCTGCGCTCCGTGCTCTGTTTGTACCTGTCAAAGGTCAGTCTTGCGTAAGTTGCGACATTCCGGCGGGTAGACAAGCACACCCCCTTTACTATGGCGCGCGTTATTCTACGTGAAATCACGCCAAACGGCAGATCAAACAGAGTATCTTTGCGAATATTTTTTCACATTTGTGTCAAGTGGCTGTGAGGCGGCAAAAAATTCCCCCTGACCGCCGGTCACGCCGCATTGCGACAGCACCTGCCACTCGCTGCGACTGCGGACTCCCGTCGCAAAAACCTGTACCGGCATCCCTTTACAGGCCTCCACCAGACTTTGAACCAGTAACTGGTTCTCGCTGCGTTTTTCAATATTGCGCGATAGCCCTTGATGCAGCTTGATCACTTCCACGTCCAGCTGCTTGATCCAACTGGTGCCAACCAGCGTCAACCCGGCCTGAACCACAGCGACGCGAATGCCCAGCGCGTTTATCAACCGCATAACCGGGTGTAAACGGCCGATATATTGACAAACATCCGCCTCTGCAAGTTCAAAAATAATCCGCCGACGTTGCGATTTTTCGCACTGCATCATGGTATCGCGCAGCCAGCGCTGGAAACGCGGGCGAATCAGCGACTCCACGGTCACCTGTAGCGCCAGCGTTTGATCCGGCCAATAACTTAATAACGGCAGCAAACGCGTAATCTGTAGGCGATCGTACTCCTCCGCTAAACCGAACTGCTGCACCATCGGCATATACTCGGCGGCAATCACCTCTTCTTTACCGTCATAGATGCGGCACATGAGCTCGCGGTGATGTACCCGCCCATCGCGCATGACCGCCGGTTTCTGATACAAGCGCGGGCCGCCGCGGCTGAGCATCTGCTCGATAAGCGTTCGCCAGCGCACGTTGCCACGCCCCTTCTCCGGCAGCGAATCATCGTAAACCGCCCAGCTATTACTCCCCTGCAGCACGGCGTTGCGGGTGGCGGCTTCAGCATGTTCCATCACCTGAGAGGTGGACTGGCCGCTGCGGAACGCACAGATGCCGATATGCATCGTGTCGTCTTTATCCAGCACCCGCGTTGACGGCAGCGCATCCATCGCCTTCAGCAACTGCCCGGCAATACTATCAGCCTCTTTTAAAGTGCGATGCGGCAATAAGACGGCGAAGTCGCTACGGTGATAGCGCGCCAGTAGCGAGCCGGGATAGCGCATAATAAAAGTAGACAGCAAATTAATTAGCGTGAAGTAATGTTCTTCCGCCGCCGCCCGTCCCCAGTTATCGCGCAGCAGATCAAACTCCGGCAGGCGAATCATCATCACAATACCGTGCGCCCCCACCTTTTCCTGATCGTCCAGCAGCGTCGCCAGTTGATTATCAAAGAACAGGCGGTTGTTAAGGCCGGTTTTGGAATCCTGGGCGGCGTAGGAGCGAATCAGGGTATCCATGCGGCTGCGCTGATCGCTGGCGAACTGCAGCTCAGAGAGCAGCATATCCAGCGCGCTGCTGGTACTGGCCGGCCATTCATGAACCGAACCGCGCACCTGCGGCCCGCGCTCGCCGCTGAGAATGCGCCGCGCGCGCAGCTCCAGTAGCTCCTGTCCCGCCAGCTGACGGCGGATCCAGCGAATCGAAAAGAAGATAATCAACACCATGAAGCCGATGGCGAAGGAGAGCGGCGCGGTGACGTGAAGCGAACGGAAGTAATTGACCATCGGGTCCATGTAGACCAGACGAATCGAAATTCCGGGATGTTTGAGCGAGGGTACCGTCATTTCACGATACTGGTTGTTACTGCCCAGCGGACGGTAACTGTCGCCGCGGGTATGGCTGTAAAGCGATTTGCCGTTGAGCAGAAAATCAATATGTTCGACTTCTACCGGCGTGAGCAGCTCGTCCATTTGCGGTTCGAGCTTCTCAAAAGAGGTGGTCACCAGGCGGCTATCCAACATCGTCGCCACCGCCTGCACGCGATTCTCAACTTTAATCTGAATGCCGTTGTAAAAGCTCAGCGACGCGCCGATAAGCGTGACAAAAATCGTCAGGCTGGTGAGCAGCGTAACAAATGCTGAGAATTTCGTCGTTAATCGCATCCCTGTGTTAACTCCGCGTGTGAATAACTACCCGATGGGCATTCGGGCCCCTTTTAAGACTTTTACTTAAGTAAGTACTAACTTTCTGAAGCGACGCATACTACCAAAGCTGGCGTATCTGGCAATTTATTGCGTTACATCCACGTAATAATGCCGTTAGCGAGTATAGTCTGCAGAATAATTTTTCCAATCTTCAAACCGCGAGGAACCACATATGCAGGCTTTAATCTTAGAACAGCAGGATGGCAAAACCCTTTCCTCGGTGCAAAACATCGATGCCAACCTGCTGCCGCCAGGCGATGTGACTGTCGATATTCACTGGTCGAGCCTCAATTATAAAGATGCCCTGGCCATTACCGGCAAAGGAAAAATTATCCGCAACTTTCCGATGATTCCTGGTATCGATTTTGCCGGTACCGTCCATGCCAGCGAAGATCCGCGTTTTCACGTTGGCCAACAGGTGTTACTCACCGGTTGGGGCGTGGGAGAAAACCATTGGGGCGGCCTGGCCGAGCGCGCCCGTGTCAAAGGCGAATGGCTGGTGGCCATGCCTGAAGGTCTCGACGGACGCAAAGCGATGGCCATCGGTACCGCAGGTTTTACCGCTATGCTATGCGTGATGGCGCTGGAAGACGCCGGGGTGCGACCGCAGGATGGCGAGATCGTCGTAACAGGCGCCAGCGGCGGCGTCGGCAGCACGGCAGTCGCTCTGCTGCATCATCTGGGTTATCAGGTGGCGGCGGTGTCCGGGCGCGAAAGCACCCATGACTATCTGAAAAGCCTCGGCGCGCAGCGTATTTTAGGCCGCGACGAGTTCGCTGAGAGCCGTCCGCTGGAAAAACAAATCTGGGCGGGTGCTATCGATACCGTCGGCGATAAAGTGCTGGCTAAAGTACTGGCGCAGATGAATTACGGCGGCTGCGTCGCGGCCTGCGGCCTGGCGGGCGGTTTCGCGCTGCCGACCACCGTGATGCCATTTATCCTGCGCAATGTACGCCTGCAGGGCGTCGATTCGGTAATGACTCCGCCTGCGCGCCGCGCAGAAGCATGGCGCCGGCTGGTGCGCGATCTGCCTGAGTCTTTTTACGCGCAAAGCGCGACCGAAATCAGTCTGGCGGATGCCCCGGCCTTTGCCGACAAAATCATGAACAACCAGATCCAGGGACGTACGCTGGTCAAAATCGGCTAATCTGCAATTTTTCGTGACATATTCGCGATCGCGCTGCGCCTCCGTCATGCTTAGGAAAAAGTATGACGGAGGACGCCATGAAAACCAGAAAACTGACGGAAGCCGACGTAACGGCGGAATCGGTATTTAACCTGCAGCGCCGCCAGGTGCTGAAAATGCTCGGTATCGGCGCGACGGCGATGTCGCTCTCAACGAAGGCCCACGCCGACCTGCTCGATTGGTTTAAAGGCCATGACCGCCCGCCAGCGCCCGCCGGAAAGGCGCTGACCTTCGATAAACCCGCAGCATGGCAAAATAAGCTCGCCCTCACCCCGGAAGATAAAGTCGCCGGCTACAATAACTTTTATGAATTCGGCCTTGATAAAGCCGATCCGGCCGCTAACGCAGGCAGCCTGCGCACTGACCCCTGGACGCTTACCATCGGCGGCGAAGTCGCCAAACCCCTGACGCTCGATCACGACGACCTGACCCATCGTTTCCCGCTGGAAGAGCGTATTTATCGTATGCGCTGCGTAGAGGCCTGGTCGATGGTCGTGCCGTGGGTCGGCTTCCCGCTGCATAAACTGCTCGCGCTGGTGGAGCCCACCAGCAACGCCCGCTACGTCGCTTTCAAAACGCTGTATGCGCCGGAACAAATGCCGGGACAAAAAGATCGCTTCATCGGCGGCGGCCTGGCCTATCCCTATGTCGAAGGGTTGCGCCTTGATGAAGCAATGCACCCGCTCACGTTGATGAGCGTTGGCGTCTATGGGAAAGCGCTGCCGCCGCAAAACGGCGCGCCCATCCGACTGACCGTGCCGTGGAAGTATGGATTTAAAGGGATTAAATCTATCGTAAGCATCGAATTAACCCGCGAGCGGCCGCCGACCACCTGGAATCTGGCGGCGCCGGATGAATACGGTTTCTATGCCAATGTGAACCCGCACGTCGATCATCCGCGCTGGTCGCAGGCCAGCGAGCGGTTTATCGGCGCCGGTGGCGTACTCGATGTAAAACGCCAGCCGACGTTGCTGTTTAATGGCTATGCCGAGGAAGTCGCGTCGCTGTATCGAGGGCTTAACTTACGGGAGAATTTCTAGTGCACCTGAGCGTTAAACAGATAGGCTGGCTGAAAGTCGTGCTGCATTTAGCCGGTTTTTTACCGCTGGTCTGGCTGTTCTGGGCCGGACATCAGGGCTATTTCAGCGCCGATCCGGCAAAGGATATCCAGCATTTTACCGGACGGATGGCGCTGAAGTTTTTGCTTGCCACCTTGCTTATTACGCCGCTGGCGCGTTACGCTAAACAGCCATTATTGATACGCACCCGCCGGTTATTAGGGTTATGGTGCTTTGCCTGGGCCACGTTGCACCTCACCAGTTATACGTTGCTGGAGCTAGGCATTAACAATCTGGCGCTGCTCGGTTCCGAGATAATCAACCGTCCGTATCTCACGCTTGGTTTAATCAGTTGGCTGGTTTTACTGGCGCTGGCGGCGACGTCAACCCAGTACATGCAACGAAAATTAGGCCGACGTTGGCAAACATTGCACAACTTCGTCTATCTGGTGGCGATCCTCGCCCCTATTCATTATCTGTGGTCGGTGAAGATTTTATCGCCGCAGCCGCTGATTTATACCGGACTGGCAATAGTACTTTTAGCCAGCCGCTACAAGAAGTTTCGCCAGTGGTGGCGCTAATCTCCGGATATGTGCAGTTCCCCGCAGAACGTTTATCAACCGCGACTCTTTTTACGATAGCGGTTGATAATCTTCCCTGATAAGACCAGTATTTAGCTGCCAATTGCTACGAAATCGTTATAATGTGCGACTTTGGTTTTCCTGAAGGGGTTTTCGAACCCTGAAAAGGTGACAAGCGCGTATCGAAGGTATATTTTGTTTTTTACCCGAGGTTAGCAGGAGATAGCTGCACAATGGCTGACAAGTTTCGCATTTTGCTTTTGAACGGACCAAACCTTAATATGCTCGGCAGCCGTGAACCCGAGAAGTACGGTTCGCTAACGCTGGCAGAAATTGTTAACCGTTTAACCGCAGAAGCGGAAGCGCTAAACGTGACGCTCGACCACCTGCAATCCAATGCGGAGTTCGCGCTCATCGACCGAATTCATCAGGCTAAAGACTCTGTGGACTATATCCTGATCAATCCGGCCGCGTTTACGCATACCAGCGTGGCCATCCGCGACGCGCTGCTTGCCGTGAGTATCCCGTTTATCGAGATCCACCTGAGCAACGTGCATGCGCGCGAGCCGTTCCGTCACCACTCGTATCTGTCTGATGTCGCCTCGGGCGTAATCTGCGGATTAGGTGCGGACGGCTATTCATACGCTTTACAGACGGCGGTCAAACGCCTGTCACAAACACACTAAACAAAGAGTACGGAACCCACTCATGGATATTCGTAAGATTAAAAAACTGATCGAGCTGGTTGAAGAATCAGGCATCTCCGAACTGGAAATTTCTGAAGGCGAAGAGTCTGTACGCATCAGCCGTGCAGCGCCTGCTGCTAGCTATCCGGTAATGCAGCAAGCCTATGCTGCGCCAATCGCCCAGCCTCAGGCGCCAGCCGCCGCAGCGCCGGCAGCAGCACCTGCCGCTGAAGCGAAAGCGGAAATCAGTGGTCACATCGTACGTTCCCCGATGGTCGGTACTTTCTACCGCACCCCGAGCCCGGACGCGAAAGCCTTTGTGGAAGTCGGTCAGAAAGTTAACGTGGGCGACACCCTGTGCATCGTAGAAGCGATGAAAATGATGAACCAGATCGAAGCCGACAAAGCCGGCGTGGTTAAAGCCATTCTGATCGAAAGCGGCCAACCTGTAGAATTCGACGAGCCGCTGGTTGTCATCGAGTAACGAGGCGAACATGCTGGATAAAATTGTCATCGCTAACCGTGGCGAGATCGCACTGCGCATCCTGCGTGCCTGTAAAGAACTGGGCATCAAGACCGTTGCTGTGCACTCCACCGCGGATCGCGATTTAAAACACGTATTATTAGCGGATGAGACGGTCTGCATCGGCCCGGCTCCGTCCGTAAAAAGCTATCTGAACATCCCGGCTATCATCAGTGCGGCGGAAATCACCGGCGCGGTAGCGATTCACCCGGGTTACGGTTTCCTCTCCGAGAACGCTAACTTTGCCGAGCAGGTTGAACGTTCCGGTTTCATCTTCATCGGCCCGAAAGCCGACACCATCCGCCTGATGGGCGACAAAGTGTCCGCTATCACCGCGATGAAGAAAGCTGGCGTCCCGACTGTTCCAGGTTCTGATGGCCCGCTGGGCGACGACATGGACGCTAACCGCGCGCATGCCAAACGTATCGGCTATCCGGTTATCATCAAAGCCTCCGGCGGCGGCGGCGGTCGCGGCATGCGCGTCGTGCGCAGCGACGCTGAACTGGCGCAATCCATCTCCATGACCAAAGCGGAAGCGAAAGCGGCTTTCAACAACGACATGGTCTATATGGAGAAGTACCTGGAAAATCCTCGTCACATCGAGATTCAGGTGCTGGCGGATGGCCAGGGCAACGCTATCTATCTGGCGGAACGCGACTGCTCCATGCAGCGTCGTCACCAGAAAGTCGTCGAAGAAGCGCCGGCGCCGGGCATTACCCCGGAACTGCGTCGCTACATCGGCGAACGTTGCGCGAAAGCCTGTGTGGATATCGGCTACCGCGGAGCGGGTACTTTTGAGTTCCTGTTCGAAAACGGCGAGTTCTACTTCATTGAGATGAACACCCGTATCCAGGTAGAACACCCGGTTACCGAAATGATCACCGGCGTTGACCTGATCAAAGAACAGCTGCGCATCGCGGCGGGTCAGCCGCTGTCTATCAAGCAAGAAGAAGTGCAGGTTCGCGGCCATGCGGTAGAATGCCGTATCAACGCCGAAGACCCGAACACCTTCCTGCCGAGCCCGGGTAAAATTACCCGCTTCCACGCGCCGGGCGGTTTTGGCGTGCGCTGGGAGTCTCATATCTACGCCGGTTACACCGTACCGCCGTACTATGACTCAATGATCGGCAAACTGATCTGCTACGGCGAAAGCCGTGATGTGGCGATTGCCCGCATGAAGAATGCGCTGCAGGAACTGATCATCGATGGCATCAAAACCAACGTTGAGCTGCAGATGCGCATTATGAGCGACGAGAACTTCCAGCATGGTGGCACCAATATCCACTATCTGGAGAAAAAACTCGGACTGCAGGAAAAATAATCCTGTACTCGCAGCAAAAGGCCGGATAATCCGGCCTTTTTTCTTTTTCTCTCCCCTCGACTTTTCCATGCGGTACAATCCCCGCTTTCTTCATCCTCAAGGGACAAAAAATGGACAAAAGATTTGTTCAGGCCCATAAAGAAGCGCGCTGGGCGCTGTGGCTGACCCTTCTCTATCTTGCCGCCTGGCTGGCTGCGGCCTATTTACCGGGCGTCGGTATCGGCTTTACCGGCCTGCCGCACTGGTTCGAACTGGCCTGCCTGCTGGTGCCGCTGCTGTTCATCCTGCTGTGCTGGGCGATGGTGCGCTTTATCTTCCGTGATATCTCTCTGGAGGATAACGATGCAGCTTGAGATTATCGTGGTGCTGATCGCTTATCTGTTTGTGGTCTTCGGGCTATCTCTTTACGCGATGCGTAAACGCAGTACCGGGAACTTCCTTAGCGAGTACTTCCTCGGCAGCCGATCGATGGGCGGTTTTGTATTAGCCATGACCCTCACCGCTACCTATATTAGCGCCAGCTCGTTTATCGGCGGCCCCGGCGCCGCGTACAAATATGGGCTGGGCTGGGTACTGCTGGCGATGATCCAGGTACCGACTATCTGGCTTTCTCTCGGGATCCTCGGCAAGAAGTTCGCGATCCTGGCGCGCCGCTACAACGCCATTACCCTTAACGATATGTTGCAGGCGCGCTACCAAAGCCGCGCGGTGGTATGGATTGCCAGCGTCAGTCTGCTGGTGGCCTTTGTTGGGGCCATCGCGGTGCAGTTTATCGGCGGCGCGCGCCTGCTGGAAACCGCCGCCGGGATCAAGTACGAAACCGGACTACTGATATTTGGCATCACGATTGCGCTCTACACCGCTTTTGGCGGCTTCCGCGCCAGCGTACTCAACGATACGATGCAGGGGATGGTGATGTTGATCGGAACGATCGTCCTGCTGGTTGGCGTCGTCCATGCCGCCGGCGGCCTGCATCAGGCGGTAGACACGCTCCAGCAAATCGATCCGCAGCTGGTATCGCCCCACGGCGCGGATGATATCCTCACGCCAACCTTTATGACCTCGTTTTGGGTGCTGGTCTGTTTCGGCGTCATCGGCTTGCCGCATACCGCCGTACGCTGTATCTCTTATAAAGACAGTAAGGCCGTACACCGCGGGATCGTTATTGGCACTATCGTAGTAGCGATACTGATGTTCGGTATGCATCTCGCCGGCGCTCTTGGCCGCGCCGTCCTGCCGGGCCTCACCGTGCCCGATCAGGTGATCCCGACGTTAATGGTTCAGGTGCTGCCGCCGTGGGCCGCTGGGCTGTTTTTAGCGGCGCCGATGGCCGCGATTATGTCTAACGTTAACGCCCATTTACTGCAGGCATCGGCTACGATCATTAAAGATCTATGGCTCAGCGCTCAGCCGACGAAAAAGCGTAATGAGCAGAAGCTGAAGCGGATCTCAACGATCGCCACTTTAGTGCTGGGCATACTCATGATGCTGGCCGCCTGGCGGCCGCCGGAAATGATTATCTGGCTTAATCTGCTGGCCTTTGGCGGCCTGGAAGCGGTGTTCTTATGGCCGCTGGTATTGGGCCTTTACTGGGAGCGGGCAAATGCTGCCGGCGCGCTCAGCGCGATGTTAGTCGGCGGCGTACTGTATGCCGTGCTCGCGACGTTTAATATTCAGTACCTGGGCTTCCACCCTATCGTGCCCTCGCTGCTGCTAAGTTTGTTGGCTTTTGTCGTCGGGAACCGCTTCGGTCAACCCGTACCACCAGCCCCTATTATGACTACTGATAAATAAAGAGTTTTGCCATGCCTTGGATCCAACTAAAACTGAATACGACCGGCGCTCACGCGGAAGAACTGAGCGACGCGCTGATGGAGGCCGGCGCGGTCTCGATTACCTTCCAGGACACCCACGACACGCCGGTGTTCGAGCCGCTGCCGGGTGAAACCCGTTTATGGGGAGATACCGACGTTATCGGCCTGTTCGATGCGGAAAGCGACATGAACGAAGCGGTTGCTATCCTTGAGCAGCATCCGCTGCTCGGCGCCGGCTTCGCGCATAAAATTGAACAACTGGAAGATAAAGACTGGGAACGTGAGTGGATGGATAACTTCCACCCGATGCGTTTTGGCGAACGACTGTGGATTTGCCCGAGCTGGCGCGATGTTCCTGATGAGAATGCGGTCAACGTGATGCTTGATCCTGGACTGGCATTTGGTACCGGCACTCACCCGACGACCGCGATGTGTCTGCAGTGGCTCGACGGCCTCGATCTGCAGGGCAAAACGGTTATCGATTTTGGCTGCGGTTCCGGCATCCTGGCCATCGCCGCGCTGAAGCTCGGCGCCGCCAAAGCTATCGGTATTGATATCGATCCGCAGGCCATTCAGGCCAGTCGTGATAATGCCCAGCGCAACGGCGTCTCCGAACGTCTTGAACTTTATCTGCCGCAGGATCAGCCAGAAGCCATGAAAGCCGATGTGGTGGTCGCAAACATCCTGGCGGGCCCATTGCGTGAGCTGGCCCCGTTAATCAGCGTGCTGCCGGTTACAGGCGGCCTGCTGGGCCTTTCCGGAATCCTGGCAAGCCAGGCGGAAAGCGTCTGCGAAGCCTACGCTCCGCTCTTCACCCTTGACCCGGTGGTGGAGAAAGAGGAGTGGTGCCGGATTACCGGCCGGAAAAATTAAGTGAGACTGCGGCCTACGGGCCGCATTTTTGTTTCCAGTAACCGTCGAATATTGCCAGGAAATGAGAGCCGGATCGCATTACGATGCCCTTTTTTGGCTACAAAAACAGCGTTTTATCCCGTCTCGTATCGCCTTCATCTCAGAAAAATCGAGAAGTTTTGTGATTTTATAATTGGACACAAATTATCCCGTTGTTAATAACGTAATGATTAATATGATAATTTATTCACGGCTATTACGTTACTCCTGGATTCATTGATCTGTAACAGAGGATTGGTCAAAGTTTGGCCTTTCATCTCGCGCAAAAAATGCGTAATATACGCCGCCTTGCAGTCACAGTATGGTCATTTCTTAACTCATGCGCATCGGACACCACCAGCTCAGAAATCGCCTGATCGCAGCACCTATGGCTGGCATCACTGACAGACCATTCAGGACGCTGTGTTACGAGATGGGAGCAGGTTTAACCGTCTCCGAGATGATGTCCTCCAACCCGCAGGTATGGGAGAGCGACAAGTCCCGGTTACGGATGGTGCACATTGATGAGCCCGGTATTCGTACCGTGCAAATCGCCGGTAGCGTACCGGAAGAGATGGCCGCGGCCGCCCGTATTAACGTGGAAAGCGGCGCCCAGATTATTGATATCAATATGGGGTGCCCGGCTAAAAAGGTGAATCGTAAGCTCGCTGGTTCAGCCCTCTTGCAGTATCCCGATCAGGTGAAGTCAATCCTGACCGCGGTCGTCAAGGCAGTGGACGTTCCGGTGACTCTCAAGATTCGCACCGGTTGGGAACCGGAACACCGTAACTGTGTAGAGATTGCCCAACTGGCTGAAGAATGTGGCATTCAGGCTCTGACTATTCACGGACGCACTCGCGCCTGCTTGTTTAACGGAGAAGCTGAATACGACAGTATTCGGGCAGTTAAGCAGAAAGTTTCCATTCCGATTATCGCGAATGGCGACATTACTGACCCGCTTAAAGCCAGAGCCGTGCTCGACTACACGGGGGCTGACGCTCTCATGATAGGCCGTGCGGCTCAGGGAAGACCCTGGATCTTTCGGGAAATCCAGCATTATCTGGACACTGGGGAGTTGCTGCCCCCCCTGCCGTTGGCAGAGGTTAAGCGCTTGCTTTGCGCGCACGTTCGGGAACTGCATGACTTTTACGGTCAGGCAAAAGGGTACCGAATCGCGCGTAAACACGTCTCCTGGTATCTCCAGGAGCATGCTCCAAATGACCAGTTTCGGCGCACATTCAACGCCATTGAGGATGCCAGCGAACAGCTGGAGGCGTTGGAGGCATACTTCGAAAATTTTGCGTAATAGAAATAAAGAGCTGACAGAACTATGTTCGAACAACGCGTAAATTCTGACGTACTGACCGTTTCTACCGTTAACTCTCAGGATCAGGTAACTCAAAAGCCCCTGCGTGACTCGGTTAAACAGGCACTGAAGAACTATTTTGCTCAACTGAATGGTCAGGATGTTAATGATCTGTATGAGCTGGTATTGGCTGAAGTTGAACAGCCACTGTTGGACATGGTGATGCAATACACCCGTGGTAATCAGACCCGCGCTGCCCTGATGATGGGTATCAACCGCGGTACTCTGCGTAAGAAACTGAAAAAATACGGCATGAACTGATATTAATCAGTGAATTGCTGGATTAAAAAGGCGCTCTTCGGCATGGGGAAGCGCCTTTTTTTATGGCCTGAGTTTTTATACTGAATTACTGCCCCACGGCAGCCATCGGCCACCCGCTATGGTCAGGTTGCTGCAACGATAACGCCGACATAATATTGTCTACCAGCACGGGAGCCTGCTGATAGAGATTGAATTGTTCAGGATCCATTAACCAGTTTTTAATAATTCCTGTAAAAGCCCCGTGTAATATAATCAACGTAATTTCGATATTTGTTTCCGCTGGTAATAGTCTGTTTCTGACACAGCATAGTAGTACGTCACGGACTATCGCGTAATTAAAGCCAATTCGCTTGCGGATTTCCGTTTCCGGTAACATATCGCTGGCGAACTCACATTTATGATAAAGAATCTGTAATAGTGCCTGCTGCCGGGGATTCTCAGCGATATATTGCAATCCGGTAATAAATTTTTTACGTAACCCGGTTAACGGATTTTGGTTATCCAGTTCCCACTGCTGATGAGGCAGTAACTCTCTGAGCGGCGGTTGCTGTTGCCACATCTCATTAAACAATTCAGCCTTGCTGGAAAAATGCCAGTACACCGCCCCACGCGTGACGCCAGCGGCGTCGGCGATATCAGTGAGAGTGGTATTGGTGACGCCGCGCTGTGCGAACTGCTGAATAGCGGACTCAATCAGGAGTTGACGCGTTCTTAATGCGTCCTCTTTGGTTTTTCTGGCCATAACCTTTTCCCACTCGCAACCTAACGGTGAATACAGAATTGACTGATACATCTGTCAATTTAGCATTCCAAAGAAAATATTATTTAGCAAAAATGCAGATACGAATATTTAATTTCGAGGAAATATAATACACACGGCAAATATAAATACAAAACACATTCACGAAAGCAATATTAAAGAGAAGCGAACTAAACCAACTGCCTGTTTTTTGTTTTTGCGTGCCTTGTTCATTGCTCAAAAATAACTATTTCTTACATCCACCGGTGTTTATTTGTAGGATAACGAACCGCTTTAATATTCATTATTTCTTCGCAGATTCGCCGCCCTATCCGGCCCGTAATCTATAAGGAACAGCAATGACGAGTCATGCCAGAGTTTCTCTTTTATCCAGCTTAATTATCTCCGCCTTGTTGCTTACCGGTTGTGATAATTCAGGCGATCAACAGGCACAGCCACAAGCGCCTCAGGTTAGCGTGCATGTGGTGCACAGCGAACCGCTTTCTGTGACTACCGAACTACCGGGGCGAACTTCTGCTTTTCGCGTCGCTGAAGTTCGCCCCCAGGTCAGCGGCATTATCCTGAAACGCAACTTTGTCGAGGGCAGCGATATCAAGGCCGGTGAATCGCTCTATCAAATCGACCCAGCCACCTATCAGGCGGCCTGGAATAGCGCCAAAGGCGACGAGGCGAAAGCCGAAGCCGCGGCGGCTATCGCCCATCTGACGGTGAAACGCTATGTCCCTCTGCTTGGAACACAGTATATCAGTCAGCAGGAATACGATCAGGCCGTCGCGACCGCGCGTCAGGCCGATGCCGACGTCGTGGCGGCTAAAGCCGCGGTCGAAAGCGCCCGTATCAACCTGGCGTACACCAAAGTGACTTCGCCCATCGACGGGCGGATTGGTAAATCCACCGTGACCGAAGGCGCGCTGGTGACCAACGGCCAGGCGGACGCCATGGCGACGGTGCAGCAGCTCGATCCGATCTATGTCGACGTAACCGAGTCCAGCAACGATTTTATGCGCCTGAAACAGGAAAGCCTGCAGCGCGGTGATGACAGTAAAAGCGTGCAGCTGATTATGGAAAATGGCCAACCCTATTCCCTGAAGGGATCGCTGCAATTTTCTGACGTGACCGTCGATGAAAGCACCGGGTCCATCACCCTACGCGCGGTATTCCCTAATCCGCAACACACTCTACTGCCGGGCATGTTTGTCCGCGCCCGTATCGATGAAGGCGTCAATCCGCAGGCGATTCTGGTACCGCAGCAGGGTGTTACCCGCACGCCGCGCGGCGATGCCACGGTGATGATCGTCAATGCGCAGAACCAGGTAGAAAACCGTGAAGTCACCGCCGCGCAGGCGATCGGCGATAAATGGTTAATCACCGGCGGTCTGCAAAACGGCGACAAAGTCATCGTCAGTGGATTACAGAAGGTTCGCCCGGGCATCACCGTGAAGACGACGGAAGATACCGCTGCCCCTGCCGCACAATAAGGTATGAATCGCTATGTCTAAGTTTTTTATTCATCGACCGGTGTTTGCGTGGGTGCTGGCAATCATCATGATGATTGCCGGTGGCCTTGCCATCATGCAGCTTCCTATCGCGCAATATCCCACGATCGCGCCGCCCGCGGTAGCCATCTCGGCAACCTATCCTGGCGCGGATGCGCAAACCGTGCAGGATACCGTTACCCAGGTTATCGAACAGAATATGAATGGTATCGATAATCTGATGTACATGTCCTCTACCAGTGATTCATCCGGTAGCGTGACCATCACTCTCACTTTCGAATCCGGCACCGATCCGGATATCGCGCAGGTACAGGTACAGAACAAACTGCAGCTGGCGACGCCGCTACTGCCGCAGGAAGTACAACAGCAAGGTATTAGCGTTGAGAAATCCAGCAGCAGCTTCCTGCTGGTTGCCGGTTTTATCTCTGATAACCCAAACACTACCCAGGATGATATTTCCGACTACGTTGCCTCTAACATCAAGGACCCTATTAGCCGCCTTAACGGCGTGGGCGATGTGCAATTGTTCGGCGCGCAATATGCCATGCGTATCTGGCTTGACGGCAACTTGCTGAATAAATATAACCTCACGCCGGTCGATGTTATCAACCAACTGAAGGTGCAAAACGATCAGATTGCCGCCGGGCAGCTTGGCGGTACGCCGTCGGTTAAAGGTCAACAGCTCAACGCCTCGATCATTGCCCAGACTCGCCTGAAAGATCCGGAGGAGTTCGGTAAAGTCACCCTGCGGGTTAACGCCGATGGTTCCGTGGTTCGCCTAAAGGATGTCGCGCGTATTGAACTGGGCGGCGAGAACTATAACGTTGTCGCCCGTATTAACGGCAAACCCGCCTCTGGCTTGGGGATTAAACTGGCGACCGGCGCCAATGCGTTAGATACCGCTACGGCGATTAAAGCGAAACTTGCCGAGCTGCAGCCTTTCTTCCCGCAAGGGATGAAAGTTGTTTATCCCTACGACACCACGCCGTTCGTTAAAATCTCCATTCACGAAGTGGTTAAAACGCTGTTTGAAGCCATTATCCTCGTCTTCCTCGTGATGTATCTATTCCTGCAGAACATCCGTGCAACGCTTATCCCGACGATTGCCGTGCCGGTGGTTTTGTTGGGCACCTTTGCGGTACTGGCGATGTTCGGCTACTCCATCAACACGCTAACCATGTTCGGCATGGTGCTGGCGATAGGGCTACTGGTCGACGATGCCATCGTGGTGGTGGAGAACGTCGAGCGCGTGATGGTCGAGGAGAAGCTTTCCCCCGTTGAAGCCACCGAGAAATCAATGGAGCAGATCCAGGGGGCGCTGGTTGGTATCGCCATGGTGCTCTCGGCGGTATTCGTCCCGATGGCCTTCTTTGGCGGCTCGACCGGGGCGATTTATCGTCAGTTCTCCATCACTATCGTTTCCGCGATGGCGCTGTCTGTACTGGTCGCGCTGGTACTGACCCCGGCGCTGTGCGCAACCATGTTAAAACCAGCATCCGCAGACCATCATGGCAAAAAGGGGTTCTTCGGCTGGTTTAACGCCAGGTTTGACCAAAGCGTTAACCACTACACCAACAGCGTAAGCGGGATCCTGCGCGGCACCGGGCGCTATCTGGTTATCTATCTGCTGATTGTTATCGGCATGGCCGTACTGTTTGTCCGCCTGCCGACATCATTCTTACCTGATGAAGACCAGGGCGTGTTCCTGACCATGATCCAACTGCCCGCAGGCGCCACCCAGGAGCGTACGCAGAAGGTGCTTGATTCCGTCACTGACTACTATCTGCAGAAAGAGAAAGCTAACGTTGAAAGCGTGTTCACCGTTAACGGCTTTAGCTTCAGCGGACAGGGCCAAAACTCCGGTATGGCCTTCGTTAGCCTGAAACCGTGGGAAGCGCGCAGCGGTACGGAAAACGGTGTCGAAGCCATTATCAAACGCGCCACTGCCGCCTTTGGCCAGATTAAAGATGCGATGGTCTTCCCGTTCAACATGCCGGCCATCATCGAATTAGGTACCGCGACTGGTTTCGACTTCGAACTGATTGACCAGGGCGGTTTAGGACACACACAGTTGACCCAGGCCCGAAACCAGCTTCTGGGGATGGTAAAACAACATCCGGCTCAACTGGTACGTGTTCGCCCTAATGGCCTTGAGGATACGCCGCAGTTTAAGCTCGACGTCGATCAAGAGAAAGCGCAGGCGCTGGGCGTTTCACTATCCGACATTAACGAAACGATCTCGGCAGCGCTTGGCGGCTACTATGTGAATGACTTTATCGACCGCGGCCGCGTGAAAAAGGTCTACGTTCAAGCCGATGCCAGCTTCCGTATGCTGCCGGGTGATATCAATAATATGTATGTCCGCAGTTCTAACGGTGAAATGGTACCGTTCTCTGCATTCGTCACCTCACGTTGGGTATATGGTTCTCCGCGCCTTGAGCGTTACAACGGCCTGCCTTCGATGGAGATCCTCGGCGAAGCTGCTCCGGGCAAGAGTACCGGGGAAGCGATGGCGCTGATGGAGCAACTGGCCAGTAAACTACCTACGGGTATTGGCTATGACTGGACCGGCATGTCCTATCAGGAGCGTCTCTCAGGCAACCAGGCGCCAGCACTATATGCAATTTCGCTGATAGTCGTCTTCCTCTGCCTGGCTGCACTCTATGAAAGCTGGTCTATTCCATTCTCAGTTATGCTGGTTGTGCCATTAGGGGTTATCGGCGCATTATTAGCAGCTTCGCTTAGAGGATTGAATAATGACGTTTATTTCCAGGTCGGCCTGTTAACCACTATTGGTTTATCTGCGAAGAACGCTATTCTTATTGTCGAGTTCGCTAAAGATCTTATGGATAAAGAAGGCAAAGGCATTATTGAGGCGACCCTGGAAGCATCTCGTATGCGTCTGCGCCCTATATTAATGACTTCATTAGCCTTTATTCTCGGGGTCATGCCATTAGTGATTAGCCATGGAGCTGGTAGCGGCGCGCAAAACGCTGTAGGTACCGGTGTGATGGGCGGTATGCTTACCGCAACGCTGCTGGCCATCTTCTTCGTGCCGGTGTTCTTTGTGGTCGTAAGGCGTCGCTTTACCCGCCACGCAGAATAATCGACTATAATTATCAAGGCGCCACGCGGCGCCTTTTTTTATATCTATCAGAACAACAAGTTAGTAGAAATATTAATTTTTTATCTTCGACTAACGCCTTGAAATATCCCCCTCTGCATATTTTCTTCATTATTTCTCATTTCTCTTCACGATATTTACACTGCTCATAATTTGAGATTATTTCCCCTTCCAGGCCTGGGTCATTGCGATGGTAAAATAAGCTATTCCGTTATGTGTTGACATCGTTGACAGCAAACGGTTATTTAGAGGTAATACCATGAAAAAATTAATATTAGTGACATTGTTAGCAACGTTGCTTGCTGGCTGTGCCCATGATTCCCCGTGCGTGCCTGTCTATGACTCGCAGGGCCGACTGGTGCATACCAACACCTGTGTAAAAGGCACAACACAGGATAACTGGGAAACAGCTGGCGCGATCGCCGGTGGTGCCGCAGCGGTTGCCGGTCTCACGTTAGGTATCGTGGCGCTTACTCGTTAACGATTCCTCGCCATAATGCTCAGCCGGGAGGTATCCCTGTCGGCTTCCCCTGAAAGGCAAAAGGCCCAGTCACACGACTGGGCCTTTCATTTATATTGATATGGTCGCTTTCCCCGGGGGCGGCGCGATGCGCCTTTCCCGGGCTACGATTTTTGTAGCCCCGGTAAGCGTAGCGCCACCGGGGATCTGGCGGCGCGTCTGGCCGCAAAAGACAAAAACGAAAGGCCCGGTCACACGACTGGGCCTTTCATTTATATTGATATGGTCGCTTTCCCCGGGGGCGGCGCGAGGCGCCTTTCTCGGGCTACGATTTTTGTAGCCCCGGTAAGCGCAGCGCCACCGGGGAGATAGACGCCACACAGCAAAAAACCCTGCACCTTCCGGTACGGGGTTCTTCTTGTTTGATGCCTGGCAGTTTATGGCGGGCGTCCTGCCCGCCCCCCCTCCGGGCCGTTGCTGCGCAACGTTCAAATCCGCTCCCGGCGGATTTGTCCCTACTCCGGAGAGCGCTCATCGACTAACAACAGATAAAACAAAAGGCCCAGTCTTTCGACTGAGCCTTTTGTTTTATTTGATGCCTGGCAATTCCCTACTCTCACATGGGGAGACCCCACACTACCATCGGCGCTACGGCGTTTCACTTCTGAGTTCGGCATGGGGTCAGGTGGGACCACCGCGCTCTCGTCGCCAGGCAAATTCTTTACAAGTGCCGAACTTTAACCTAAAAAGTGGTGCTGATACCCAGAGTCGAACTGGGGACCTCACCCTTACCAAGGGTGCGCTCTACCAACTGAGCCATATCAGCACGCTAAA